>NZ_CP041405.1:3135000-3435000 GCF_007066085.1 Paenibacillus thiaminolyticus | reverse complement strand
ATGCGGACAGCTGCTCCGTCACGTCCCAGGCCTGCTTCATGAATCGATGGCTCACCGCCAGCGCTTCCTCCAGGCCGCCGCTCTGCCGGACGAGCTCGATTGCCTCGTCCAGCGCCGCTTCGGAGGCGTCCGGGCGCAGCAGCTGGCGCAGCTTGCTTGCTGTGGCCTCGTCCTTCATCGCCATCATGACGGGCAGGGTGACATGACCGTTCCGCAGGTCAGTGCCTGCCGGCTTGCCCAGCTCCTCGGCGGTCGCCGTGAAGTCCATGATGTCGTCCCGAATCTGGAAGGCCATGCCGAGCAGCTCGCCGAACCGGTATAGGCTCTCCACGACATCCGGGCCGGCGTCGGCGGCCTTGGCGCCCAGCTCCAGGCAGGTGGCCATCAGCAGGGCGGTCTTGTTCCGGGTCTTCTCCCAATAGGCCTCGAGCGGGATATCGAGATTGAAGCGCTGCTCCATCTGCTGGTATTCTCCGAGACAGAGCTGGGTCGTCGTGACCGAGGCCAGCTCGTGAATATATTTCTCTGCCTCCTGCCCGTTAGCGGCGGCGAGCTCCATGACGCGGCACATAATATAATTCCCGATATGGACCGCGGAATAGATGCCGGTCTTGTGATGCAGGGCAGGCTGTCCGCGCCGCGTCTCCGCCTGATCCAGAATATCATCGTGAACGAGAGAGGCGGCGTGAACCATTTCGATCATCGCGGCCAATTGATAGACGCTGTCCGCCTCCGGACGGGAGCCGAACCGGCTGCCGACGATCGTCATGATCGGCCGCAGACGCTTGCCTCCAGCGCGGATGAGATCCATGACGCTGAGCGCGACAATGGATCGGGAGGATACATCCGGGTCATGCAGCACAATGCGTTCCAGGTCGCGGTTGATGCGGGCGAGCGGGATATGCAGGCGTTCATGCAGCGTGCCGTCAAATGACTTCATACGCGACCTGCTTGTAACGCTTCATCAGGAACCGGGACATCTGCCGGTGCAGCTCCGATTCCGTTCCTTTTCCCTCTGCCCGCCGTATCTGAATCCGCTTGTTGACTGTAGCCATATCGGCTATCAGCTCGGTTAACCCGTGACGCGCGGCGAACTGGTAGTACAGACTGAGCAAGAAGTCGCCGTCCAGCACCGCCTTTCCCGCCAGACGCTCATCTTGGGGTACATGGTGATGCGTTCGCATCGCTTGACGCAGCAGCCAGTAGCAGCCTAACAGGACGCGCCGTTCCTGCGCCTTCATATCGTAAGCGTCCAGCGTCCGGGCCATATCGGACAGGTAGCGCTCGTCCGAGCCTGCCGTTATGTGGATGCCAGCCAGCGGCGGAAGCTCTTGCTCAAGCATCTGCATCGTATCCTTCATAAGTTGCCGGTTCATGGGAACCCCCCGCTTCCCTGTAGAAATAAGCAAAGTAATGTGACACAGGGACACATTACTTTGCCGTTGTCAATGAATGTTATATTGCCCGGGTCCCGATTAATCGGTATACAGGTACCAGCGGCGCACGATCGGAATCTTCTTCCAGATTCGCTTCAGGCGAGGGTACAGGTAGTAATCCAAGCCGAAGGTGCTGCCGGAACCGCCAATCAGCGCGATGCCGCCGAAGAAGTACCAGAACATCTCGTAAGGAGCCATTCCGGACGTGTAGATCATGACGCTCATCGCGCATGTTGCGATCGCGGAGATCGCCGTGAACAAGCCCAGAATCAGCATAATGCCGAAGATAACCTCAGCCGCTACCATGCAGCCTTGGAAAAGATAAGCCATCGTCGTGTAGCCGCCGTCACTCGTATAGAACATCAGATCCATCGACCAATCGACGATGCTTTTGAGGAAATCCGGCACCGGAATGGCCTTGATAGCCGTACTTGCTCCCTCTACGGCCGATGCGGCCGTCTGGGCGTCTACGGTCGAATGGACTGCATCGACCGCTTCCGTAGCCGCCGTGACGCCATCCATTGCTTTTGGCGGAATCAAGAACATTTGGGAAGGATCCTTCAGCAGCTTCGCCGCCTTTTCCCAACCTTGCATTAACCACATGACACCGATATAGATGCGAAGCGGCACGAGCCAGAAGTTCGGCGAACGCTTGGAGAAGTGGCCGCCAACGAGGCTTCTGCGGTTCTCGATATGGAAGACCTCGTGCATGAGATAAGTCCAGATCTTGTTAAAGCCGAGTACTTGCAAGAAGTACACGATATTGATCATATGCTTGAAGAACATGGCCAGGAAGCCGGAGAAATGGAACAGCTTCTTCGGCGTTCCGACGGCGGCAACCCCATAGCGTCCGCCAATGGAGACCATTGTGCCGTGGAAGGCAGGCTTATACGATTTTTGCGTGCCGCCCTTGATGTCGCATACGAGATTGTGGGCGATGAGGCCGGCGGAGTGCTCGGCGTTCTCGACCATTTGCGGAACTGGCCGCTCTTCGCCTTCCGGAATATAGAAGATGTTGTCGCCGACAACATACACATTGTCATAATCAACGGACTGCAGCTTGTCATTGGTCAAAATGCGCTTGCGGCCCTGCTGCTGCACGTCGAGATTGCCAACCAGATCGGAGCCTTCGACCCCGGCCGTCCAGATGACCGTGCTCGATTTAATCTCGTTGTCCTCGCCAAGAATAACCGAGTTCGGGGTCACGCCGGAGATTTTCGTTCCGGTAATGATCTCGACCTTCATCTTGCGGAGATACTTATCCGCTTTGTCGATAAGATTCTGCGGCAGAATCGGCAAAATCTTCGGTGCCATATCGGCCACGACGAGACGAACTTCGGATTCATCGACATAGAATTCCTTGCACAGCTGCTCGCGGTATTCCGCCAGTTCCCCGATCATTTCCACGCCGGTGAAGCCGGCGCCGACGACGACGAAGGTCAGCATTTGCTTGCGCTTGTCCGGATCGCTTAACTTCGTAGCGTCCATGAACATTTGGCGGATCTGCTGCTTCAGCTTCACCGCATCCTCGAACGACCACAGCGAGAAGGAATGCTCTTCTGCGCCCGGAATGCCGAAGAATGACGGCTTACAACCGGTACCGATAACAAGATGGTCGTACTTATACGTGTCACGTTTTCCCTGAAGCTTGTTGCTCTTGAAATCAATGTTCGTGATTTCGTCGAGGACGATCTCCACCTTGAGGCCTGCGAAAATTTTCTTCAGGTCCATCTTGATGGCATCTTCGTCAACCCGTCCTGCAGCGACCTCGTGCAGCTCGGTCATCATCGTATGGAACGGCTTGCGGTCAATCAGCCTAATTCGGATATCTTGATCCTTCTTGAAGCGTTTGGCCAGCTTCTTCGCCGTCAGGACGCCGCCGTAGCCTGCGCCCAACACAACGATCTCTTTCATGGTTTCACCCCTGCGTAACGATGTAGTATGAATTGCGTTGGTTCAAAATTAAACCATATCATGAAGGGAGCCCCGACAGCAGGAGAGCAAGGATGAAGGCCATCAGCGTCATCTGTGCCCGTAGGCCACCGTACTCTCTTACTGCGGAGCTCTATATTCAATCCTGAATCGAAGCTAGATTACTTAGCCGAAGCGAGAGCTTCCTCAGCCAGCTTCACGAAGCCGTTGACATGGATGGATACGCCGGAGATTGCATCCTGGGTGCCATCGTCTTTCACTGCGATAGCGGCAGGATCTTGCTTCGCAATCAGCTCATCCTCCATCTTCTTCGCTTGCTCGTTCCATTCCAGTTCGGAACCGGCTTTCTTCATGCCGTACTCTTCGCCCAGTTCTTTTTTCGTTTTTCCGCCTTCTTTGTTCACGGCGTCCCAGTTCACTTCTGCAATTTTACCGTCTTTAACAGTGATATCCAATGTATCTTTCCAACCGGATTTCTCATCGAAGTCGCCAGCTTCGGCATGGTATGTGCCATCCTTAAATTGGCCTTGCTCTGCCCCCGGAGCCGTTGTCTCCGTCTCGGTTGGCGGTGCCGTTTCCTCTTTCTTATCTCCACAGCCTGCCAGCATACCTACTACCAAGACAGCAGACAAAAGCAATGCAAGTTTCTTTTTCATAACCCGTCCCCACCTTTTCATTCTTTTCATTGTTCAAAAATACTTTGTGAAAAATTTAACTAACCGTTTTACACCATGATTGTAACATCAAGACCAAATATTAGATGTGATATATGTCACAGTCAACCCTAAAATTTAAAAATATTAAAATTGTGTTTTTTCTTATGTTTTTTTCTTATTGTTTCGAACTTTCTCCCATCTTATACAATCGGGAACGAAACCGCAATGCTTATTCGCTCCAGCTTATTCACCATATTTACACCAGATTCGGGCAGGGCAACCACGGTTTACGGAATTTGCACGCTCGCCGATGCCGAACTCCTCGTCTCGGGGCTGGAGCGTTTCGCTGCCCTGCGGCTTCATCATTTCTTTGCATGAAATGCAGGATCCCTTTACAAGCCTCTAATACTGGCTTTACATTTCTTCGCTATGCTGGGGAAGATGGCAGGCTGTTCTTATTCCATGCGGTAAGCGTCCATGGACTGGCAGCATGCCGCTGCGAAGCTAATGATTGGGGGGTGCCTATCGTGAAATCGACTGTAATGCCCGGTCGGGGAGCGCTGCTGTCCGCGGAGCGGACACGGAAGGCTGTGCAGGAGCAAGATGCTGCCGTCCGGCGCCGCCGCCTCTGGGAGCGAATCCGGCCCTACGCTTATATCGGCCCGGCTTTTCTGTTCCTCGCGTTGTTCTTTTTCTATCCGATGCTGTCCGTCTTTGTTCTCAGCTTCTTCGACTGGTCCCTGCTCAATCTGTCGAGCCGCTCCTGGTACGGCTGGACCAATTACCGCGATCTGTTCGCGGATCCCGACTTCGCCCATGTAATCGCCAATACGGCGATATACACGGCGGCTACCGTCGGCCTTGGACTGCTTCTGGCGCTGCTTCTGGCCTTGTGGCTGAACCGTCCGGCGCGGAGATTCGGGCTCATTCAGGGCATGCTGTTCAGCCCGCATATCATCTCCCTCGTGTCCATATCGATCTTGTGGCTGTGGATGATGGATCCCCAGTACGGCCTGCTGAACAGCGTGCTGGAAGCATTCGGCCTTCCCGGCTTGCCTTGGCTCGCGGATCCGGGCACTGCTCTGCCTTCGCTCATTCTCGTCGCGCTCTGGAAGGGAGTGGGTTACAACATGATCGTGCTGATTGCCGGCTTGCAGAGCATCCCGCGCGAGATTCATGAAGCCGCCCTGCTGGATAACGTTTCACGCTGGCGCGTCGTGTGCCAGGTTACGATTCCGCTTTTGTCGCCAAGTCTGTTCTTCCTTCTCATTATGAATACGATCAGCTCCTTTCAGGTCTTCGACACGATCAGCATCATGACTCAAGGCGGCCCCGTGAACAGCACCAACATGCTTGTCTACTACATTTACGAGCAAGGGATGGAGTTCTTCAACGGCGGCTATGCCGCTGCCGGATCGGTCTTGCTGCTGGCCGCCGTCGGACTGGTGACGCTCGCGCATTTCGCTCTGCTCGGGCGCCGGGTCCATTACCACTAAAAGCAAGAAAAGGAGGCAGCCAATATGCACAATCTGGTCCGCCGATGGCCGTTCCGCTTGCTGGAAGGCCTCATGCTCGCATTGATAGCAGGCATGTTTCTCTTTCCGTTCCTGTGGATGCTCGTGACCGCCTTCAAATCGAAGCCGGAGGTGCTGCAATTCCCGCCGGCGTGGATCCCGCAGGAATGGAGATGGGACAATTTCGCGGCGGCATGGAACTCGGGTCCGTTCGGCCGCTATGTGCTGAACAATGTGATTGTTGCCGTCAGCATTTTGGCACTGCAGCTGTTTACCGGCATTCCGGCGGCTTATGCCTTCGCCCGCTTCCGCTTCAAGGGAAGGGGAGTGCTCTTCAGCCTCGTGCTGCTGGCGCTCATGATCCCGTCGCAGGTCGTGTTCCTTCCTATTTATGTGCAGATGAGCGGGTGGAATCTGATCAACACGCTGTGGGCGTTAATTCTTCCTTTCGGCGCGAGCGCCTTCGGCATCTTCCTCATCCGGCAAGCATTCATGCAGATACCGGAAGATATGATGGAGGCGGCCCGGCTCGATCATGCCACCGAATGGACGATAATGTGGCGCATCGCGCTGCCGATGGCGAAGCCTGCCGTGACGACGTTTGCGCTGTTCAGCCTCATTTACCACTGGAATGATTATTTCTGGCCGCTTATTATGACGAATCAAGCCGCGATGCGGACGCTTCCGGTCGGCATTGCGATGCTGAAGGAGACGGAAGGCATCAGTGCGTGGAATGTGTTGATGGCGGGCAATCTGATGCTTGTCGTTCCGGCGCTGCTGCTATTCGTGCTGGCACAGCGGCATATAATGAAGGCTTTCGTGTATACCACCAAATAAAGCTTCTTGCAGGAATCAATCACACATCAAACATTCACACATCTAACAATCGTGCATCAATCAATCGCGCATCAATCAATCGTGAAGGAGATGAAGAAGGATGAATTCGAAGGTCTATCGTGGGAAGCGAATGCTGTCAGCCGTGCTGGCGATGATGATGGGGACGGCGGCATTGTTGTCCGGCTGCGGCGGGACGGCAGCAGGCACGTCCTCGGGAAGCGGAGCGGATTCTCAGAAAGGGGGCCTTGCCCCGGCGCCGGCGGCGCAGACCGCTTCCGAACCGGCTGCTGGCACGTCTGTAGAGATTGACTTCTGGTACTCCCTGGGCGGGGCGAATGGCGAACTGATTGAAGCGATGACGGCTGACTACAATGCGTCTCAGGATCAAGTGTTCGTCCGACCGGCCTATCAGGGCGATTATTATACGAACCATTCCAAGGTGCTGGCCGCCGTCGCGGCAGGCAATCAACCTGATGTCACGATGATCGAGGTCGCTTCGGTCGGGGCGTTCGCGGACGCGGGCGTTATCGAGCCGTTGTCGCCGTATACGCAAGGCGCGGAGACAGACTATATCGACGGGCTGATGGGCAACTCCTACTGGAAGGATGAGCTGTACGCCATCCCCTTCAACCGTTCGACGCCTTTGCTCTACGTGAACAAGACGCTTCTGAAGGAGGCGGGGCTCAACCCGGAGGGCCCGAAGACATGGGCGGAGCTGGAGGAATTCGCCCGCAAGCTGACGAAGCAGGAAGGGGGGAAGACGGTTCGCTACGGCTTCTCCACGCCGATCGACATCTGGTTCTATGAAGCGCTTGTATTTCAGAGCGGCGGCAGCATATTGACGGAGGACAATAAGCAGCTTGCGCTTTTGAACGAAGCGGGGAAGGCGCCGCTCGAATTCTGGTCGCGCATGATTAAGGAAGGCATCATGAAGAATCCGCCGGGCGAGAAATACAACGCCTGGGACGTGGCTAAGCAGGACTTCGTCAACAGGCAGGTAGCCATGATCTTCACGTCGACGGGCGATCTGAAGGGCTTGAAGGAGACGGCCGGATTCGAGGTCGGGACCGCCTTCCTGCCGGCTAACAAGGACTATGGCGCTCCGACGGGCGGCGCGAACCTGGCCGTGCTGGCGGCATCGTCCCCGGAGAAGAAGCAGGCGGCGTGGAAGTTCATTCAGTGGATGACCGCTCCGGAGCAGACGATTCGCTGGTCCCAAGGCTCGGGGTATATGCCGGTCAGCAAGGCCGCGCTGGAGTCGGACACCTTGAAAGAGGCCTTTGTCAAAGATCCGAACTTCAAGGTCGCGATCGATCAGCTCCAATATGGCAAGGCGCGTCCGATGGTCCCCGGTTATAAGGAATTGCAGGAGGTCATCATGACCGAGATTCAACGGGTCATCCTCGGCCAGGCGACACCCGACGAAGCGCTGCAGGCGGCGACGGACAAGGCGAATAAACTGCTGCGCAAATGACGGGCGGCAGGCCGGACGAGGAGAGTGAGGGAAGGAAAGCAGGGAGTTGTGGGCATTGGCAATTGACCTGGTCTATGGTAAAGTATACCCCTGTGTGCCATCACACCGCGGTTCGCAACCATCCCGCGTAATCAAAACTAGGGGGAATACCGAATGTTCAATTTTATATGGGGGATATTGTTTGTCCTTGCCAATTTCGGCTTTTTTCTGCTGTGCTACCGTTTGTTCGGCAAGAATGGCTTGTTCGCCTGGGTCGGCGTCATGACCATCGTCGCCAATATTCAGGTCGGCAAGACGATCGAGATGTTCGGCATCGTGATGACGCTGGGGAACGCGGCCAATGCCAGCCTGTTCATGACCTCGGATCTGCTGAACGAGAAATATGGACCGAAGGAAGCGCGCCGCGCGGTTTGGTTTGGATTTTTCATGCTCATCATGACGACGATTATCATGCAGATGGCCCTGGCCTTCATTCCGCAAGGAGATGAGATTGCCCAGACGGCGCAGGCGTCGCTGGCGCATATTTTCGACTTGATGCCGCGGGTCGCCGCAGGAAGCCTGACTGCCTATCTCGTCAGTCAATTTCTCGACGTCAAGCTGTTCAGCATGCTGCGGGAACGGTTTCCCAAGTCGGGCCAGCTATGGATTCGCAGCAACTGGAGCACGGGAATCAGCCAATTGGCGGACTCGCTCGTCTTCTGCACGATCGCGTTTGCCGGCTATTACGAATGGGATGTGTGGATTCAAATTTTGTTGACGACCTATGTCGTCAAGCTGCTGCTGTCGGTAGCGTCAACGCCGTTTTTGTATTGGGCGAGAAGCTTCCGCGTGCCGGGAATGGAATCGTCCGCTGGCGCGGAACGCAGCATGGACAGATGATTAGTTGCAGGAGAGATACCCGCCTGGCTTCGCACACAAGATGCGGAGTCGGGCGGCTTTTTTGTGAATGGAAAAAGACAGGCTGGCCGGCGAGCATTTTTGACAAATTGCGCCATGTTTCACATGGAACGTTTTCTGGAGAAAGTCCGTTCATAGCAGAACGTCAAAACCCCGTTAGCGCAGTCCATGTCCCTGTTCACCGCACCAAAAAGGGGTTCCTCCGTCTATTCCCGGCTGGAACCCCTTGCTTCATTTGATGATTGATGAACCAATCAATACCAGTGTCGGTTCTGCATCATCTGATCATGCATCATGCCCCTGCGCATCATGCCTTGGCTGCGGACAGCTTCGCGATCCGCGCCGTGGCAGTGTTGAACCATTTGCTCCAGCTGGGTATCGGTCATGTCCGGGTGCATCTGCTTCATATGGGGGAGCATTTGGTCGTAGCCGCTGCCGTCGCTGCCGGAACCGGAAGCATATACCGCAGTTCCGAAGATGAGGGCGATCGCGGTTGCTCCAACCCATACAAGTCGTTTTTTCATAAAGACATCCCTCCCGGGGATATGGTAACCGAGCTGAAGGCGGCTCGCTATGTGCTTCGTCACAGGGCAGGCATGGAACATGCGCTTCTGGTGCTGCCTAACGACTGGACAAGGGAGCGAAGCAGGGATATAATTGCAGGTGACACGGCAACTGAATATGCATACTAGGGGGGGCTGGAATAAGGCCGGCTGAGATCGTATCCCGTGAAGATACTGACCCTTACACCTGATCTGGGTAATGCCAGCGTAGGAATGAGAATGGCGTCGCACCACGCCGAACGGTGGGTGTGTTCCTTTGTGGTCGGAGATTCCGATGCACCGCATTCGTGTTCAAGACGCGGTCGTGCAGACGGATTGCTCTTGCATGGAACGCGCCGTTCAGTTCGATCTGCCGCCATGCATGCGCATAGGTAATGGATAGCGTAAGCGCCCCGATGAGGGGCGCTTTTTTGGATCCGCGCAATGTCTTACGCGGCCGCTCAAGAGGGAGGGGCCTTGGCAGGGCGTATTCTTGCCGGGTCAACCGATCTTTTGCCAGATAGAGAGCATGGCCATCTGTACCGCCCGTCTGACGGGCGAATCGGAAAGGGGAAGAGGAAGAAGGATGAGAAGCATGCGTGCAGTAAAAAGAGGAGCGCTTGGACTTGCCTTGGCGCTCATGTTCATGTTGACAGCCTGCGGGGGAGGAGGCGCTGCCCCGACGCCGCAAGGAGACGGGGGGCAAGGCGCCGAAGCGCCGAAGGAACTGCGCGAGATTACGTTCGTGCTGGAATGGACGCCGAACACGAACCATACCGGGGTGTATGTCGCCCAGCAAGAGGGGTACTTCGAAGCGGAAGGGCTAAAAGTGAACATTATCCAGCCCGGCACGGGCGGAGCCGATGCGATGATCGCGTCCGGCGCCGCGCAATTCGGGGTCAGCGTGCAAGAAAGCATTACGCTGGCGCGCACGCAGAATGTGCCGATCGTATCTCTGGCGGCCATTATTCAACATAATACGTCCGGGTTCGCTGCCCCGAAGGACAAGCATATTACGTCGCCACAAGATTTCGAAGGCAAGACGTACGGGGGCTGGGGCTCGCCCGTGGAAGAAATGGTGCTGCGGACGCTCATGCAGCAGGAGGGCGCCGACTACGACAAGATCAAGAATATCAATATGGGCTCTGCCGACTTTTTTACGGCGGTCAAAAAAGATATTGATTTCGCCTGGATCTTCTACGGGTGGACGGGCATTGAGGCCGAGCTGCGCAACGAGCCGATCGATATGATGTATGTCAATCAATATTCGGATGCGCTCGACTACTACACCCCGGTCATCGCCACAAGCGAGAAGCTGATCGAGTCCGATCCCGAGCTGGTCAAGGCATTCATGCGGGCGGTCTCCCGGGGATATCAGTATGCGATTGACAATCCGGAGCAGGCGGCAGAGATTTTATTGAAGCAGGTGCCTGACCTGGACAAGGAGCTGGTTATGGCCAGCCAGCGCTGGCTCAGCCCGAAATACCGCGACGATGCCCCGCGTTGGGGAGAGCAGAAGCGGGAAGTGTGGGATAACTATACGAACTGGCTCCTGCAGAACAAGCTGATGGAGAAGCCAATCGATATCGACAAGGCGTTCACGAATGAGTTCCTGCCTGAAGCCTGAGGCAGACGCTGCTCAGGGAACGGGCGATGACAGCGGGCGATGATGGCGTTAGATAATTGAGGGCGGATAATCCGTGCAAGGGTGTGCCCTCTCCGGGACGAATGATTCGAGCCGGGATCGGCATAAAGAGCGGGATCAGCAGCGAGAGGAGGAGTTGGCATGAGGAGGAAGAACGGCATAGGTGCGGCAGGAACGTGCAGGAAGGTGGCGGCGGGATGAAAAGACGGCTTGCAACGGCGGGACCGCCCGTGGCGGCCCTGCTGCTGTTCATCTTGGCGTGGCAGATTGGCGTCATGCTGTTCGATGTGGAGAAATGGATGCTTCCGAGCCCGCTTGATATTGCGCGGGAAGCGGCGGCCAACGGCAGCGGCATTCTGCTGCACGCGCTGGCTACCCTGAAGCTGATGCTGATCGGCTTCGGAACCGGAGCGGGGATCGGCCTGGCGCTCGCTTGCCTGCTCCATCCCCTTCCTTGGCTGAAGCGCGCGATCTATCCGCTCATTATATTGAGCCAGAACGTGCCGACGATTGCGCTGCTGCCCTTGCTGATGCTGTGGTTCGGCTTTGGCCTGCTGCCGAAGGTAGTCGTCATCGCGCTCGTCTGCTTCTTCCCGGTCTGTGTCGCCGCCCTGGACGGCCTGACCCAGACGGATCGGACGATGCTTCATTATATGCGCATGACGGGGGCGACCCGGGCGCAGCTGTTCTGGAAGCTGGAGCTGCCGCACGCGCTGCCCTCCGTCTTCTCGGGCTTGAAGATCGCCGCCACCTACAGCGTGATGGGAGCGGTGATCGCGGAATGGCTCGGAACGGATCGGGGCATCGGCTATTATATGATGCTGCAAAAAGCGGCCTACCGCGTCGACCGGATGTTCCTCGGCATCGTCGTCATCATTCTGCTCAGTCTGGCGATGTTCGGAGCGATTCGCCTGCTGGAGCGGATGGTCATCCGCTGGCGGCCCGAGGAGTACGAGAAATGAGGGAGGGAAGCGCTATGAAGGCAATGGCCAACTTGGCCGAACCACTCGGAGAAGCTGCCGGGCTGGCTTCCGCGCCGCCGCCTGCTCTGGAGCTGGACGAGGTCGACATGTCCTATCCGGGGACGAACGGCCGCGGCGAAGGACGGCTGCAGGTGCTGGACCACGTGTCGCTGCAGGTGAAGCAGGGCCAATTCGTCTCCATCATCGGCCCCTCCGGCTCCGGCAAAAGCACCTTGTTCCATCTGATCGGAGGGTTGCTGCGACCGGATGGCGGCCATATCCGGATGAACGGGCAAGAGGTAGCGGGCCGGACGGGACATGTCGGCTACATGCCTCAGCAGCCGGCGCTCTTCCCATGGCGGACAGTGGAGCAGAACGTCATGCTGGCCCAGGAAATTGGCGGCCGGCCGAAGAAGGAGGCCCGCGCGGAGGCGCGGCAATGGCTGGCGAATATCGGCTTGTCCGGCTATGAGCGGGCGTATCCGCACGAGCTGTCCGGCGGCATGCAGCAGCGCGTCGCGTTCCTGCGCGCTCTGATGAGCCCGCATGAGCTGATGCTGCTCGACGAGCCGTTCAGCGCGCTCGACGCCTTAACCCGCAGCGAGATGCAGCGCTGGCTCATCGGCCTGTGGGAGCAGCACCGGCGCTCCGTGCTGTTCATTACGCACAGTATCGAGGAAGCGCTGCTGCTCTCCGATACGATCTTTGTATTCTCAAGCCGGCCCGCGCGCGTGCTGCGGGAGGTGGCTGTACCGTTCCCGCGTCCGCGGCGCGAGGCGCTTACGGGGGAGGATTCTTTTCTCCGCTTGAAGCGGGAGCTTGCCGGGCTGCTCCAGGAGGCGCAGCGGCAGGGGACAGGCGGAGGGAATCTTCAATAAGGGCAGAGGGACGGCGAGAGCCGTCCCTCTTTGGCTTGGGAAGGGGGAACATAAACCTGATTCTCGCAGATTTTCTCAGATTCTCTCGTTAAGGAATTTCCATCTTTTGTGGCAAATTCAGGCGAATAACTTTTACTGGTAAATGGAAAGTTGACGCTATATAATAAGTTATCCCGGCTTCGGCAGCGAAGTGATAGCGGGTGAATCAGGACCGGCTTCCGAAGCCGGTGCGGTACATACAAGGAGGGAAATGAGATATAGTGGCTCACAAGAGCAACTTGAGCTTGGTGGTGGCAGCACTCCTGCTCGGGATTCTGATGGCAGCGATGGACAATACGATCGTCGCGACAGCGATGCCGACGATCGTCGGCCAGTTGGGAGGCTTCGAGCTGTATGTCTGGGTCACCTCGGCGTATATGGTCGCGACCATGGCGGGTATGCCGATCTTCGGGAAGCTGTCCGATATGTACGGCCGCAAGCGGTTTTACATTTTCGGCCTGATCGTCTTCCTGGCCGGCAGCATGCTGTGCGGGACGGCAGACAGCATCATGATGCTGGCGATCTACCGCGCCATCCAGGGAATTGGCGGCGGCGCCCTGATGCCTATCGCTTTTACGATTATTTATGATGTCTTTCCGTTAGAGCAACGCGGCAAAATGACCGGCATGTTCGGAGCGGTGTTCGGCATTTCCAGTGTGGCGGGGCCGCTGCTCGGCGCTTATATTACCGAATATATCGGCTGGGAGTGGGTGTTCTACATCAACCTGCCTCTCGGCATTGTATCTTTGTGGCTGATTGCCCAGTTCTATCGGGAGAGTGCGGCGAAGTCGAAGCAGCGCATTGACTGGGGCGGCGCGGTTACGTTGGTGGTCGCCGTCGTCAGCCTGATGTTCGCGCTGGAGTTGGGCGGCAAGGAGGGATATGAATGGAACTCTTTATTCATCATCGGGTTATTTGCCTCCTTCGCCATCTTCCTGATCGCGTTCATTTTGTTCGAACTGAATGCGAAGGAGCCGATTATCTCCTTCGCTCTCTTCCGGCGTCGGCTGTTCGCCTCCAGCCAAGGGGTCGCTTTTTTCTACGGCGTCACGTTCGTCATCGCGACGGTCTATATTCCGATGTTCGTGCAGGGCGTGTACGGCGGGTCGGCCACGAATAGCGGTCTCGTGCTGACGCCGATGATGATCGGTTCCGTCGTGACGAGCTCGATCGGCGGAATTCTGGCCGCGAAGACGAGCTTCCGCAAGCTGATGATCGTCTCGGGCATTCTGTTCACGGCAGGCATCGTGTCGCTTAGCACATTGTCTGCGGATACGCCGCGCGCATTGATCACCTTGTACATGGTGCTGACCGGACTCGGGGTCGGCTTCTCCTTTTCCTTGCTCGGGATGGCTTCCATGCATGGGATGAGCTACCACCAGCGCGGAACGGCGAACTCGACTTCGTCCTTCTGCCGTTCGCTCGGCATGACGATCGGGATTACGGTCTTCGGCTCGCTGCAATCTTCCTTGTTCAGCGGACGGCTGAAGGACATGATGCCGGGCGGAGCGATGCCAGCCGACATCATGCCGGAGGAGCTGCTGCGCGGCGGAGGCAGCGCCAACCTGCCTCCGGAGGTCAAGGAGAGCATGGCAGCGGCGTTGGCCGACTCGATCGGCGGCATCTTCACCTGGGCCTTGATTCCGGTCGGCCTGGCGCTCATCTGCATCGCCTTGATGGGCAAGGCGCGCATGATGGACGATGCCGCCGGCAAGGGCTCCGGCGCCAAATCGGAAGAAGCGGTGTCCTGAGCAGGACCGGTGCTTATCGCTGCAGCCGTTGATCGCTGCGCTGCCTGAATGGGAGCGCAGCGTTTTTTTTAGTATCGGGAGTATCGGGTGATGAAGGTTGGCTAGTACCGCATACTGTGTCTTGCCTATGCGGCCTGCTGCGCTGTCTGGATCATGACTGTTTTGCCAGTGCGGCGTGCTGCGCTGTCTGGAGCGTGACTGTTTTACCTGTGCGGTATGCTGCGCTGTCTGGAGCGTGACTGTTTTGCCTGTGCGGCGTGCTGCGTTGTCTGCATCAGTTACTGTCATGTACCTACCGCATGCTGGCCTGTCTGGATCGTATACTGTCTCATCCGCCCCCATAACGTGCCAACCCGCAGCAATCCTGCAATATTGCAGCATTATTTTTGAGGTAATATCGCTGCAATGGCATTCCTGCAAAATTACATGATTTTTCCCAGGTGCAGCCCCAAATGACCTATATTCGACGGAATTGATGTAGTTTTGCAGGAGTTTCTTTATTTAGAAGTGTTTTCGGTGTAAAATACTGCGTTCTTGCAGTATTAGATAAGTCGAACTGTTTAAAATGAATCTACTCAGTTAGAATCAGCCGGAACATAAGGGGGCGGGGTTCGCTGCTCGGACGGTAATCACGTACGGCAGGTACGTTCGGCGGCTGCTTTTGGCAGCTGCGCACGGCATTCACGCACGGTAATCACGTACTGCCTCCCCGTACGATAACCCCGTTTTCCGGCATCTATGCATACTAGGAAGAGGAGATGTGCGGACAATGGAAGGAAGATACACTGCCATGAACACGGAGCGGCTCCGCTTCATGGATGCCCATATCCATCTCGACGGATATGGCCCTGAGCAGCGGCCGCTGCTGGAGCAATCGCTGGAGGCGAAAGAACTGGACGGCGTCATCGCCGTGTCGATGGATGCGGCCTCGTGCCGCGAGGTGCAGCGCTGGGCGGAGCGGTATCCGGGGCGGGTTCACCCCGCGTACGGCTTCCACCCGGAGCAGCCGCTGCCTTCGGAACAGGAGCGGAGCGCGCTCCTGCAATGGATGGACGAGCGCCGCGATGCGATGATCGCCATCGGCGAGGTCGGCCTGCCCTATTATATGCGGCAGGAAGCCCTACGCGCCGGGGACAGCGAGGCAGCCTTCCCCGGCGGCGCTTATCTGGAGCTGCTGGAGGCCTTCGTGCAGCGGGCTGCCGCGTGGGATAAGCCGCTCGTGCTGCACGCGGTCTACGACGACGCGCCGCTCGTCATCGATCTGCTGGAACGGTACAGTGTGCGCATGGCCCACTTCCATTGGTTCAAGGGAGACGTGAAGACGACGGAGCGGATGGCCGGGAACGGTTACTATATCTCGTTCACGCCGGACCTTGCCTATGAGGCCGAGATCCGGGAGCTGGCGCTTCGCTACCCGGCCGACCGCGTCATGACGGAGACGGACGGCCCCTGGCCGTTCGAAGGGCCATTTGCGGGGCAGATCACGCTCCCGCTGATGGTACGCGACGTCGCCGCGTCATGGGCCGCGCTCCAGCGCCTGGAGTTCGGCGAGGCCGCGGCGCTGCTGCGAGCCAACGCGAAGCGCTGCTACGGCGTATAGCCCTGGCTGCGCAAGCTAAGCGAGAGCTTGCCAGCGAGGAGCTGCCCCGGGAGCTAGGAGCCTGCCTTGCCAGGCGCCTGCGCTGCGAGCCAGGACCTTGCGCAGCAGGCTCTTCCGTGCGACCCGGGGGCTCCATCCAGCCTACAGCATCATGGCTGCGAGGAAGCCGAACAGCAGGAGGGGCACGTTGTAGTGCAGGAAGGTCGGCACGCAAGTGTCCCATATATGATCATGCTGTCCGTCGGCGTTCAGGCCGGCGGTCGGGCCCAGGGTGCTGTCCGAAGCCGGAGACCCGGCATCGCCCAGTGCGGCAGCCGTGCCGATGAGCGATATCGTCGCCAGCGGGCTGAAGCCGAGCTCGACGCACAGCGGCACGAAGACGGTCGCGATCAGCGGAATCGTCGAGAACGACGAGCCGATGCCGAGCGTGACGAGCAGCCCGATGGCAAGCATCAGGATGGCTGCCAGCGCCCGGTTGTCGCCGACCATGCTGACGGCCTCCTTCACGAGCGACTCGATGTGGCCGGTCTCGCGCAGCACCGCGCCGAGGCCGGCCGCCGACATCATGACGAAGCCGATGTAGGCCATCGACCGCATGCCGTCGGAGAGGACGCGATCGGCCCGGCCGCGCGGCATGACGCGCGAGAGCAGCAGCACGGCCAGCCCGGCGGCCGCGCCGTAGATCATCGAGCCCGTGCTTAATTGCACGGCGAGCATGGCCGCGATGGCCGCGATGCCGGCTCCGGCAGCGAAGCTGCGGGCGGCAGGGGGGGCCCCATCGGGTGCGGCAGTCGGCTGGGGCTGGGGCGCAGCCCCCTCGGCATAGTCCCGCGGCTTGCGGTAGCTGATCATCATAGCGAACAGCAGGCCCGCAATCATCCCGAGCGCCGGAAGCAGCATCGCCTTCGGCAGCAGGGAAGCATCGACGGCCAGGCCGTTCTGCGTCATATTGCTTGCCACGATATCGTGGAAGATGGCACCGAAGCCGACCGGCAGAAGCATATAGGGCGTGATCAGCCCGAATGTGAGCGCGCACGCGACGGCCCGCCGGTCCAGCCGCGCCGCATTGAACAGCATGAGGAGCGGCGGGATAAGGACGGGAATGAAGGCGATATGAACGGGCACCGCATTTTGCGACAGGCAGGCGATGCCTGCGATCGCGGCCAATACGCCGTACCGGACGGAGGCGCGAACCGGGCCGCTGTCCGATCGGGCCCGGACGAGCCGCACCGCGCGGCGCACCAGACGTTCAGGCAGCCCCGTCTCGGCCAGCCCGGCGGCGAATGCGCCGAGCAAGGCATAGCTTAGCGCAATGCCGGCGTTGTCCTTCAGCCCTTCGGAGAAGGCAGCGATCGTGTCCGAGATCGGCATCCCTCCGGACCAGCCGCCGATGATGGCGGACACGAGCAGGGCGAGGACGACATGGACTCGCAGCAGGCTTAATCCGAATAATACCGCGAGAGAGAGAAGAACCGCATTCATGTAAAAGATCAACCTCACTTGATGATAATAATTAATTAAAACATTACCACGTTACCAGAGTAATGTATAACGTTTCCCGTAATCCATTTTATGACAGTCAGGTCTTGATCTTGTTCTCGGATCGCCTCTCTTCCTTAAATATAGCGTTCTGCGGGCATGCTCACACACAGCAACCAACGACATCGCGATGGCAGGGCCGTTCCTCGAGTCGAACGGATCAGTCCGGAGACGGAGAGGCTATCCATCTGTAGGCCAAGCCTATATTCATTTCAGGGAAGCAGCATAAGTTCCTGCTGGTTGCGGATGCAGCCATGCCCGCTTTTCCGGTACACTGAATTATGGCTGAAGGCCGTCCGGAAGCGATGCTGCAGCGAGAAGCCGCGGCTGGATTCCTCGCTCCGGAACGCCTTAACGGGAGTGGATCACATCGCTGGTCCCGCACCCAACATCTACACAAAATTTTTGAAACAAAAAGATTGCGAAAAGCGGTGATGATACAGTACACTATTTGAGTTCAGAGAGAAGAAACCAGGCATTTTCAGAGAAATTCCAAAGTGGAGCCATCCACATTGAGGATAGAGTGGGAGGAAATGAACATGAATTCTGCACCAACTGACAAGAAGAACGAGTCGGTATTCAGTCTGTTCCGGAACCGATTCGTACAAGCCATCATGATGGCGGGATTGTTCATGCAAGTCGGCATCTGGATCCGCAACTTCGCGGTGCTGTTGTTCGTCATGGAGATGACGAACGGGGATGCCTTTGCGGTCTCGATGATATCGGTAGCAGAGTTCGCTCCGATCTTCGTCTTTTCGTTCATCGGGGGAACCTTCGCCGACCGTTGGCGCCCGAAGCGCACCATGATATGGTGTGATATATTAAGCGCCTTATCCGTATTCGCCGTCCTGGTGACCATCCTGCTTGGATCGTGGCAGGCCGTTTTTTTCACGACCTTTGTATCGGCCATTCTGTCGCAGTTCTCGCAGCCTTCATCCATGAAGCTGTTCAAGCAGCATGTTCCGGCCGAGATGATGCAGGCGGGGATGTCCATCTTCCAGACGATGGTGGCGCTGTTCATGGTGCTCGGTCCGGCTATCGGAACGATGATCTTCCAGCATTACGGCATTACGACATCGCTCGTCCTGACCGGAGTGGCCTTCGTGTTGTCGGCGATCGCCTTGACGTTCCTGCCTGGCGATAATCAGGAGGATGGAGCGAAGAAGCAGGATTCCCGGGTATGGGATGAGCTTGGAGCCGGCTTGCGCTATGTGATGAAAAGCAAGCTGCTGAAGTCGCTTGGCGGCTGCTTCGCCTTCGCGGGGCTGGCGATCGGGATGATTCAGCCTATGGGGGCTTTTCTCGTGACGGAGCGTCTTGGCCTGCCGAAGGAGAATTTGAGTTATCTGATGATGACGAACGGCGTGGCGATGATGATCGGCGGCGCCATCGCGATGGGCATATCGAAGCGGCTGCTGCCGCAGCATATGCTGGCGATCGGCATGCTGTTCAGCAGTATCGGCATTCTGATGGCCGGCATGTCGACTCAATTGTGGCTTACGCTCGTAGCGCAGTTCATCAGCGGCTTGATGCTGCCGTCGATTCAGATCGGCATCAACACGATGATTCTGCAAAATACGGAAGGGTCCTTCATCGGCCGGGTCAACGGCATATTGACGCCGCTGTTCATGGGGGCGATGGTTATCATGATGTCGATCTCTGGATGGATCAAAAATTTGACTTCCATTACGACCATGTATGAGATCTCTGCCGTTCTGTTCCTGTTCGGGATTGCCGTCATGCTGCCGATTCTGCGGATGAGGAAGACAGCGGAGCCCGCACAGCCGGCTAAGGCTGCCGTCGGCCAGGACTAACCGAATGTCCGCATCTTACGGACGGTGAACAAATTATGACCGTGCCCATTGACATGAAGCCGGACGCATGTTCATAATAATAGGATATAATTCATGAACCGTATTGGAATCGATGACGAGAACAAGTAAGCTGGGATACGGACCGCAGAGAGTCGACGGCCGGTGCGAGTCGATGTCTGGACTAGCTGAATATCCTCTCCGAGATGCCGTGCTGAACCTTGTGCCGCCTGGCGGCCGACAGTAAGCGCGGACGGGTCATCCGCCGTTATCCGGATGCGCGGCAATGCCGCGGCCAAGCGCCGCAGAAGCGGATTCGGGAGTGAATCCGGACTTCGGCGGAACAAGGGTGGTACCACGGTAACTCTCGTCCCTTTTTAGGGGCGAGTTTTTTTATTTTTCCGGCAATTGCCCAACACTAGACTGTATACCGACCGAAAGTGAGGAATGTGACATGGAGACGACTCATCCTGCACCGGCCGTGACGATGGAGCATATCGTCCGTGCCCACCATGTGTTGAAGGAAGTCATTGTGCGGACGCCTTTACAGCGCGACCCGATTTTATCCGCCAGATATCAATGCAATGTCTATTTGAAGCGGGAGGATCTGCAGATCGTCCGGTCATTCAAAATCCGGGGCGCTTATAATATGATCCGCCATCTGTCGGCAGAGGAGCTGCAGAAGGGAATCGTCTGCGCCAGCGCGGGCAACCACGCTCAGGGAGTCGCTTATTCGTGCCAAGCGCTGCAGATTCAGGGCACGATTGTGATGCCAACCACGACGCCGAGCCAAAAGGTGACCCAGGTGAAGCGCTTCGGCGGATCGTTCGTCAAGGTCGTCTTGACGGGGGACACTTTCGATGATGCCTATGAAGCGGCCATGAACATTTGCGAAGAGAGCGGCAGCACCTTCATTCATCCTTTCGATGATCCGTATATCGTTGCAGGCAGCGGCACGGTAGGCATGGAGATTATGGAGTCGCTTGATGTGCCGGCCGACTATGTCTTCGTAACGATTGGCGGCGGCGGCTTGGCGGCCGGCGTGGGCACGTATGTGAAGACCGTGAGTCCCTCTACCCGGGTGATTGGCGTGGAGCCGGAAGGGGCGGCCTCGATGACGGCAGCGCTGGAACGCCGTGAAGTGCTCACGCTGGAGACGATCGACAAGTTCGTCGACGGCGCCGCCGTGAAGCGGGTAGGGCAGCTTCCTTACGAGATCTGCTCGCAGGTGCTTGATGATGTCATTCTCGTGCCGGAAGGCAAAGCCTGCACGACCATCCTGCAGCTCTACAACGAGAGCGCGATTGTCGTGGAGCCAGCCGGATCGTTGCCTGTTGCGGCACTCGATCTGTACCGGGATCAGATTCGCGGCAAAAATGTCGTCTGCGTCATCAGCGGCGGCAACAACGATATTGACCGGATGCAGGAGATTAAGGAACGGTCGCTCATGTATGAAGGCCTGAAGCATTACTTCATCGTGAACTTCCCGCAGCGTGCCGGCGCTTTGCGCGAATTCCTGGAGGATGTGCTCGGACCGAATGATGACATTACCCGGTTCGAATATAACAAGAAGCATAACAAGGATGACGGCTTCGCCCTGGTCGGCATTGAGCTGGAGCATACCGAAGATTATAAGCCGCTTATCGAACGGATGAAGAAGCGGGGCATCCAGTACGTGGAAGTGAACAAAAACGCGACGCTGTATAATATGCTCGTCTAATCATGTCGCCTGCGCTATCTCCTGCCCCTGTCTCCTGCCTCGCGCGATTTGGCCGCATCCCGTGCGGCGTTCCTCTCGTATAAATTAGGTAAGGAATGCAGGAAGAGGAGGAGATGGCAGCATGCAGACATGGCATGAACTGCAGCGCCGCATTGAGCGGGCGCGGCTGAACGGAAGGCTGCAGGACAAGTACGAGACGCGCCTGCAGGAGGCCAAGCGGGAGCGTCAGCGGTGCAAGGCGGAGCTGGAGCGGCTGGAAAAGTGGTGGCGTGAGGAAGAACAGGATGTCGAACGGCTGCGCTCCTGGTCGATGGCGAATTTTTTCTTCACGCTATTCGGACAGAAGGAGCGCAAGCTCGAGCGGGAAGAGGAAGAGGCTGTTCGTGCCAAGGAGCAATATGAGCTGGCGCAGGATGCTTACCGCCAGGCCGAGGCCGATGAGGCGGAATGGCGCCGCCAGTTGATCGGCGTCAGCGGGGCGGATGAGGAGCTGCAGCGGGCCATCGAGGAGAAGGAGCGCCAGCTCCGCGCCTGCGACCGCGCCGTAGCAGGTGAGCTGGACGCGATTATCTCGGGGCGGGCGCGGCTGCAGACAGAGAAGCGCGAGCTGGACGAGGCCATCCAGGCGGGCCGCGACGCGCTGCGCGCCCTGAAGCGGGCCGAGGAACAGTTCCGTTCCGCCCGCAATTGGGGAAGGTACGATATGCTCGGCGGCGGCACGATTGCGACCTACCTCAAGCATAACCGCTATGACGATGCCAAGGCTGAGCTGCACAATGCCAATCACCGATTGCGCCGCTTCGGACGGGAACTGGAAGACGTGCAGAAGCTGCGGCAGACGGCGCAGGCCGTTGATATCGGCGCGGGTCTTACCTTCGCCGACTATGTATTCGACGGATTCCTGACCGATTGGATGGTGCAGGGCCGGATTAACCGTTCGCTGGAACGGATGGAAGAGGCAATCCGGCATGTTCAGGCGACGCTTCGGCGCCTGGAGCAGGAGGCTGTAAGCGTGGAGCGGCGGCAGGCCGATTCGGAACGGGAGTATGCCACGCTTATCGAGAATTGGTTCCCGGCCAATCAGAGTTGAACTCCCCCCATGATATGGGTATATTAATAGACAAAGCGGAAGACATAGAAAGGTTGATTGCTGGTGGAGAACCCCAATACTACATCGAATTTTATTCGCAATATTATTGTGAATGATCTGGAAGAAGGCCGGGTGAAGAAGATCGTGACCCGGTTCCCGCCCGAGCCGAACGGATATTTGCATATCGGGCATGCGAAGTCGATTTGCCTGAATTTCGAGCTGGCCAAGGAGTTCAAGGGCCGCGCGCATCTCCGCTTCGATGACACGAATCCGCTCAAGGAGGATACCGAATTCGTCGAATCGATCAAAGAGGATGTCCGCTGGCTCGGCTTCGACTGGGACGGACTCTATTTCGCCTCCGATTATTTCGACGAGATGTATGATCGCGCCGTGCTGCTGATCAAGAAGGGCAAAGCCTTCGTCTGCGATCTAAGCGCTGACGAGATGCGGGAGATGCGGGGCACGCTGACCGAACCGGGGAAGAACAGCCCGTACCGCGACCGCTCGATCGAGGAGAATCTGGACTTATTCGAACGCATGAAGAACGGTGAATTCCAAAATGGGGAGAAGGTGCTGCGCGCCAAGATCGACATGGCCTCCCCGAATATCAATTTGCGCGACCCGGTCATTTACCGCATTGCGCATGCGACGCATCATAACACTGGCGACAAATGGTGCATTTACCCGATGTACGCATTCGCCCATCCGCTGGAGGATGCGATCGAAGGTATTACCCATTCCATCTGTACGCTGGAATTCGAGGATCAGCGTCCGCTGTACGATTGGGTCGTGCAGGAATGCGAGATGGAGGCGACGCCGCATCAATATGAATTCGCACGCCTCAATATAACAAATACGGTTATGAGCAAGCGGAAGCTGAAGCTGCTCGTGGACGAAGGGGTCGTGGATGGCTGGGACGATCCGCGGATGCCGACGATTTCCGGCCTGCGCCGCCGCGGCTTCACGCCGGAATCGATTCGGACGTTCTGCCGGGAGATCGGCGTGACGAAGGGGAACAGCATGGTCGATTCGAAGTATCTCGATCATTTCATCCGTGAAGACTTGAAGCTGAAGGCGCCGCGCACGATGGGCGTGCTCAAGCCGCTGAAGGTCGTCATTACGAACTATCCGGAAGGCCAGATCGAATGGCTGGACGCGGAAGTGAATCCGGAAAATCCGGAGATGGGGATCCGCCAAATTCCGTTCTCGCGCGAGATTTACATCGAGCAGGACGACTTCATGGAGAATCCGCCGAGCAAATATTTCCGCCTGTTCCCGGGCAATGAAGTCCGCCTGAAGCACGCGTACTTCATCAAGTGCAACGAAGTGATCAAGGACAGCGACGGCCAGGTCGTCGAGGTGCGCTGCACGTATGATCCGGAGACGAAGAGCGGCAGCGGCTTCACTGGCCGCAAGGTGAAGGGAACGATTCACTGGGTCGAGGCTTCTCAGGCGGTTCCGGCTGAATTCCGGCTGTATGAGCCGCTCATTCTGGACGAGACGGAGGACGAAGGCGACACCACGTTCCTGGATCGGATCAACCCGTCTTCTCTAGTCGTGGAGCAGGGCTTCGTGGAGCCGAATATGAAGGATGTCGCCGGCCATGACAAGTATCAATTTTTCCGCCACGGGTATTTCAATGCGGATCCGAAGTATACGAATAATGGACGTATCGTATTCAACCTCATCGTCTCGTTGAAGAGCTCGTTCGAGCTGCCGAAAAAGTAACGTCTGACGGATGATGCTCCGAAGAGTCATTGGAACTGTCGATGCAGTGACTCGGGCCGCTGGGGTGGTTCGGGATTGCTGAGATAGTGATCCCGAGCTGTTACGGCTGTTCGGGTTGCTGGTACAGTGACTCCGTACTGCCAAGTCAGGGTCGGGGACTGCTGAAGCCATGCCCCTGAACCGCGCAACTCCGCTGCGGATGCGGAAGGGCAGGAGCGCTAGGCGGTGCCTGCCAACAGAGTCGAAGAGAGTCGAAGGATACACGCTGAGGAAAGGGTGGCTGTCATGAAAAATAAAGTCATTCTATTGACGTCGGATCGTATCGGCGCCGAAGAGAACGGGCTTGGCCCGTCCGTGCTGGAGACCTTCCTGACGCTGCTGAAGCAGCAGGAAGAGCTTCCGGCCGCGATTTTCTGCATGAATCGGGGGGTGCTAGCTCTGACTTCCCGGTCCATGTCCTCGCTGCAGCTGGCTGATCTGGCCAAAGCGGGCGTGCCTGTGCTCGCCTGCAAAACATGCGTCGATCATTACGGCATTGCGGACGAGCTGGAGGCGGGAGAGATTTCAAGCATGGGCGAGTTCGTCCAGCTGGCCTCCCGGCATGAGGTGCTGACGCTGGGGTAATGATTGCCGCGAGCGTCGACATGCTGTGACTCGTAAAAATAAGCCGACGATGCTGTACCATACAGCGTATCGTTCGCTGCGCCGTTGCATGAACCGGGTTCCTGAGGGACCCGGTTTTTTGCCGTTGGCGCGAAGCGGCCCCGTGCAGTGGGTGGCGCATAGGGCAGACTGGGCTATAATTCCTTTACTTGGTATATTAGTTAATAAGGTTGATGGTTAACAGCAATAAATCCTGCAAATATGCAGCTTTGCTTTCCTTGAGAGGCCCGTTCCAGATCATTCCTGCACAACTGCATCATTTTCCTCATATTATCCCTAGTCGAAGCCATAACGGACGAAATTGCTGTATGAATGCAGCAATTCCCTCCCCAACGAGCGAAAACCGGGACCAATCCTGCACTCTTGCAGGATTGGTCCGACGCTCGTAATAAACAAATCCAGCCGTTCATATGTATAACCAATTTGATGCAGGATGGGGGAATAGGATGATGGTCGGAGTCCGCTTCATTAAGGTCGCGGCATTTTACTTTGTGGCGGGGGTAGTGGCCGGGCTGATCGCCGGAGCGACCAACCAGTTCCAATATACGTCGCTGCATGCCCATCTGAATCTGCTGGGCTGGGTATCGTTGGCGATCAGCGGCTTGATCTATGCGCGCTTCCCGCAAGCCGGCGACAGTACGCTCGGGACGGTGCATTTTTGGCTGCACAATATCGGCTTGCCGATTTTTCTGGCCGGCCTGGCCATGGCGGCGAATGGCGTAGACGCGGCGACGGCACTGCTGATTGGCGGGGGAATCATTTCCGTGCTGGCGGTCCTGGCGTTTGCAATCAATGTTTGGAAGAATGTCAGGTAGTCTCCATGGCGCAAAGCGGGTGGAACGGCTGATGTGTGGGCGTGAAATTGGGCACGTGTACCCGTCTCGCCACCTTTTCGCCTTTTCGCTTAGCTTGCCCGCATAACCGAATCTGGGCTGCATCTCAGCGTAGAGGAAACGCAGTCCAGATCCGGCATTCACACGAAGATTACGGTTCTCTTAATTCGAGAGAGCTTCCAGATTCCGTTTTTTATCTTCCTTGATAAAGAGTACCGAAATGGTGCCGATAACGAGAAGGAAACCAGCGAAATAGAATCCGGCATTCAGCGAGCCGGTTACGTCGGTAAGGAAGCCGGTAATATAAGGCGCCAAAATCGAGCCGCACATACCGATGAAGTTGTAGAGACCAAATGCGGTGCTTAATGCATGCTTAGGTGCATTATCGGCTACAACGGCGACAAGAACAGGGTTTGTACTAATTTTTCCGAAAATGCCGTAACCGATCAAGGCCATATACAAAACCCACATATTATCGAAGGCGACGATGGAAATAATCGCGATAATGGACAGAGGCAGCATGACTAGCAAGACGGGACGGCGTGTACCCATTTTATCCGCAATCCAACTGAACAAGAGGGAACCGGGAATGGCAGCCCATGGAACGAGTGAAGAGACAACGGCGACTTCGGTACCTTCAATGCCGCGGGCATGCTGTAAATAATACGGGATCCAGGTGACGACGACGAAGAAGGCATATATCGCACAAAAAATCGTAATGTACGCAAAAATCAGGTTTTTGCTGAATAGTTCTTTTACTTTTAGCTTTTGAGGAGCTTTTTCGTCTGTTCCTTGTCCTTTTGCTTTTGGTTTGTCTTTAATCACGATCCACATTGCGATACCGATCAGAACAACCGGAACGGCAATAATATAGAAGGGGGCTCTCCAACTCATCCCTAGCGTACCGACCGTATAGCTGGAAATGAAGTAGCCAAGGGAAAGCCCGAATGCCATCCCGCTATTAATAATTGCGCTGCCTACGGTAATATGTTTTTTGGGAATCGCTTCTGAGGATAGTCCGTACTGAGGCCCGTAGTAAAAGCCTTGAAATATGCCGACAAACAGCCATGTTGTCATGAAAAGCGCAAATGTGGGCATCATGCCTGTTATGGCAGCGAAAATTCCGAATATTATAACACCGGGAACAAGCACTTTTTTCTTGCCGATTTTATCGCCTAATATGCCGGACGGCACGTTGAGTCCTGCGTAACCAATGAAGAAAATACTGCTAATTAAACCTAATTGAGAAGCCGATAAGCCAAATTCCGCTTGGATATTGTCCATAACCGGATTAAGCACGGAGCGGGTGGCGTAAATGGCAATCCAGCCCAAAAAGAAAACAATTGTGATTTTGACCCAGTATGGAATCAGGCCCTTTGGTGCGGCATCATGATTGTCCATCTTGATTTCCTCCTGAATGTAGATTTGTACTATCTCGGTGTCCGTTCAATAAAACTATAAGATAAAAGGCATAACAGTCGAATAAAAATGAAAGCACTTTCATTGCATAAACATTAAAAATGATAAAGAAAAAATAAATAAGAAGAGGGGAAATGAGGTTCATAACAAAAAAAATCCCGTATTGCCACATGTGCAATACAGGAAAATCGATAAAAATTCGTTTATTCCGAAATCGGAACGCTTTTCAGCATATAGCCAATGCCGGAATAAGTGACAATATATTCTTCTTTCTGGTGTAAGAGATTTTTTAATTTGCGGCGGATTCTGGCGATTCCAACACGTAAATATTCCACCTCATCCCGGTACTGGGCTCCCCATACCTCTGATAACAAGGTCTCATGCTGAACGACTTTATCAAGATTAAGCGCTAAGATTTCCATTACGGAGTATTCCGTGTGCGTCAGGTTAAGCTCTTCCTGTTGAATCCAGCATCTTCTGCTGCCCAGGTCGATGACAAGTTCTCCGGTGCGAATGATTGGCGTATTCACCATATAGGCTTTGGCGCCATTAAATTGGCTTCTTCTTAGCACGGCGTTCACTCTGGCGAACAGTTCATCCAATGAAAACGGCTTTGTTAAATAGTCATCTGCACCAAAATTCAATCCTTGCACTTTATCTTGGGCATTGCCTCTTGCCGTTAGCATAATGACAGGAACATTAGAGAATTTGCGTATATTTTCTAACACTTGGAATCCGTCTTGTCCCGGCATCATAATATCAAGCAAAATTAAATCAGGCGATATGAGATCGAAATTGGCAAACAACTCTTCCCCTGAGCCTGCTGTCGTTACTTCATATCCGATTGATTTGAGGTTGGCAGACACAAAGCGCAGAATTTTCGGTTCATCATCAACAATGCAAATCTTTTGCTTTTTCATCCTATTCTTCCCCTTTCTTGATCGGAAAATAGAGTGTAAAGGTGCTTCCTGCCTCCGGCTTGCTGGTTACCTCGATTTTCCCTCCATGGGCTTCCATAATGCCAACGCATATCGCAAGTCCCAAGCCTGTTCCCCCCGTACGTCTGGCCGCTGTGGCATCTACTTGGTAAAAGTGGTTGAAAATTTTGTCAAGTTGATCTTCAGCGATTCCAATTCCATTATCAGACACCGAGATTGTAATGTAATCCTGTTCTATATTTAATGAGACATCGATTTTTTTCAATGCGGCATCGTTGTAACGAAGCGCATTTGTATATAAATTCACAAGGACTTGTTGAACACGGAGCTTGTCCGCATATAATACAAAGTCATTCCCCAGATGATTATGGAAATGGAAGGCCGCATCTCGCCGAAGCGGCAGCGGAATTTGCTCCATCGATTTTGCAATCACTTGATCGGGACGGATCTTATTCATTTCCACGTACATGGTTCCGGATTCGATCTTCGAAATATCCATCCAATCGTTGACCAAACACAGAATTCTGTCAATATCTTCGTGGACCCCCTCCAGAAGCTCTTGCTGGAATTCCGGCCCCCATTCTACCTCTTGCCGGAGCAAGGTTTCAATGCTTCCCTTAATATTTGTAATCGGGGTTTTGAATTCATGGGAAGTAAGCGAGATTAGATTATTTTTTAATGCGTCGATTTCCTCTTCCTTCGTGATATCACGCAGCAATAGGCCTTCACCAATCGTATCGTCATCTAACATGACCAAAAATTTATGAAGCCTGTAGTACTCTGATTTAAGCCTATGCTTCATTTTGAGTTCTCCATTTTCATCGGTGAAGAAGGCGGCTAACTCCTCTTTGTCGACATCAAATAAGGCTAGAAATCTTTCGTAAACATCATTTAGATTTTTTACCTTATGCTCTTCTCCGTTAGCAACGACATTAAGGAAAAATTCATTAACATACTCAACTTCTTTTTGATTGTTTACGAGCATTAAGCCCTCTGACATACTTTCCAGAACAGCTAGCCATACTGCATTCTTACTGCGGATTTGTTCAAATAAAAACTTATTTTGCAGCATGACTGCCATAGAACTGGAGAACGTATCCAGAAATTCTTGCTCGCTGGCCGAAATGGATTGCTGAGATGCCAGATCAACGACGAGAAATCCGTTATGTTTTTCTTCGAGTTGAATGATTTTAATATATTGGAGCTTGCCTGCTATATTATTATTAAGATAGTCAAGTAAATTTTGCTTCGTATGAATCTTCTCATTTGTTACAACGAGATCATGGAAGAGAACATGAATCGAATAGTTAATAAACGGTGTCATTTCTTGCAAACAGTGTTGAATAAATTGAGCTAAATCCTTATTGGAAGATACGGAAGTGATTAATTTATTGACCGCTTTCAGCTCTGAATTTTTATGTTTTAAAATCGCGGTTCTTTCTTGAACTCTTCCTTCAAGCTCTTTATTTAACTCTATTAATTCCTTTCTGTTTTTCTCCACCTCGTCAATCATATGATTGAAATAAAAAAACAGCTCTTCCAGTTCTTTTGGACCTTGTATTTTCTTTGTTCGAATATGATTTACTTTAAAATCTACCGTATATTCTTTAATATAGTTAAGCAACTGCCGAATCGTTTTTTCCAACCGGTTGG
Source organism: Paenibacillus thiaminolyticus (assembly GCF_007066085.1). NCBI lineage: Bacteria > Bacillati > Bacillota > Bacilli > Caryophanales > Paenibacillaceae > Paenibacillus > Paenibacillus thiaminolyticus. The sequence continues at coordinate 3,405,443 of NZ_CP041405.1, read as the reverse complement.
TTAAGAAAAGACTTGCGCCAACCATGGTGACGGTCGTAAGAAAAAGAATGATGATGATGGTCAAAATCGAATTTCTATACATACTCGTGAGTACATCCGTCGATTTTCCTACCCATACCACCCAATCAAGAGGTTTGATTTTTTCATACGTAATATAGACATCCTCGGGCGGGTCTTCCAGACTGAAAAAACCGCTTCCTTCAGCCTGATGTTGTTCTTCAATATGCTGAACAATCTGAGAGTGCGACAGGTTAACAAGTTCTTTCCTCGTATCGACATAAGGATGGACGATGACGTTTTTTTCATGATCAAGGACTACGGCATATCCTTCTTCGCTCAAGCTCCAATTCTGTATATGCACTCTCAACGCATCCAGATCGAGAGCCCCAAGCACATATCCTATCATCTCTCCGGCATCGTTCATAATGGGAGACACAATGGTTACTAATAAATTATCGGTTCCGCCTCTGCCTTGAAATACCGGGGAGATGACGGTGCTTTTCTTTCGAAGCAGTTCTTTATAATAAGAACGATCACTAAAATTAAGATCGTCACCTTTTGTCCCATCGGTATTGACTGTGGGATAGAACACGATGGATTGGCCATTTTGATCGCCTACATAGAAATTGACAAAGCCAGGGTAAATCGTTTTGATATGTTTGAGATGATCTTGAATTCGTTGAACATCCCCAGTGGCAAAAAGCTCCTTTAAATTTACAGCCTGTGTTTGGATCGCCTTTTTATGCTCTACAATGTAGCTGCTAATATAGTCGGACAGATACTTCGCCGTTTGAGCCTGGCTTTTTTCATTTTCTTTTATCAATGAAATTAATTGGTAGATTTGAAAGCTTCCAAGCAGAACAGTCGAAAAAAATGTAATGATTAAAAAAGAATAAATGAGTTCCTTTTTAAAGGAGCGAGCCTTTTTCATTATCCCCCGTCCCGTCTAAAATGGGATGTGTGTGTGGCATCATAATAGAGAAGCCAATGTGTTTATCTTGACTTGAATTATAAGTAATGAGGCATTACATTTGTATAAAATTGAAAGGGGTTACATTGCAAAAAAATAAAAAAGTAATGGGAAAATCGGCGCTGTGTCTCCCTGCGGAAGAGATGCAGCGCCGATAGGCATTAGGCGGCCGGCAAGATTACGGCTGCGCAGTCAGCAGCTTATCCTTCAGCCCGGCGATCTCGTCTGCGGACAAGCCGAGCGATTCGGTTACGAAGCGGCTGACATCGCCGGATTCACGTTCAATCTCCGCGAAGGCGGCTTCCAAATACTGTGACCTTGCCTCCCAGACGGCGTCGAGCGCTTCATTGCTGATCTTGCCTGTGCCCAGCTTGGCAGCCGTCTTTGCACGCAGCACCCCGGTGTTGAGATAGCGGTTCGTCAGTAAGTAGTCGGTCATGACCGTGTCCTTCGGAACCCCCAGCGTCAGGAGCAGCAGCGCGGCTACCAGACCGGTCCGATCCTTGCCTGCCGTACAGTGGAACAGCAGAGGAGCGCCATTCTCAGCCAGCAAATGATCGAAGATGCGGCGTATTCCCGCCGTCGAGTGGACGAGCGAGCGGTTCATATCGATGAGCAGCTGCCCCGGCTCGCTTGCCGGCAGGCCGCCCTCGCCCGTCACATCCCCGGGCTGGCGCATGACGTCCTTGCCCAGTATCTCGACGAGCGGGATATGGGAATGGACGGCAGGCGCAAGCGGCGGCGACGGCATCGCTGTCACCTCGTCGCTGTCACGCAGGTCGCAGATCTGGCGCAGGTGCAGCGAATCCAGATAGTGGAGATCGTCCGGAGTCAGATCCGATAATTCCGGAGAGCGGTACAGCTTGCCCCACTGGACATAACGTCCTTCTGCCGTCCGGTATCCCCCGAGATCGCGGAAATTGGAGACGCCCGCGAGCGGAAGCACGCGCTCGGCGATCGTCAGCAGATATTGTCCATTTTGGCATAGATGATAGTAGCTTCTGCGCCCAGGGGCCGGGTCGGGGAATGAAATCTCCTGTCCCGGAACGATCGTCGCCGCGAAGGCGGACTGCTCCGGGTCATATTCGGGGCGCGGACTGGAGTACAAGGTCAGGGGGCCCGTCCCCCATCCTCCTTCATCGGCAAGCAGGAAGCAGAGCCGGTCGTCTGCTCTGGACCGGTGGATAGCGGCGGTCTCCAGCGGAGTATGGTTCATGGCGTTGAATGATGTCGGCATTGTCTAGTCATCTCTCCCGTTCCATTCGTGATGAAGCTTACTACTCCATCATATACGATATGCAGGGATCAAGCGACCGCCCATATCGAGACAGGGCGCCCGGCTGCATGGAGACGGTCTCCTGCCGTTCGCTTCGCCCGCGCGCAGCCATGAGCGTCAAGATACCGAAGCCCGCAGTACAACAAAAAAAGGAACAGGAGCTGGCCGGCAAAGCCGATCCGCCTGTTCCTGCCGTATGCTGCGGCCTCAGATGAACCGCTCCTCTCTCTACAACCGGATCGCGCTCGATACGGACGAAGCGGCGACCTCCTCCGCGGTCACTTCCCGGCCGAGTGCGCTGGACATATAGATGCCCTCGCTGATTAGCATCGTGCTCAAGGCCAATTCGGCCGTCGGCAGGAGCGGAACGATACCGGCCAGCGCGGCAACCCAGTGGCCCTGCGAGGAATCATACGCCCACTCGTTCGGGTTCAGCCGATGGCGGCGTCTGTCCATCGCATTCAGGTCGATCACCGTGTCGAGGTCCAGGTCGAGCGCCGTGCTGTGGTACGTGAACGGTTGAATATGATCCCCCGTGCGGGCTGGCATGCGGATGCCGCCTTCGGAGCCGGCGATGCAGCTGCCTTCGAATCCGCCAAGATGGATCGCCCAGGCTTCGATAATATCGAGCGTGAGGCCGCCCTCGAACTTGATCAAGCCAACGCCTAGCTCTTCCACATCGAACTTGCTTATCTCTCTCCGGTCCGGCAGCATATCCATCTCCTGATAGGTCTGGCCGCTAATGCGGGTCACCGCCGGCAGACCGAGCAGATAGAGCATCTGCGAGATGTGGTAGACTCCCATATCGTAGAGAGCGCCTCCCGAGGCGGTATCCTTCTGCGTGAACGCCGTCGTGCCGTATCCGTCGACGAACGGGCGGCCGCGGCGGCGGAAGCCGGTCGAGCGTGCATGATACAGCTTGCCGAGCTTGCCTCCGTCGATCAGGATTTTGGCGGCCTTCGTCTCTTGGGTGTACAGGGTGGACAGCTGGATATGAAGCATCTTGCCTGTGGCCCGCGCCGCTTCCAGCATCGCGGCGCCATCCCGGTAGGAGCCGGCAATCGGCTTCTCGCAATAGACATGCTTGCCTGCTTCCATGGCCGCGATCGACACCGGGGCGTGGAAGTTGTTGTGGAGGCACACATCGACCGCTTCGATGTCATCGCGCTTCAGCAGCTCGCGGAAATCGCTGTACACATGGGGAATGTGATTCGCCTCTGCGACCCGGCACGCCTCGGCTTCATTAATATCGCAAATGGCGACGATGTCGGCGCCGCCCACTCGCTTATATTCGTTCAGGTGATGCTTCCCAATCTGGCCTGCTCCAATGATCGCGATACGTCTTGATTCCATCGAATCTGCCTCCTGGCGTTCCTGAATTCATGCGAATAGAATGGGTGTGCTGTCTGTCGGCGCGGAGCTTGCGTGCCTTCCAAGGCCGTTATGCTTCCGGCTGGCTGTCCGGCCCGGTCTCCTCCAGAAGCGCCCGAAGCCGTGCCAGCGCCTCTTCTATGGCAGCCAGCTGATCGCGCGGCGCATTGTACTCGACAGCCCAGTAGCCGTCGTACCCGGCCTTCATCAGATTCGATAGCCGCAGCGCGGCATTCGGGGCCTGGAGCGTCCGCCAATCGACATGCGTATGGCGCACCCAGCGCGCAACCTCGCTATCTCCTTCCCAGATGAAGGGCTCATTCTCATCCGCCATCAGCTTGGCGTTCACGATCGGCTTGTTTTTCGCCTGCCAGCGTCCCAGATGAAGCAGGATGCCGTAATGGGGGTGATTGACAGCCTCGGAGATGCGCGCGATCGCTTCTGGGTGCAGGGCGAACCCGGAATGATTCTCCGGGCCGACCCAATAACCGCCCTTAGCGGCTCGATCCGCATACGAACGGTAGCGGCCGGCGATATATTCCAGGGCCTCGTCGCTTACCTGATCGCCGCCATGCAGAACCGCATCGATCCGGACCGACTGCGCGCCCAGAATCTCGGCCGCATGCAGATGGGCGAGCGCATTCTGATGCAGCGCCTCGCGAATCTCCGGGTCCGGATCCCAGAGATGCGCCGTATCGACGGCGATGTTGACCAGCGTCATCTCCCGTTCGTCCAGCGCCTGGCGAATACGGCGCAGATGGCCGTCATCCGCCACCTTCCAGACTGGCCGGGATGTATCGGCAAAGAAAGCATTCCAGAAATCAATAGCGTGGAGCCCAAAGCGTTCATGCACCGTGCGGATATAAGTGAAGATATCCATTTTTCCTTCCACGCGCATCGTGTTGAATGAGAAGCCTCCAATGGATAATTTCATTGCTCTCCTCCTTCAAATGGGTGTTCCAATCCGAGCGTAGCAGATTATGAAAAAGGGAACAATTCGGCTATACCGTCATATTGATACCGTTTACAGAATGGATTGCCCATCCTGCTCGCGCTAACGCCCGATTCTGAAGGTTTGCTTGAAATCTGGGCGAGTTTGTCAATGACGGAAATCACATCTGATTCAGCGGTGCTATCGGTTGGCCGGGTTATTCGGCGCACGGTGTTCATTTACGCGGGATTCGATTCAGGGGAGGGGAACAAGAAAACACCCGCCCGGACGCATCATCGCAGGGCAGGTGTTGCAGAGAAGGGAATAGGGTCTCGTGATCGAATTAGAGCACCCGCTTGGCGCCGACGTAAGTGCGGCTGGACCAGGCGGAGGACAAGCTGGTTATCGTAACGCTGCCGGCGGAGCCGGAAGAAGCATTGATATATTTATTGTCGCCGATGTAAATGCCGACATGCGAAATCGTCTTGCCGTTGCTGGCGAAAAAGACGAGATCGCCAGGCTGCAGGCTGCTCACCTTCGAGCCTGAGGAGCTGTACATGGCGCGGGACGTGCGAGGAAGCTCAATCCCATGCTTGCGGAAGACGTAGCTCACATAGCCGGAGCAGTCGAAGCCGCTAGGCGACGTTCCGCCCCATACATAAGGAACGCCCAGATAGCTGCGGGCCGTGTTCAAGATCGCGGCGGCCTTATCCTCGGACGCTCGGGCCGAAGCGGTTTGTACCTCTCCCCGGCTCCGATTGACGCGGGGGATGTCCTTCATCTGTTCCGCATCCCATGTAAAGCTCAATTGAAGCTGATCCAACAGGAAGCGGAATGGCACGTATGTACTATCCTTATAGGACATCGGGGCGCTGCCCATGCTCACCGTATTGCCGTTCACCTCGGCCTTGGAGCTGTTGGACTTCATCCGGATCGTGTTCGTGCCATTCGACATTTCAATGGTCTGCACGCCTTTGCCATCGGCCTGCCAGTTCAGTTCATAGCCCAACTGCTCGGCTGCGGGGCGCAGCGGAACATGCATGTTCTGCGCTTCATCTATAATGGGAATAATATTATTCGTAAATTGCAAATCTTCACCGTTGACTTGAAACGTAATCTGCTTCGGAGCTGCGGCGGCTTGGGCAGTCGCATGAGTTAATGCGCTGTCTGCCAACAGCATGCATCCGAATACGGCGCCAGCCACAAGGGCAAAGCGGATGGCGGTCTTCACGGCATCTCCTCCTTCATTGTTAAAACTGTAAATGGATTACTAAAAATTCGACAAAACTAGACTAACATAGGTTACAAAATGATTACAATAGTCTGCGGGAATCATAATTACAAAAATGTAACCTTTCCGGAGAGACGCTTTATTTCGCGGTACAGAGCCATTTTGGAGCAGATCAGCGCTGCAGTCGTGTTATTAGAAGTTGCTATGGAAATGAAAGGGACGTCGAATAATAGGGAATAATTTCCGTACGGCATGATGAGAATCCGGAGGGAAGGCTCGACAGGATAAGTCTTGCGGCCAGGTCAGGCCGTATTGAAAAGGAGGCATTGAATTTGCAAGTCGTAGTCAAACGAATGGAGCCTCATCGTCAGGTCGGGAACGTTCGTTCCCAACACATTTCGATTGTGCAGGAGGACGAGCAAGAGCTGGGCGTTAGGTCTGAGGAACTATGGTTGATGGCGCTAGCATCCGGTGTTGGCGCGGAGATGGAGCGCTATGCCGAGGAGCAGGGATGGCCGTTATCCGACCTGCAGATTGAAGCGCAGGATGAACGGAATGACGAAGGCACCGTCATGGACATTAAGCTGTATGTGACGGCTGAAGGCCTGACCGCCCCGCAGCGAGGGGAGATGTTCGGCGCGGTCCGGCCGCGCTGCAGGCTGCTTCGGGCCGTCCATCCGAATCTGGAGATTTATTTCGCGGACCGCTTGGTGCAGGACTGAACTATGCGGCTGGCATGGATAGGCATCGGCAGGCTGCTTCCGAGAGCGGGAGCGGCCTGTTGGCGATCGTCTTATTCATGATTCAGGTTAGGAAGGATAGGTTCGATGAAGAGCCAGATGACTCGCAATCGTCAGGGAAATCATGGAATCTGCAAGTGAGTTATATTACAATAAATTCGTTGTCATATAGGCATCGTGCCATCCATTTAGAAAAAGATACAGGAATATAAGGGAGAACGAGGGGAATGGAGTGTCGAACCGACGATGAGAACGATATTGGTCGCTGATGATGACGAGCATATCCGCGAGATGATAGGTTTGTTTTTGCGCAATGAAGGCTTCCGGGTGCTGGAGGCAGAAGACGGGGAGCAGGCGCTCCAACGGATGGAGGCGGATCCGGCCGATCTGGTCATCCTAGATATTATGATGCCCGTAATGGACGGCTGGCAGCTCTGCAGCGAGCTGCGGTCGCAGTACCCGGATCTTCCGTTGTTCATGGTTACCGCCAAGGGCGAGTCCGGCCAAAAGGTAAAGGGCTTCCGTCTCGGCACCGACGATTACATAACGAAGCCGTTCGATCCGATGGAACTCGTAATGCGGGTAAAGGCGCTGCTGCGCCGCTACAAGATCGTGTACGAGCAGATTATCCGCCTCGGCAGCTTGAAGCTGGACCGGAACGGCTACAAAGTCTATGCGGATGACCAGTCCGCGGGGACGGCGCTGCCGCTCAAGGAGTTCGAGCTGCTGTTCAAGCTCGCGGGCCATCCCGGACAGATTTTGACCCGGGAACAGTTGATACGCGACATTTGGGGCATCGATTATGAAGGGGAGGAACGGACCGTCGATGTCCATATTAAGCGTCTGCGCGAGCGCTTCGCCGGCCATGCGCATGAGTTCCGCATCGAGACCGCCCGCAGTCTCGGGTACCGGCTGGAGGTCTTCTCATGATGAGGACGCTGTACGTCCGGGTTGTGCTCACTTTTTTATTCGCCGTAATCGCAGGCATTATCGTTGCTTTTACCGCTTCCGGCTTTTTTTTCGAGAGAGAGATGAGAGAGATTGTCTTTCGAGACCTGACCCAGCTCGGCAATGATATGGTCCGGCTGTATCAGCAGGTGCCCGAAGCGGAGTTCCGCGATTATCTGGATTCATTGAAATCATTCGAATGGACGCAGGTACATGTATTCGACAGCAAGGGCGATCCAACTGTGCAGCATGTCCTCGCCGGACGGCCGCCGGAGTCGATTGAGGCACAAGTGGTGAAGGATGTGCTGTCCGGGAGGCCGTATCACAGCACGGAGCCGGAGAACTCCGAGCCCATCATCGGCATCTCTTTTCTGAAGGAAGGAGAGCCGTATGCTCTCTTCTTGCGAATGAAGTATAACGACGATAACCTTATCAGTCGGCTGATTCTGTTCACCCTTGCCGTCGTGCTGGCGGCCGGGAGCCTCTGCTTCCTCGTCGCCGCCCGCTATGTCGTGCGGCCGATCAAGAAGATGACCGAGGCGACGAAGCGCATGGCGAGGGGGGATTTCAGCACGAAGCTGAGCTTCCGGCGGAAGGACGAGATCGGCGTCCTCGCAGCCAGCTTCAACCATATGGCGCAGGAGCTCGGCCAGATGGAGCAGATGCGGCAAGATTTCGTCTCCAGCGTATCGCATGAGATTCAGTCGCCGCTTACTTCGATTTACGGCTTCTCCAAGGCGCTCCGCAATCGCGTCATCTCCGAAGCGGATCAGGATCGCTACTTGGAGATTATGATGACAGAATGCGAACGCTTGTCCCGCCTCAGCGACAATCTGCTGCAGCTGGCTTCGCTTGATTCGGAGCATCATCCGTTCGCGCCGCGCATATACCGGCTGGATGGACAGATCCGCCAAGTCATCGTCGCCGCCGAGCCGCAAAGGGCCGACAAGGCGCTGCGCTTGGAGGACCGGCTCGAAGACGTCACGATCGAAGCCGATGAGGATCTGATGAGCCTCGTCTGGACGAATCTCATCGGCAATGCCATCAAGTTCACGCCGGAGAACGGCAGGATCACCGTCAGCCTTGCGCGTCAGGACGGCAGAGCCCTCGTCACCATTGCCGACACCGGGATTGGCATGGCAGAGGAGGACCGGGCGCGTGTATTCGAGCGCTTCTTCAAGGCGGATAAGGCCCGCAGGCGGAACGCGGGCGGCAGCGGCCTCGGCTTGGCCATCGTGAAGAAGATCGTGATCTTGCATCACGGGACGATCCGGCTGGATAGCGAACCCGGCCAGGGGACGACGGTAAGCGTGATGCTCCCGATCCGGCGTAATTCGTAGTTCCACAGGGGGGTTCCCACAAGTAGTATGTAACTATAGTGAGACGGCCCCCTGATTCTCAAAGCTCGACACTCAAAGCTTGACTCTCAAAGCTTGATTCTCAAAGCTTGATTCTCAAAGCTCGACACTCCGAAAAACTGCTAAAATGCACCTTTCCTTTATGATGTGTACTCCGTTACAGGGAATCCTGCAATACTCAGGCTGTTGGAAAACCCCTGTTTTTTCGGAGGGGTGATTACCTAATCGAAACTTGGCATTCAGAGCGTCATCGCCTTCTGGAGACATCATCATCTCCTGGGGTTTTGACGTGTGGAGGGAATTGCTGCTATTTTACAGGAATTTCGGCTCAATGAGTCCACATTTCCAGGAATTGCTGCACAGCTACATCATTTTAGGTCCTTTTGAGCTAAGTCGAAGAGAAACGGGTGAAATTGCTGCAGTTTTACAGGATTCCCTTTCTAGTGAAGTCGTCCTACTGAATTGCTGTATTGGTGCAGGATTTTGCCTACTGAGTCAACGTGTCTTGAGAAACCGTGCAGTTTTGAGGACTTCGCCTATCGGATAGACATTTCATGGTGCAGTTTTCAGGCACTTCGATCAGATTAAATTTTTCTACTGAGAGACAAGTCCTGATGAAGTGCCCAAAAATCCTTTGGACTTTCTCACAGCCTGATCCATGCAGCATTTCACTGGTTCACCCAGCCTCCAAGCTGCCACCGTTTTGCGCGCCGCCATTTTTCGCTCTGTACAGTCCTCTATGCGAGCTATGCGAGCGTTTTCGTTTTTCCCGCATCCACATTCTCTATCGACTCCTCACCTCACTCATTTTGCAATGCCTATGAGCCACTCCCTTTTTTCTTTCTAGTTCATACTCCGTTCATATTTCGTTGCTATCTTGAATTCGTTCGTTGCGGTAGTGCAGGGAATGACAAGGAGGGGAGAGAGATACAACGATGAATTCGCTTATTCGATTTTCGATGAAACAGGTGGCGGCCGTCATCATCCTGTGCTGCATGCTGTTCGGGGGAGGGATCTATGCCGCGACCAGCCTCAAGGTGGACAACATGCCTGATATTTCGCTGCCGCTCGTCATGGTCACCGTTCACTATCCGGCATCGCCGCAGGATGTCATGGAAGACGTCACCAAGCCGCTGGAGAAAAAAATTAGCGGGATGGAGCACGTCAAAACGATTGATTCCACTTCGAGCGATCAGATGGCGACGATCGTCGTGACGTTCGAGGAAGGAGCGGATCCGGATCGGAAAAAGGCGGACATGGAGAGCCTGTTCCAGGAGACGGAGCTGCCGTCGGAGGCGGGACGCCCCAAAGTATCCACATTCGGCGTCGCGTCCATTCCTACCTACTACCTCGCCATTCAGGCGGGGGAAGGGATGGAGCAGACGGAGCTGGAGCATCATTTCGAGCATGTGATCCGGCCCGGATTCCAGGCGATGCCGGGACTCGATCATATGGATGTCATCGGCGAGCGCAAGACGGAGGTGGCGATCCGGCTGTCCCCGGAGCTGCTGCGCATGAACGGTCTCACGCCTGCGCAAGTGTCCGAGGCGGTCCAGAGCGCGATGGCTGCTGGTCCGGCGGGCACCGTGGAAGTGGACGGGAACACGCTGCTCGCCCGGATGGACAATGGCCTTCGCAGCATCTCGCAGCTGGAGGCGATTCCGCTGACGGCGCCGGACGGGAGCCAGTTGGCGGTCGGCGGACTGGGAAGCGTGGCGGAGATTCGGGAATCCGCGTTCGCGGCCCGTATGGATGAACGGCCGGCCATCGGAATATTGCTGTATAAGTCCGGGGGAGCGAACGCCGTCCAATTCACGGACCAGGCCGAACGGTTAATGGAGCGGTGGACCTCCGAATTGCCGGGGATTACGTTCAAGCAGGTGTACAACTACGCGGATGAAGTCAAGCAGTCCATCGGAGGGCTGCTGCGCGAAGGCATGGTCGGCGCCGTACTGGCTTCGCTTATGATCCTGGTGTTCCTTCGCAACATGCGGATGACGCTGATTGTGCTCGTGTCGATTCCGTTATCCGTCCTGATCGCGCTGCTGATGATGAAATGGCTCGATATTTCATTGAACATCATGACGCTGGGCGGCATGTTCATCGCTATCGGCCGCGTCGTCGACGACAGCATCGTCGTTATCGAAAATATATACAGCAAGCTGGAGCGGGCGGCCCGCAAGGACGAGTCGGTCATCCTGCTCGCGACGAAGGAAGTAGCGACTGCCATCACGTCGTCCACCCTGACGACGGTAGGGGTCTTCGCCCCAATTGGCCTGATTAGCGGGCCGGCCGGGCAATTGTTCCGCCCGTTCGCAGTGACACTTTCCTGCGCCATCCTGGCCTCGCTGGTCGTCGCGCTGACCGTCATTCCGATGCTGGCCAAATTGCTGGTGCTCCGCAGCGCCAATGCCAAGGCCCATGTGGAGCCGGGGCCGTCCGCCTTTACAGAGGGGTATCGCCGTATCCTCGAATGGTCGCTGCGGCATCGCTGGAAGACCCTGGCGGCATCGGCGCTGCTCTTTGTCGTGACGATGGTCGTGCTCGTGCCGCAGCTGTCCTTCACATTCATGCCGGAAGGAAATCCGCCGCGCCAGTTTTATTTTACGGTGAAGCTGCCTTACGAGACATCGCTCAAGACGACGGATGCCGTCGTCAAGGACATGGAGGCGAAGCTCCGGTCCGCATCGGACAAGGCGGGTCGTCCCTTGTTCACCTTCGTCGAGGCTTTGGTCGGCTATGGGGGCGATCCGAATGCGATTCCGTATATGGCTCAGATCTATACCGAAGTGAATGAAGACGCCGACGTCGAGCGGGTGAAGCGGGACTATAAAGAATCGCTTCTGTCCCTTGTTCCGGCCGGCGGCGAGATTGACACGCGAACCTTGTCGGGCGATTCGGGAGGAGGCGAGGATTTCTCCTACATGCTGAAGGGAGAGGACAGCGGCAAGCTGCGGCAGGCCGCGGGCATCGTCAAGGAAGCCGTGCTGCGCTACCCGGACTTGACGGAGGTCAAGGACTCGTTAAGCGAAGCTTCCTCCGAGGTTACGATCCGGCTGGACCCGCAGAAGGCGCTTCAGGCGGGAGTATCCCCGGCTGCCGTCCAGCATTCGCTTCGCACCTGGCTGTTCGAGCAGAAGCTGGGCGAATATCGATTCGATGAAGGCCTGCGAGCGCTGACCGTCCAGACGGGAGAGAACGGCAGGCAGGATCTTGAGGCGGTCAGCAATATCCCGATGGACACGGGGAACGGCGGCATGATTCGCGTCGCCGACGTCGCGGATGTAAGCCGGGAATTGGCTCCGGCGTCGATCAAGCGGTTGAATGAAGAGCAGGTCGTGACGGTAACGGCCAAAATTATCGGTAAAAACAAGGGGGGCATCAGCGCCGATATCGCCGCTGAACTGGATCGGATGGAACTGCCGGAAGGCGTAAGCCGATCCGTGGGCGGCATCAGCGAGAACATCGGGGACAGCTTCGGCCAGCTGTTCGTCGCGATGGGCGCGGCCATCGGCGTCGTCTATCTCATCATGGTCTTGACATTCGGCAATGCCAGCGCGCCGTTCTCGATTCTGTTCTCGCTCCCGTTCGCCGCAATCGGCGGCGTGTTCGGCTTGTTCGTGACGAACGAATCGCTGAATATTACCTCGCTGATCGGGTTCATGATGCTGATCGGGATTGTCGTCACCAATGCCATTGTCTTTATCGACAAGGCGCAGCAGCTGCGCAAGGCGGGCTTCGCGGTGCGGGAGGCGCTGGTGGAGGCTGGCGTGTCGCGCCTGCGGCCGATTATCATGACGGCCGGAGCCACCATCGTGGCGCTGCTGCCGCTCGCTTTTGGCTTCGGACATGGCACGCTGATCTCGAGAGGCCTCGCCGTCGTCGTCATCGGCGGACTGACCGTATCCACGCTGTTGACCCTCTTGGTCGTGCCTGTCATGTACGACCTGATCGGACGGGGGAAGCGCAGACAAGTTAATGTCCTCCCGGCCGCCGCACCGGAGCAAGCCGAAGGAAAGGGGATGTAACGAATGAGACAGAGTAAGAAGATCCGGCGCAAGCGCTGGTTCGGCATGATGGCCGGCATCGCCGCCTGCGCCGTGCTGCTGGCGGCCTGCGCCAGCCAGCCGGAGAATGGGGCGGCGCCTGCGGATGATGCGAAGGAAGCGGCTCCGCTCGTGAAGACAGCCGTCGTGAAGCGCGAGAAGATCGGCTTGCCGGCCGAACTGATTGCGGAGATCGCGCCTTCCGTCTCCATGGATGTGATGCCGAAGGGAGGCGGCGAGGTTACCGCCGTCCTGAAGAAGCGCGGCGATCGCGTGAAGCGCGGAGAGGTCATCGCCCGGCTGGATGACTCCGCCGCCCGCATGAAGAAGAAGCGGGCGGAGCTTGCCATCCGCAGCGCCGAGAGTCTATTGGAACAGACAGAGGAGAAGGATCGGTTAGGCCAAGAAGAGGTGAAGCAGAGCATGGCGAAGCTGGAGCGGGAGATTGAGCAGCAGACGAAGGAATTGAATCGGCTCAAAAACGGATATGATGAAGGCACGGTAGAGAAGGCAGCCGTCGATCAGGCCGAGCTGCAGCTGAAAAATTCGTCGATCGATCTCGCTGTATGGAAGATGAAGCTGGAAGCGGCGGAGCATAGCGATTCGAAGGCGACTGCCCGCGAACAGCTCGAGACGGCGAGGCTGGAGCTTCTGGAGGCGGGGATGGCTATCGATGAGGCCCGGATTGCAGCGCCGACAGATGGGATCTTGACTGAATGGACGCCGCAGCCTGGCATGATGCTAAGCCAGGGAGGGACGATTGGCCGGATAGTGCAGCTTGATCCGGTCCTTGTCCGGGCCAAGCTTCCGGAAGACCTGCTGCCGCTGGCGGAAGGGAAGAGCTCGCTTGCCTTTTATGTATCCGGCAGCCCGGAACAGACCTATAAAGGTTCTCTCGCTTATCTGTCCGAGGTGATGGACACGCGCACCCGAACCTATGATGTGGAGCTGCGGGCCGCGAACGGCACAGGGGCCCTGAAGCCCGGCATGAAGGTCCGCATCCGGCTGGAGACAGAAGCGGAGCGCCTCGTGCCGGCCGTTCCGGCAAGTGCGGTCATCCGCGACGAGAGCAAGACGTTCGTCTTTGTCTATCAGGACGGCAAGGCGGTCCGGCAGGAAGTCGAGCTCGGCCCGCTGCAGGGGACGCTCTATGCCGTGACGGGCGGGCTGAAGGAAGGAGATACCGTCATCGTGACGGGGCAGCATCGCCTGAAGGAAAATGAGCCGGTATCGGTGGAGCCGCCATCCGCCAAGCCGCAGCAGCCAGAGAAGGGGGAGAACCAATGAAGCCGAAGACGAAGCGGAGCTTGAAGCGAATCACGGTCATAGCATGGGCGGTCAGCTTGCTTGCCATGGCGATGACGGGGGCAGTGCCGGTGCCGGGGCTGTCCGGTATGGCGGAAGCGAAGGGGCAGAAGAGCGGGAACGCCCCCCCCTCGTTCGCTCCGATCCAGACGGACGGGGCCGCCTTCATGAAGTCCGTCCACGGCATCGAGATCACGGTGAAGCGGGTCATCTACGGACAGCGGGACAACGGGCGCCAGGTGGCCGCCGTATTCCAGTTGAAAAATATCTCCGGCAAGCGGGTTCGCATCCCCGACTATGAGCTGGCCGTCCGGATGGCGTCCGGGGCGGAAGCCGCCATGGAGCCGAGCGCCGGCAGCCCGCGCTTCCTCATGCCGGGCCAGACCGCGGAGTGGCGCTGGATGAGCCGGACGCTGGCGGAGGAATCCGCTCCGGTCCGGTTCATCTGGAAGGAGACGGACCGGGAGGTCTATCCGGCGAAGGTGACCGTTCTCGGCGGAATGCCTATCCGGGACGTATGGGAGAACGATTACAGCCCGATGACCGATCCGGAGATGGTGAAGCCGTGGGGGCAGCCTTTTCAATTGGATGGTCCTGCCGGAGCTTCGATGCTCATCTTCACCCCGTTAAGCATCGTGAAGAGCTCGGGCAAGCCGGAACAGACGACGGAGCGGGCGCGAGAGAAGCTGGATACGGTGCACATCGTGACGCTGCGGGTGGAGAATCGCAATAATATAAGCGAGAAGCTCCCCGAGTTCGCCTTGACCGCATGGTCAGACACCGCCATCTATGATGCCAAGCGGCTGGGCCAGCCGGCTCCCCCCGCCCTGAAGCCGGGCGAAGCGGTTCAGCTCCGCTATGCCGTCGAGACGGGAGCGAACCGGCAGCTTACGATGCTGCGGGTGCTGATGCCGGAGACGTTCCTGCTCTCCGATGCGTCAGATCCGGCTCAGGCGGTCACGTACCAGGTCGGACGCATTCAGATTGCCGTGCCAAGGCAGGCGGAGGCCTCTGTGCCGCCGACCGACTATAAGCTGCGAACGGCTATGAAGTTCTCTTCCGGTTCGGATCTGTTCCCGGAAGGGCTGAAGATGTCCATCGAGGAAGATACGATGCTGGTGAACAAGGAGGCCGGCTTCACTGCGCTGCTTCTCCGGTTCAAGCTGGAGAACAAGAGCGGATCCTCCATCATTCCGCCGCCGTTCCATGCTGAACTGGAGGGCGGAGACGGGACGCGGTATGGCGGGGAGCGAATCGGCACGCCGGTGGCCGAACCGAAGGCGCTCATCCCGAATGCCGCCATCGTCGAGTCGCATCTGTTCATTTTGCCGGAAGGCGAGACGGGCAAGGATCTGCTGCTGCATCTCGTCGATAACCGGGAAGAGAGAGGATACCCGGTCGTCATGGACACCTTCCGCTTCTCGACGACGCTGGATAACACATCCGATCTCATGTACGACATGTATCCGTTCCGACTAAAGATCGATAATTGGGATGGCAAATGGATCCGGGACGTCAATCCGATGACGCAATCGGATAGCAGCTCCTACGCGTTGAAGCTGAAGCTCAATATCGACCGGGCGCGGCAGGTAATGGCCGATGCGAGCTTGTCCCAGATCCGGCTGGAGCTGACGGATCATGGCGGCCGCGTGCTGGGAACGAAGCAGTTCTCGCTCGTCGACGAGCCGCGCCTGACGGACGGAGAGCAGCATATCTACTTCGAGAATATCGACATGGCGAGCGTCAGATATCCGGTGATGGTCAATTTCTACGAGACGCTCGACACCCCGTACGGTCCGGTCAAACGGTTCCTGGGCAGGGTAATTCGGAGTTAACAAAGAGTACACAATACGATAGAGCATCACCGAGGCTGCAGAACCTGAGAGGGTTTTGCAGCCTTTTTGAATGAAGAGAGGGAGCGATCATCTCTATCCATGTTAGCGGCATGAAAAAAAGTGTGTATTCTAGTAAAATGGTTTAGTAAAATAGTTAATAATGCAATCCATAAATGTTAACCATGCAGCCAGGAGGGGGAGGGGTTCGCCAAAAAATCGGGTTCATGGATAAAACAAGTGCTGTAGGAGGGAAAGCGGCTTGAAGAGCAGATTGAAGGAGATTGCGGAGCTTGCGGATGTATCGGTCGCCACGGTGTCCAACGTATTGAATGGCCGTAAAAATGTAGGACAAGCGACCCGGGAGCGAGTGCTGAAAATATGCATGGAGAAGGGATACTATTCAAGCTCTTCGAACAAGGCGGTGAGCAGCAGCACCGTAATGTTCATTTTCAGTGATTTTGATCGGGAATATTACCTGCAGATTATTAAAGGAATTAACCATTGTCTGACGGAGAATGGCTATGATTTGGTTATTTGCACGAATAAGTCCAGTCAAAAATTTATGCGCAATAACTTCGCCTGCGGGATGATTTGCCTGGATCGCCATATGAGCGATGAAGCCCTGATCGAGTACGCGAAGCCCCATTTCCCGGTCGTCTTGATGGATCGGATGATTGCCCACGGTTACGCGAATACGAAAAGTGTCGTCGTCGATAATTATCCCGTCATGGGCGAGATGGTTCAAGGGCTGGTGGACAAGGGATACAGGCGGTTCGGCTATATCGGCGGGGTCGACTTCACGCTGGACCACAAGGAACGCTTTGCGGCCTTTACGGATACGCTTCACCACAATGGCCTGAGCTTCGATTCGCGTCATTATTTCCATGGCGATTACAGCGAGACGAGCGGGTACCAGGCGGCGAAGCTTATCATTCTCAGCAATGAACTGCCGGAAGTGCTCGTCTGCGCGAATGACCATATGGCGCTCGGCGCGTTCAAGGCATTCGAGGAAAATAAGATCAAGGTTCCCGAAGACATTGCGGTGACGGGCTTCGACAACACCGACGCAGCGATGATGGCGGGGCTGACGACAATTGCGATTCCGCGGTATGAATGCGGTTACTTGGCGGCGAAGGAGCTGCTTACGATGATACGCGGCCAGGCGAATCGGGAGCCGGTGAAGCTCAATGCAACAATTCAATGGAGAAAAACAACGAAATAAGTAAAAATGTATAATTATTTTATCTAATTAGTAGTTAAAGTTTATCTAATGAATATAAAAACATCAGATTATTTCACTTATTTTTTATTGCATTCACACAAAATATCCGTTAAGATGAGTTTGTAAGCGCTTAACTACGAAGTATTCATCTTAATCGGGGAGGCGTAAAAAATGAGTAAGAGAAAATACATTACGCGCACACTTAGCTTGCTGACCGTGCTGGCCGTGATTACGGCGCTTGTAGGTTGCGGCGGGGGAACGGATAGCAAAAATGCGAATCCTTCCACGGATTCATCGGGGCAGGAGAAGCTGAAGAAGATTACGATTTTCCAATCCAAGGTTGAGATCGCGGAGCAATTAGAGAAATTGGCTCAGAAATATACAGAGGAAACCGGGAATGAAGCGGAAGTATGGGGCGCTGCCGGCGATAACTATACAACGCAGCTGCAGGCGAAGCTGACGAGCAACCAAGGGCCGTCCATCTTCAGCATTGGACCGGGTACGGAAGCAGAGAAGTTCAAGTCTTACTTCTATGATATGAGCAATGAAGGGTATGCGAAAAATGTTGCGCCGAATATGGCGCTGGAAGTGGACGGCAAAGTGACGGGCATTCCGTATGGCGTCGAAGGCTACGGTCTGGTGTACAACAAGGATCTCGTCAATCCTTCCGAGGTGACAGACCTGGATTCCTTCACCAAGACGCTGGAAAAGTTCAAAAACGAAAATATTAACGGTCTTGCTCTTTCTCAAGAGGCGTATTTCCTCATTGGCCATATCATCAATACGCCGTTCGCTTTGCAAGCCGATCCTGTCGACTACATCAATAAGCTGAACAAGGGCGAAGTGAAGATGGCTGACACGAAGGAGTTCCAGGAATTCGCGAAGTTCATGGATGCCATCAAGGCCTATGCGAAAAATCCGATGGAGATCAAATACGATACGCAAATGGGTGACTTCGCAACCGGCAAGACGGCGATGGTGCACCAAGGCAACTGGAGCTTCTCGATGCTGAAGGACTTCGGCGACTTCGGCTCCAACATCGGAATGATGCCGCTCCCAATTGACGGCAACAAGAAGCTGACGGTAGGCGTCGCCAGCTACTGGGTTGTCAACGGGACAGCCGATGCAGATGAAATCAAAGCTGCAAACGCTTTCCTGGATTGGTTGTTCAATAGCGAGACAGGCAAGAAAACGATTGTAGATGAGTTCCAGTTCATTCCGGCCATGACGAATATCGAAGCAGGAGACATGGACCCATTGTCTCAAGCGGTATATGAAGCCACCCAGAGCGGGGAGACGTTAATGACGGCGAACAACTACTTCCCGGCAGGCATCATCACCAATGACCTCACGCCGGTAGCCCAGGAATTCTTCTTGAGCAAGGAGATGACAGGAGAGCAGTTCCTTAAGAAGCTGGATGAGGTCT
This sequence comes from Paenibacillus thiaminolyticus, assembly GCF_007066085.1. NCBI lineage: Bacteria > Bacillati > Bacillota > Bacilli > Caryophanales > Paenibacillaceae > Paenibacillus > Paenibacillus thiaminolyticus. Next base: position 3,386,784 of record NZ_CP041405.1, on the reverse strand, counting down.
GGGCCAAGGCGGCCAAATAACCGGATACACAGCTTGAAGACAAAAAGCCTAACCCATGGGTTCACATACATGACCGTGTTAGGCTTTTTGTTATTCGAACTCTCGTCATCATGTTCCAGCGTGATAGGGCGGCTGGCTCCAACTTTACCGGAAAGAAGGGATAAACCATGAAGAAGCGGAAAGACCGGCTATGGTTTGCCTTATTTACGCTTCCCCTGCTTTTTATCTTTACCACCGTCGTCGTCATACCGTTCCTGTTCGGTATTGCTTATTCGTTCGTGCAATGGGATGGCATTCCGGCCAATCCCAAAGTGTTCGTCGGGCTCGACAACTATATTCAACTGTTCCAGGATGAACGATTCCTGGCATCGGCATGGCACACGCTGAAATTCACGATTCTGGCCGTGCTGATCGTCAACGTGTTCGGCCTTGCTTTCTCTCTCTTTGTTACCACGAAGCTGCGAGTGCGCAATCTCGCCCGTACGATGTTCTTTATGCCGAATCTGATCGGCGGCCTTATTCTAGGTTATATTTGGCAGTTTATCTTTACCGATGCGATGGGCTATATCGGCGAGAGCACGGGGCTTGCCAACGTATTCTTTAACTGGCTCCTCGACTCTCAATTCGCTTTGTTCGCCCTGGTTGTCGTGTTCACGTGGCAATTTGCCGGATATACGATGATTATCTATGTGGCCGGACTTCAAGGCGTGCCGGATGAGCTGATTGAAGCCTCGAAGGTAGATGGAGCGAATTGGTGGCATCGTCTCACCAAAATCACGCTTCCGCTCCTTATGCCGGCGTTCACCATCTGTCTCTTCCTGACGTTGTCCGGCGCGTTCAAGATTTATGACGTGAACTTGAGCTTAACGCGCGGCGGTCCGAACAATGCGACCGAGATGTTCGCGATGAATATTTTCAATGAGATCTTTGCCTACGGCAATTACGGTCTCGGACAAGCGAAGGCCGTGCTCTTTTTCCTTGTCGTGGCGGTATTTACCCTGACTCAGGTATTCCTGACGAAGAAAAGAGAGGTGCAGTACTAATGAAGAAAACGAGCAAATGGCTGCTTGAACTATTGCTTCTTCTGCTGGCTGTCCTCTTTTTGTCGCCGATCTATTTGATGCTGGTCAATTCATTCAAAAACCGTGCGGAGCTGTATGAGAACGCGCTCGCTTTGCCGACTTCATTCAGCTTCCAATACTATAAAGAGGCTATGGAGAAAATGAATTTCTTCAACGCCTTCGGCAATTCGCTGTATGTCACGCTCGTCTCCGTCATCCTTGTCATTGTGCTGGCATCGATGACAGCATGGATGCTGGTTCGCACCGACAATAAGCTGAGCAAAATCATTTTCATGACCTTGGTCGCCACCATGCTCATTCCGTTCCAGACGCTGATGATGCCGTTGATGCAGGTGATGGACTGGATTCGCACCCATCTTCATATTCCGATGCTGAATACCCATGAAGGCTTAATCTACATGAACGTAGGCTTCGCCTCGGGGATGGCGGTCTTTCTCTATCACGGGTTCATCAAGTCGATCCCGATCGATCTGGAGGAAGCGGCGACCATCGATGGCTGCAGCAAGTTCGGGGTATTTTGGAGAATCGTCTTCCCGATGCTCAAAAATATTACAATTACCGTAGCCATTCTTAACGTAATTGCCCTGTGGAACGATTACTTGCTTCCATCTCTGACCTTGGCGGACAAGGGGCTGAGAACGATTCCGCTGTCCACCTTCTACTTCTTCGGCGAGTTCACGATCGTATGGAACCAAGCGATGGCCGGGCTGACGCTCACGATCATCCCGATTGTCATCTTCTATATTTTCGCGCAGAAGTATATTATTAAGGGCATTGCCGCGGGTGCGGTGAAATAGAAGGACGGACTTGGATAATAGTTCCCTTGCCTTGGGTACCTTTCAATAACACAATTGCAATTCAGCACCTTGACAACTTCCAATGTATCCCTTAAAGTGAAGCTTAAGGGGCATGATTGTTCCTGAAAAAGCCGGAGATCCTCTACCGTATAAGTGAGGAACGAAAGAAGCCGGAGATCCTCTGCCGTATAAGTGAGGGACGAAAAAAGGTAGAATGGGTAGCTTATGCTACCCTTATTTTTTTAGGAGAATTGAAATGAGGACAACAATAAAAATTTGTGGAGTTCAATCTGTGTATTTAGATTATCTTCGAGAATTCGATAGAGTTGTCAGTAAGGATCCGGCTCAAAATCGGAAGTTTGTTGGAATCCTGCTTGAGGTAAATAATTTTTCTTATTATGCTCCCTTGTCTTCTCCTAAACCAAAACACGAGTTTATAGCTGACACCGCACCTGATGTCATTAAAATAGAGCGTGGAAGATTGGGGATTATTAATTTGAATAATATGATTCCCGTCCTTCCGCCTGTCATCATTCCGATTCATATTGCGCGTGAACCCGATCATCGGTATCGGCAATTATTGATGAAACAAATGTTGTATGTTCGGAAAAATGAAGAAGCAATCAAGAAAAAAGCAAAACGATTGTATCAAATCGTGAAGAGCCGGTAACAACCCAAATTAAATGCCCGCTGCTGCGATTTTCTCTTATTAGAACAAATGGCCTTGCAATTCGGCACCATATCACCTGTCACTGCCGAAGAAGCAGCACCTGCCAGCAGCGAAAATAATAGTAACCAACAATAAAAATGAGCCGTCGAAATCGTTTCACGGCTCATATTACTTTATGCTATCGAATAAAGTATGTGTAACTGAAATGCTAAGCAACTGGAGCAGCTCTCTGCTTACCAACCACCTCCAATATCGTGGACGAGCCAACCACCTCCAATATCACCCAGCGACGACACTCCTGTAATACTGAACAAGAAAAGAGCCATGGATATTGTGATTCATACTCAATAGGATACTTATGAAACGTTCCTTATGTTCTGCTGAAGCCTGCTTTTCATGTTCTTGAAATGAAACGACGGCCATTCCTACACGATGCATATTTTTAAGATTCAACGCCATTTTCAAAGAATCAGCGTTATAATCGAACCCGGTATCATATTGTCCGCATCTGAAATAGTACTGACTCAAAGCTTGCGTCAGCCGCAGTTTATGCTTCAAATGAAACGGATCTTCTCGGGATAACAGGTCGTCCACATAGCTTTTATACTGTTCCAGGTATCCTCTCGCTTCGATGAGCGCATTGTTGTCGAGGTAAGTGTCCAAGGCAACCGGGAGCACAAGAAGCGCTTGAGGGCCCTTCAGCATGCCCATAAGTTCTTCTATTGGTTTGATTTGCTTCATTTCAATAGAAATATAAAGTTCGTTGCATTTGGATAACCACGCGTAATGCTCCCCATATCCCCTATATGCTACCGTTGCTTTTAAGGCGCTTTCGAAATTTTTCATGCCTTTTAAGGCAAATGATTCATACAACCAGCTTTCAGCCAAATAGTCATTATGTCCTTCGGCCAGCGCAATGCTCCTTAGTTCTTGGGCATACAGGTGCAACTTTGGCCAGTTCTCTACTACATTATAAAAAGTTAGGATACGGTAGTAGGCATCAAGTCTGATGTCATCCGGCAGTAATGGCAAATATTCAATCAACTGGCATAAGGCTTCGTTACCGGCCTCGCAAGTATCCAGGTCTCTGAGGATAAGAAATCTTCTGTAATAAGAGATCGCCAATTTCTCGCTTCGACTGTATCCGTTCTGGGTGATGATATCGTAGAAGGGGAGGGAGTAGTTGCGTTTTCCCGATTGAAAAATATACTCCGCAATCTTGAAGGTAGTGTCGATCATTTTGGAACGGCTTGATTCTTCATGAAGAAGCTGAACAACCTGTTTAACAATTTCGTATTTTTCGACCGGGATGCAATGAAGGAGGAAATCGCTCGTCTTCTCTGGCTTGAACCGTCCGCTCTCACCGCAGCATTCCCCGATAAACAGTTCATAGAAGGCATCGTTCGGCAATCCGAAAGCTTGATTGATAGCGTGAAGCTGGGGAAGCATAAGGGATTGCTTGTGGTTGAAAATGTTGCTAATGGTAGAACAATCGATTCCCGTGGCTTCCGCCAACTCTTTTTGCTTCCATCCCTTCTTGATAAGTTCCTCTTGTAAATATTGTCGGAGTATCTTTGGTGCCAAATGATAATCGAATACCATTTTATAGATCCCCCTTGTTCCTATAGTTCATCATATGTATAGGTGAAATAATGTTTGGTTAATTTTCAATTAATGGATATTTTTTGAGGTGGTTTCTTTTAGTATAAGCCAAGATGTATAGAATATTGAATTGATATTTGGTTTAATTTTAATGCAGTATATATCATATTTTAGCGAAAACTGTTGAAATTTCAGCGGCATATCCCCTCACTTTACACGCCTACAGCAGCCAGTCCTCAACTAGGGAACTCGCTTCTATGCTAATTAATGGGCCTCATCAACCGGATATATCGATTATGGTATGATAGAAATGCGTAAACCGATTACATGGTGGATGGGCTGCGGATCACGCAGTCGAATAAAGGAGAGGCATCAGGATGCTCAAGGCAATCAAACAGATATATATGAAGCACTTCAAGAAAAAGCTGTTCATTAAGCTGATTGTCGTCTACTCGCTTATTGCCGTCGCTTCTCTGGTTACGTTGTCTGTCTCGGCGTATCAATTTTTTGTATATAACAACGTCAACAATGCGTTGTTCGATCAGCAGCGAAATGTGGATTCGATCAACCGCTTTCTTGATCAGAAGTATGATACGGCCCAGGCTATCATTCAGCAAGTATACCAGGACACCATTCTCGTGAAGGAGACGGTTTATTTACTCAATGAAGGGCTGGAGAATTTCATCCGCTATCGGCTGGACAGCTTCAGTTCGAGCAACGGCTTCTATATCCGAAATATGCACGATTTCTTCTCTACGCAGTTCGTCAAGGATCAAGATCTGCAAAATATTAGCCTGATTAGCATGAAGAAGAAATTTGCCTACATCTACTATAAAGGCGGATTCTATCGCGGCTACTATGACTGGAACGAGAACAGCCAGGCGCAGCAGCTATGGTTGAATAACCGTTATGCCATTCCGAACAAGCGATACTCGCCGGAGATGGGGGACTCCCATCAGTCGGCCGGTACGGATCACGACATATCTACGAAGCCTATTGAGGAGATCGTGAATGTGCCGCCCTTTGAGCCCGATCAGACGGCTGAGCCGCTCTCTCTGCTGAGCGTAACTAATCGGATCAGTAATCCCGAGACGCTGGCGACGGCCGGAGATATTACAATTGACTTCAACGCCGCCGGAATATCACGGCAGATTGGCGAGCAAATGCCGGGTGAGCAATGGCTCGTGCTTGATTCCAACCGCCACACGGTATACCATTCGGAACGTTCGTCGCTTCCGGTCACCGCGCAATATTACAGTGAATTGCTGTCTATGCCGCGCAACAAGTCGGAACAAGTGAACCTGAACGGACAGAAGTCATATGTCATGGTATCGGAGACGAATAAATTGGGACTTGTGGTCGTCAACGCCATTCCGGAGAAAGCGATTACCGACCGGCTGTCGGGAATTCGCAATACGATTGGCATTATTACTTTGCTATGCATTATAACGGTACTTGTGGTAACCTACTTCTCCGTTCTTCATCTATCGCGCCGCACGCAGACGGTCATCAAAGGGATGAAGAAGGTAAGAGAGGGTTACCTCAATACGAAGCTTCCGGTGGATCGGGAAGACGAGCTTGGGCTTATCGCGCTCAGCTTCAACCAAATGTGCGAAGATTTGCAGCAGTATATCAATAAAGTCTATAAATCGGAGCTCAAGCAGAAAAATGCGGAGCTGGTAGCGCTTCAGTCTCAAATTAAGCCTCATTTTCTGTACAATACGCTGGAGGTTATTCGGATGCGGGCCATCTCGCAGGGCGCGAACGATGTCGGCGATATGATCTATAATCTGGCGTCCATGTTCCGGCATATGGTGAAGGACAAGACAACGATTACCTTAAATGAAGAGATAGAAAATTGCCGCCGTTACTTGGAGCTGACCCGAATCCGTTACCGGGACAAGCTGCAGTACTCCATCTATATGGATGAGCGTCTGGGCGGGTATAATATAATGAAGCTCTCGGTACAGCCTATAATCGAGAACTACCTGGTGCATGGGCTCGGGCTGGACCGGACGGACAACCATATCATCATCGAAGTAGAGTCTGTTGAAGAGGACTTGGTGATTCGGATTGCCGACAACGGGAAAGGGATCGAGCCTGAGCGGCTGCAGCAGATTCAAAAGGAACTAAGACAGTCGGCCATTCAGGAGCACGGTTCATTGGGGCTCAAAAATGTCCATGACCGCCTGCGGATATTGTATGGAGACGAGTACGGGATTACGTTGGAAAGTATTCTTGGTGCCGGCACGACGGTCACCATTCGGGTGCCTTTGAATTGACGAAGGGTTACCCGGTTCCAAGACAAAGGCCCTAATCATGGAGAAGCTTGGGGGAATCTCGCAAGATAGGGCCATATCGCATGTGAGTATGATTTAAAATAGAAGATGCGCGATCATCGCGATAATCGGCAATGTAAGCAAGGTACGGAGCAGGAAAATGACAACCAGATCCTTGAAGCTTACAGGCAGCTTCGAGCCTAGCAGCAATCCGCCGACCTCAGACATATAGATGAGTTGGGTGACGGACAATGCCGCAATGACGAAGCGGGTCATGTCGCTTGTAATGCCGGAGGCCAGCACCGTAGGCAGGAACATGTCCGCGAATCCGACAAGAATGGTCTGGGAAGCCGCTTCCGCTTCAGGAATACCGAGCAGCTGCAGCAGCGGAATGAATGGCAAGCCGAGCCATTTGAAGATTGGCGTGTATGTGGCGATGGCCACAGCCAGTGTGCCGATGGCCATAACAACAGGAATAACGCCGATCCACAGGTCGACAATGTTTTTGCAGCCGTCCCGAAGGAAGGAGCTTACTCCCCCGTGCTGGCGCGCCTTGCCGACGGCTTGGTGCAGCCCCCAACGCCAAGGGCTCCATGCGGCTGGGATGACCTCTTCTTCCGCAGGCGTGGCGCCCGGTGAATATGTGTCCGGCTTGCGCGACAGCGGCGGAATCCGCGGCATGATGACGGCTGCCGCCATCCCGGCAAAGGTTACCGTCGCATAAAAAGGAAGAAACATATGCCCCAGCCCGACATTGCTCAGCACGATGAAACTGAACGTAATGGATACTGCCGTAAATGTCGTGCCGATGACGGCGGCTTCGCGCTTCGTGTAGTATCCGGATTCATATTGCTTGCTCGTCATCATGACGCCAATGGTGCCGTCTCCAAGCCAGGATGCCATGCAATTGATAGCGGAGCGTCCCGGCAAAGTAAAGATGGGGCGCATAATCCGGGTCATGAGTGTGCCGAAAAACTCAAGCAGGCCAAAATCGACCAACAGCGGCAGCAGAAGTCCCGCCAGCAAGAAGACAACGAACAAGCCTGGGATAAGACCGGAGAGCAGCATGCCTCCCGTGTCTTCTGACCATATCCATTCTGGGCCGGCCCGGAAAAAGGCAAGTATCGCAAATATGACCCCCAACGTCCGTGCGGCGAACCAGAAGGGAGAAATGTTGAACAGCGCATTCCATAGCGGCATATCCAGCAGCTTGTCCGGTCTGAACCAGCGGGTATAAGCGGTTCCCAGCCAGGCGAGCACGATGATAATCGTAACCGCTGCCGGGAGCCAGGGCGCAAGCCCTTGGGTGAGCGCGTTGGTCAGGAATGCAATGGGCACGGTCACTTCTCCGTTCCTCGGAACGGGAATGACGAAGAGAAGCAGCCCAAGTAAAGAGGGAATGGAAAAATGCAGCAGCCCTCTGAGATTCAATTGCGGTGTGTGCGCAAGTTTTCGTTGCGTATTATCGTTCTTCGCTGCCATATATGAATAATTCTCCTTGGATTACGGTATAATTATGCAACATTCTTTACTTTATTACAAATAGAGTCGAAATCCAAGAGCAGATTGGTAACAAAAAGTGGTATTGGAATGTAATGAGAGCCTTTTCAAAGCTCCTATATTCTTCATTATATCCTCCAAATCATTCATTACAAGGTTATTTTTGGATTTTATAATATGATGCGGACTCTTGGGCGCTATCAAACGGGTCCATCGAGTTATGGTATGATAATAGATGCGTAAACCGATTACATCCGGGGGCATGAGATAGCGCAGGCCATCTTGCCCCCGTTATCTGGAACTGACCCGAACGTTGGAAAGCGTTCTCGGTGCCGGCAACACGGTCACCATTCGTGTGCCTTTGAATTGACGCTGGGAAGTGCTTAAGGGAGGATACGATGTACAGAGTATTTTTAGTAGATGACGAACCATTTATTATAGAAGGCTTGCAGACGATTCTGGAATGGAACGATTACGGGCTAAGCGTGGCGGGAACGGCAGAGAATGGGGAGGATGCGTGGGAGAAGCTGCAGCAGCAGCCGGTTGATTTGATTATTACCGACATTATGATGCCGCGCATGACCGGCCTCCAGCTGATTGAGAAAGTAAAGGAGGCTCATCCTCAGACCCGGTTCATTATATTGAGCGGCTATAACGAGTTCATGTATGTGAAGGAAGGCATCAAGCTGGGTGTCGAGAACTACTTGCTGAAGCCGATCAATATTGAAGAGTTCCGCTCCACGCTGGAGACGACCGTGCAGAAGATCGACCAGTCCCGGGTTCATCGGATGGCGGAGCAGCACAATCGGGATATTTTGCGTGACAATGTGCTGTACCGTTGGCTGCGTGATCTCATCCATCTGGAAGAATTGCAGCAACGGGCAGATCTGCTTGATATCCATTTTATCCATCCTTATTATATGGTTGTCCTGGTTCGCCCCGAGCCGCAAATGGATCATGAGGCAGATTATGATAAGCAGGAAGAGGTCGTTAGTCACGCAAGACGCCTGTTGAAGCAGGCGAACGGCGGATTTTGCGTCCCGGAATGGGATGGAGAGACCGCGATCATTTTCGGTCTGTACCGGAGCGGGGACAAGGAAGAGCTGATGGGCCGGCTGCGAGAGTGGAAGCGGGAGGTAGAGGGAATGCTGAGCACCTCCCTGCAGATTACGCTGGGGAGTGTCCAGGAAGGATATGCCCATGCTTCGGCAAGCTACTTGCACGCGAAGCGGGTCCAGCCCTACCATCTTGTCCGTGCAGATGACGAATGGGTCGACGCCGATGAGATCGCCGACTATCGCTCGTCCCGCCCGGCAGACGTGCAGCCGGAGACCGAGCCTTACGTGAAGCTGCTGTACGACCGGGACAAGGAACAGCTGCGGAAGCAGCTGGAGGCCGATTTCGAACAGCTCTCGGCGACGATAGGCGTTACGCCGCGGGATATTCGCAACTTCGCCGTCGAATTGCTTATCGCCTGGAAGCAGTCGGTCAAGGATACTGCCCACTATTTGTTGGAGGAGGAGCGGGACTGGTTCGACGAGGTCTACCATATTCAGACGCTGGAAGTGCTGAAGGATCATGTGCTTCAAGTCGGCTATAGAATCATGGGGCAGCTCGCGGAGCCGGAGCATATGAGCCCGGTCATCAAGCAGGTGCTGCATGATATTCAAGGCCGGTATGCGGAGGAACTGTCGCTGAAGACATTGAGCCAGGTGTATAATATTAACCCGGTTTATTTAGGACAATTGTTCCAGAAGGAGGTTCAGTCCACCTTCTCCGATTATTTGAACAAGACCCGCATCAAAATGGCGAAGGAAATGCTCGTCAATACGAATCAGCGCATGACCGATATTGCTTCTAATGTAGGTTACTGGGATAAAAGTTATTTCTATAAGCAGTTCCGGAAGTATGTCGGCGTCTCCCCCAAAGAATACAGAGAATTCCATGCAAACCGAAATGAAATCGTATGAAATACATTACTGGGAAGGGGTTCCACGGTGTCACATGAAAATGTGGCAACTGTGAAAGCCCTTCCTTTATTTTGTACACCAAATCTAAAGTTTGTTGACTATTGGAAGCGCATCAATTGGGTTACGCTATAGTTACAACATAGCAACGGGGGATGAATCTGATGCAATCCATCAAGAACGTTTTTCGGAGCTTAAACCGCAACTGGATTTTTCTCATCATGGTTCTTCCGGGAGCCTTGTGGTTTTTGTTCTTCTCCTACCTGCCGATGTTCGGGACTGTTATCGCTTTCAAGGATTATCGTTTTAGCAGAGACGGCTTCCTTGCCAGCTTGCAGCAAAGTGAATGGGTAGGTTTTAAAAATTTCGAATATCTTTTCGGTACCAATGACGCATATGTCATTACGCGCAACACAATTTTGTACAACATGGTGTTTATCGTGCTGGGTCTGGTCGGGGCCGTGGCGATGGCTATCATTTTGAGCGAGATTGTGAACAAGCGGCTGGCGAAGATATATCAGACCGGGATGTTCCTTCCTCACTTCTTGTCGTGGGTCATCGTCGGTTATTTCACGTTCAGCTTCCTGAGCGTCGACAAAGGGGTGCTGAACCAATTCCTGACTTGGTTAGGAAAAGATCCGGTCTCCTGGTATTCCGATACCACGTATTGGCCTTATATTCTCGTATTCCTCAATCTATGGAAAGGAATCGGATATTCCAGCGTCGTCTATTTGGCCGCCATTGTCGGGATTGACAAGACTTATTATGAGGCTGCAATGATTGACGGGGCCAACAAGTGGCAGCAGATTCGCCATATTACGATACCTGCGATTACGCCTTTGATGACCATTCTGACATTGCTGGCCATCGGCAGAATCTTTTACGCGGATTTCGGGTTGTTCTATCAGATTCCACGGGACTCCGGTCCGTTATACAGCGTAACGAACGTTATCGATACGTATGTATACCGGGGACTGAAGGCAACAGGAGAAATCTCGATGAGTACGGCCGCAGGCCTGTATCAGTCGCTGGTCGGATTCATTCTCGTTATGACATCGAACTGGATTGTGCGTAAAGTGGACAAGGACAACGCGCTGTTCTAAGGGGGGGACGACATTGAGAAAAAAAACACGAGATTTCCACAATTTATCGAGAGGCACCAACCTGATTTTCAACCTGATTGCCGGTGTGTTTGCTTTCCTGTGCGTCTACCCGTTCTTGTTCGTCATTGTGATTTCATTGACGAATGAGGAGGCGCTCGCACAGAACGGGTATTCCATATTCCCGGAGAAATGGAGCTTTTCCGCTTATGAATACATTTTCAAGGCCGGCGATCAGCTTCTTCGCTCCTATGGAGTCACCATCCTGATTACGGTTGTGGGGACGCTTATCAGCTTGGCGGTAATTTGTCTATACGCTTACGCGATTTCGCGCAAGAACTTCCAATATCGGGGATTTTTCTCCTTTATCGCCTTCTTTACGATGCTGTTCAATGGCGGATTAGTACCGACATATATGGTTCTAACGCAAGTGTTGCATTTGAAGGACACGATCTGGGCGCTCATATTGCCGCTTATCATGAATGCGTTCTATGTCCTTATCATGAGAACGTTCTATAATACTACGGTACCGGATGCGATCATCGAATCGGCCAAGATTGACGGAGCCGGGGAATTGCGGGCATTCATTACGATTGTGCTGCCCATCTCCTTGCCGGGGATTGCCACGATTGGATTGTTCGCCACGCTTGGTTTCTGGAATGACTGGTTCAACGCCTTGCTGTACATCGACAACCCTGCACTCGTTCCGCTGCAATCGATGTTGATGCGGATCGAGAACAGTATGCAATTCTTGCTCAACAATGCGCAGCTCAATGCATCGGGTCAGACGCTTGAATTGATGCGGACGCTGCCGCAAGAATCGACACGGATGGCGCTCGTCGTCCTGGCCACGCTGCCGATCGCATGTGCGTATCCGTTCTTCCAGCGCTACTTCGTTCAAGGCTTGACGATTGGTGCTGTCAAAGAATAAGCAAGTCAACCTTCGATTATTCCCGGGCGGCGGTATATAAGCAGGCCGCCGCTCCGGAAATAATATACACAACAACTTGGTCACAAAAAGGGGAGGAAAAACATGGCTAAGGCAAAAAAATTGTTGCTCATGACCTTCTGTCTTGTCCTGGTCGCTTCGCTGGCGCTGGCTGGCTGCGGCAGCAAGAAGGAGGAAGCGGGCGGAGCAGAAGCAGGCACGAGCGAGAAGCCGGTTGAGCTGGTCTGGTATTCCATCGGACCGCCGCAAAAAGATTTGGACAAGGTCATGGAAAAGGTTAGCGAGTACACCAAGGAAAAAATCGGTGTTACCGTCAAAATGAAGATGTTCGACTGGGGCGATTACAACCAAAAGATGGGCGTTATCGCCGCTTCCGGCGAACCGTTTGATATCGCATTTACTTCTTCGTGGGCTTTTGAATACGTTGCCAATGCGAAGAAAGGCGCATTCTACGAGCTTGATGACTTGATGGATCAGTATGGTCAAGACATTAAAAAGCTGGTTCACCCTTCGTTCCTCGAAGGCGCTAAGATCGACGGGAAAACGTATGCGATTCCAGTTAACAAAGAATTGCCAGCGCAAAAGGTATTCCGCTTCAACAAAGGGCTGGTTGACAAATACGATCTGGACATCAACAGCGTGAAGACATTGGAAGATCTGGAGCCGCTGCTTGCGAAGGTCAAAGAGGGCGAGTCAGGACTGTACCCATTGTCGGCGGATAAGCAATTCAAATTTGCCGTTCCTTACGACCTGGTGAACGAGAACCTGCCATTGGGCGTCGCATTGACAGACACGAACGATCTCAAAATCGTCAACATTCTCGAACAGCCGGACATTATGAAAAGCTTCGAGACGATGCATGACTATTACAAAAAAGGCTACTTGAAGAAGGATGCCGCGACCGCTTCCGGCGGGGATGAAATGAAAACCGGAAAATGGCTCGTAGATATGCCGGATACGCAGCCGTTCGCCGACAACCTGTGGTCTCAATCTTTGGGCTATCCGGTTGAATCGGTTCCTTATACCGAGCCATACGTCTATAACTGGTCCGTAATGGGCTCCATGCACGCGATCTCCGCGAACAGCCCGCATCCGGAGAAAGCCATGCAATTCCTGAACCTGCTGAACTCGGATCGTTACCTGCGCAACCTGGTGAACAACGGTATCGAAGACGTTCATTACAAACGCATTGATGACGAAACGGTGGAGTATTTGCCAGCAAAAACGGAAGCGTATGACATGGCAACCTTTACACTGGGTAACTTCTTCATCTTGGATAAGCTTCCTGCCGACCCGAAAGATAAATGGGAGCAGTTCGCTCAATTCAATGACAATGCGAAAAATGCGCCGCTGCTTGGCTTCCACTTCAATGCAGACAGCGTAAAAACGGAAATGACTGCGCTGACGAACGTAAAAGACGAGTTCTATGCGTCCCTGTTCACCGGCTCGGTAGATCCGAAAGTATACGTGCCGAAGGCAGTCGAGAAGTTCAAAGCGGCTGGATTGGACAAAGTGCAAGCCGAAATGGAAAAACAACTGGAAGAGTGGAAAGCATCCAGAAAATAAATAACGGCATCGTTCCATTCGCTGGATGAAGGCAGCTTGCTGCCGCCAGCAATGAATCGCCGCAACTGTGCAGTCAGGTGGAGCGTAGGCTTCACCTGACTGTCTGCTATTCGCGCTTAAGACTTCGGAATAGGTACGATTGTTGGTTGAATTTTGCACAAGCCTTATATACAATATGATGGACATATCTAATGTAATAAATAATGTAATACCCGGAAAAGACGGCTTACCCGACTGCTTTGAAGGCTTACACGATTACTTATATTTGATGGATGGAGAAGGAGAGAACTGACATGGAACGCCTACCGCAAGCCGTGCTTCGCGTGATGGAAGAAGCCAAGACCCGATTAGCGGACAACCCGAAATTGCAGCAGCTGTTCTTGAACTGTTTCCCGAATACGCTGCAGACGACAACCAAATTGCATGAAGACGGCACGTCCTATGTCTTCACCGGAGATATTCCCGCCATGTGGTTGCGCGACTCCAGCGCCCAAGTGCGCCAATATATGCCGCTTGCCAAGGAGGATGCGGATATTCGCCGCATCATTGCCGGGCTGGTGCGCAAGCAGATGAAATATATTCAAATCGACCCGTACGCCAATGCATTCAATGAAAAAGAAATTCCGCTCGATCAGATTCATCACCGGGATCAGACGGAATTGAACGGCTGGGTCTGGGAACGGAAATATGAGATCGATTCACTGTGCTACCCCATCCAATTGAGCTATTTGTACTGGAAGGAGACGGGCGATACGTCGCTCTTCGATGGCGAGTACAAGACGGTAGCGCATATCATCATGAACCTGTGGACGACAGAGCAGCGTCATTTCGAGCAATCGCCTTACCGCTTCTCGCGCATGGACTGCCGTAAGACGGACACGCTCAAGAACAACGGGCAAGGCATGCCGGTCAACTACACGGGCATGACGTGGTCCGGCTTCCGGCCAAGCGACGATGCGTGCACCTTCGGTTACCTGATTCCTTCGAATATGTTCGCCGTTGTCGTGCTTCGTTATTTGGAGGAGATCGCGACGGTTGTCTACGAGGATGCGCCATTCGCGGCCAAGGCCCGCGCGCTGTGTGAAGAGATCGAAGACGGCATTCGCAATTACGGCATCTTTCATCACCCGAAATACGGAAAAATCTATGCCTATGAAACCGACGGCTTCGGCAACTATAATCTGATGGATGATGCGAACGTGCCTAGCTTGCTGGCCATTCCTTATCTCGGTTATACGACGGAGGACGATCCGATCTACCAGAATACGCGCCGCTTCATTCTGAGCGAGGACAATCCTTACTATTATTCCGGCAAGGCCGCTCAGGGCATCGGCAGCCCGCATACCCCTGACCAATACATCTGGCATATCGCCTTGTCGATGCAGGGATTGACCGCCGGCTCGCAGGAAGAGATCGACAGCTTGATTCAACTGCTGACGGCGACGGATGCCGGAACCGGTTATATGCATGAAGGCTTCCATGTGGACGATCCGGCCCAATTCACTCGTGAATGGTTCGCCTGGTCGAACAGCTTGTTCTCTGAACTAATCTACCGTGAATATTGGTTGAAAGCCTAATCCGACAAGAAGAGAGGGACAGAACATGACGAAAAAAACGGCCCACATCATCTCTCATACGCACTGGGATCGCGAGTGGTATATGCCTTACGAGTATCACCATGCGCTGCTGATCGAATTGATGGACACGCTGCTGGATACGCTCGATAACGATCCGGGCTTCAAGAGCTTCCATCTCGACGGCCAGACGATTATGCTGGAAGATTACCTCCAGGTCCGTCCGGAAATGAAGGACAAGCTGGAGAAATATATCCGCGAAGGCCGCATTCATATCGGTCCTTGGTACATTCTGCAGGATGAGTTCCTGACGAGCAGCGAGGCGAACGTGCGCAACCTGCAGATCGGACATCGCGATGCCAATCATTACGGCGGCACCATCTCCAAGATCGGGTATTTCCCCGATTCGTTCGGCAATATGGGCCAGGCACCGCAGATGCTCCAGCAGGCCAATATCGATGTCGCCGTGTTCGGACGCGGCGTGAAGCCGACCGGCTTCAACAATCAGGTATCCGAAGATGCCGCATACGAGTCCCCGTTCTCGGAAATGATCTGGGAATCGCCGGACGGCTCGCGCGTCATCGGCATTCTGTTCGCGAACTGGTACTGCAACGGCATGGAAGTGCCGGTCGACGAGCAGCAAGCGATTGCTTATTGGGAGAAGAATATCGACAATGCGGAGAAATTCGCTTCCACCCCGCATCTGTTGTTCATGAACGGCTGCGACCATCAGCCGATTCAGACGGATCTGTCCAAAGCGATTGAAGTGGCGAAGAAGCTGTTCCCGGATGTGGACTTCGTACACTCCAACTTCAATTACTATGTGGATGTGCTGAGACAGGAATTGCCTGAGAATCTGCAGACGGTCAAAGGCGAACTGCGCAGCCAGCGCACCGACGGATGGTATACGCTGGTCAATACCGCGTCTTCCCGCGTCTACCTCAAGCAGATGAACGCGGAGAACCAGACGCTCCTGGAGAAGGTGGCAGAGCCGCTGGCGGCATTCGCTGACCAGGCGGGCAAGCCATATCCGCATCACCTGTTCGTCTATGCCTGGAAGACATTGATGCAGAACCATCCGCATGACAGCATCTGCGGGTGCAGCGTCGATGAAGTCCACCGCGAGATGGTGACGCGCTTCGAGAAATCGAAGCATATGACCGAGATGATTATTAACGAGACCGTTGACAGCCTCGTGAAGCAGATCGATACCTCGGCCTATGGGGCCAAGGAAGGCGTGCCGTTCGTCGTATTCAACACGGCCGGCTATGAGCGCAGCGGCGTCGTCGAAGTGACGCTGGAGCTGAAGCGCCGCTACTTCCGCGAAGGGCATCCGACGAAGCTGGCGCGGGAGCTGAAGCAGGAGCCGATTGTGCCGGGCACGGTTATCGATGCGAATGGCAATGCGGTCGTCTGCGAATGGGAAGACGCCGGCGTTCAGTTCGGCTACGACCTGCCGAAGGACAAGTTCCGCCAGCCTTATGTGGCGCGCTGCGTGAAGGTTCGCCTGCAGGCAAGCGGCATGCCGGCCTTCGCGTATCAGACCTTCGCCTGGGTGGCGGGCGGAGAAGCTCCGCAAGCGGCCAGCTTGTCGAACGGGCTGAATACGCTCGAGAACGAACATCTGAAGGCGGTCGTCGAGGCGGACGGTTCATTGACGCTGACTGACAAAGCGACGGGACATACGTTCAGCGGGCTGAATGTGTACGAAGATAGCGGAGACATCGGGAACGAGTACATGTTCCGCAAGCCGAACGGCGAGGTGCCGCTCACGACGGCAGGTCTGGCGGCCGATATCCGCGTCGTCGAAGACGCGCCGTACCGCGCCGTCATCGAAGCGGCTCACCAATGGGAGATTCCGGCTTCCGCCGACGAGAAGCTGCAGGAAGAGATGAATGAGCTGGTAGACTTCCCAAGACGTACGGCACAGCGTTCCACAGCAATGGTGCCGTTCCGGCTTGTGACCCGCTACACGCTCGATCGCGGTGCGAAGCGCGTCGAAGTGCAGGTGACCATTCATAACGAAGCGAAGGATCACCGGTTGCGCGCGCTGTTCCCGACGGCCTTGCAGACGGAGACGCACCAGGCGGAATCCATCTTCGAGGTGGCCCGCCGCAATACACAGCCGGCTCCGGAATGGGAGAATCCGAGCAACGATCAGCATCAGCATACGTTCGCCAGCGTAAGCGACGGCCAACTCGGCTTGACCATTGCCAACCGAGGGCTGTACGAATATGAAGTGCTGCGCGACGGCCGCAACACGATGGCGGTCACCTTGCTCCGCTCCTCCGGCGAGCTCGGCGACTGGGGCGTCTTCCCTACGCCGGAAGCGCAATGCCTGGGCACGTACACCGCAGAATATGCGATTATTCCGCATGCGGGTGATGTCGTGGCCTCCGGCGCATACAAGGAAGCGCACGCGTTCCAGGTGCCGTGGATTGTCCGCCAGGCTGAGGTGCATGCCGGCAAGCTGCCAGCGAACCATGCGTTCCTGGCATGGGACGGCGAAGGCATCGCGTTCTCCTCGATTAAGATGGCGGAGCAGACCGGCGACATGGTTGGCCGCTGGGTCAACTTCGCGCATGAAGCGAACACGCTGAATGTCTCTCTTCCGCAGGCAGGCAGCGGCTTCTACCGCAGCAGCATCATGGAAGTGAAGGGCGAAGACCTCGCCTCCGGCGACAAGCGCAGCGTCAGCGTTGAGCTCGGCGCAGCGGAAATCTTCACGCTCGGCATGAAGAATTAAATGACCAAGCCCTCCCGAAGCATTGGCTTTGGGAGGGCTTGTTTGCGCCATATAGCGGCGGTAAAGGAGAAGAAGGCTTTAACTAACTGAATATAGCGGCTGAATTGCTCAATCCTGCGTTTATGCAGTATTTTGGCTCTAACGAAGCGAAATGCTGTGAAAATCCTGAAAATCTCAGGCTGTTGAGAAAGTCCAAGGATTTTTGGGCACTTCATCAGGACTTGTCTCTCAGTAGAAAAATTTTATCTGAATCGAAGTGCCTGAAAACTGCACAATGAAATGTCTATCCGATAGGCGAAGTCCTCAAAACTGCACGGTTTCTCAAGATACGTTGATTCAGTAGGCAAAATCCTGCTCAAATACAGCAATTCGATAGGGACGACTTCACCAGAAAGGGAATCCTGTAAAACTGCAGCAATTTCACCCGTTTCTCTTCGACTTAGCTCAAAAGGGCCTAAAATGATGTAGCTGTGCAGCAATTCCTCGAAATGTGGACTCATTGAGCCGAAATTCCTGTAAAATAGCAGCAATTCCCTCCACACGTTCAAGCCCCACGAGGCAACGATGCTTCCTGAAGGCAATGATGTCTCCAGAAGGCGATGACGCTCTGAATGCCAAGTCTCGATTAGGTAATCACCCCTCCGAAAAAAACAGGGGTTTTCCAACAGCCTGAAATCTGCATCTTTTCGCCTATTTTCTCTCCTATCGAAGCGGTAACGGCGGAAATTAATGTACATTTGCAGGAATCCCCTTTACTCACTCCGGCGCCCGTGGAAAAACTGTATTTCTGCAGCATTGGCAAGAGAAGCCGCTATCCCCCGATGACGGTCAGTTCCTTCGGATAGGACGTGAGCACGCGCACGCCATCCTCCGTGACGATGACGTCATCCTCGATGCGCACACCCGCCACGTTCGGCACATAGACGCCCGGCTCGATCGTGAAGACCATGCCCGTCTTCAGCACATCCTCGTTCCGGCCATGCACGGATGGATACTCGTGCACATCCATGCCGAGCCCGTGTCCGAGCCGGTGGGTGAAGTAAGGGCCATAGCCCCGATCTTCGATTGTCTGCCGCGCCGTGCGATCCAGTGAGCCGAAGGTGACGCCGGGCTTGACGGCGGCAATGGCCGCTTCATTCGCCGCCAATACGGTATCGTAGATGCGGCGGCTCTCTTCGTTCACTTCACCGACGGCGAAGGTACGGGTAATGTCGGAAGCGTATCCGTTCACGTAGACGCCCAGATCGAACAGAAGCAGCTCGCCTTCGCGGATGACGCGATTGCCCGGAACGCCATGCGGCAGCGCGGCCCTCTCGCCCGCCAGCACCATCGTGTCGAACGATGGCCGTTCCGCGCCCTTTTTCTTCATCAAATATTCCAGCTCCGCGACGACATCCAGCTCGGTGATGCCGGGACGCACGCGGCTTACGCCTTCCAGCAGCACCGCTTCAATCACCCGGATCGCTTCCAGCAGCCGCTCCACTTCCTCCGGGGATTTGATGACGCGCAGCTCCTGCAGAATCGGTCCCGCATCGGCATAGCGCTTGGCGTCCAGCGCTGCGGCCAATGCCTCGAACCGGGCGACAGAGATATGATTCTTCTCGAAGGCCAGCTGCATCAGCCCGGCGGGTAGGCAAGGCTTCAACACATCGTAAGGATTGTCCGTATCCGTATGGGTAACGATGTTCTTGACGGAGGAGGCGGACGCAGCCTTGTCCGCATCCAGGGCCGGTACGATCAGCGTCGGCTCGGCATCCCGCTGGATGACGAGGCCGAGGAAGCGCTCATGCGGATCGCAGGCGAAACCGGTCAAGTAATAGACATGCTTCGGATCGGTAATGAGCAGGGCGTCATGGCCCTCCTGATCCATTGCCGTGCGTAATCTGTTCCAGGACTCGTTCATAGCTTTTCATCCTTTCCGTAGTGCGGCGAGTCATTATTCTTCATTGACCATATCATAAGTATGGCTTCCCGTGCGAGTACATTTGCATCATCCGCGTCTGAAGATTGCAGGTTTATTAGGGGCCTGGCTAACAGGGCATGACGTGACGGGAAAAAGAGGGCAGCAACGAAGAGGACAGCCCGGGTGCATCCCGGACTGCCCTTGCTGAATGTTCATCAGAACGTTCATATGGTAAAATGCTATATCGGCTATATTGATTGCTTCATCTGAAAGGCCTTGTTCCACTTTTTACATGTAGGCGCAATGTCCTGAATCTGGTAAAATAGATAGCCGTGTGATCGAACGGAAGTTTGTCCAATCGGTGACGCAAAATCTTGAGATTCCCTGCTGTTCACACAAGATTCACATGCAGCGCTTTCAAGCGCGGGAATGTTTGTGTTTCGTCACAGCTTTCCACAACCGGATATGGGACAATATGGTTAAGTAAGGGAATTCATCATCATATGGAGGGGACGGACAATGTTGTTAGCGGCAGATCGACCGGCACAGTGGAATGAAGAGACTGTTGAACGGCTGGAGACGCGGATGGCGGCATATCAATTGCTGGCCGATTTCCTGGGTCACATGCCAACGCTCGATGTCTTGATGTCTTGGCGGAATCATGAAGGGATGAAGCGGTTATGCCGCCATTCCGAGGCTGCCCGCGACCTGTGCTCGTTGTTGGATACTTTGTCGGTAAGCGAATTGTACGCCGTATTCTCTTCCTTGCGCGATGACTATTACCGCTTATTCGGAAGCTCGGGACAGCTGCCTGTCACGCCTTGCGAGACGATGTACCGTGCCAACGAACAGAAGCTGCCGAAGAGCTACGCTCAGATTGTACGGCAGCATTACGCCGAATTCAGCCTCTACTTCAAGAAGATGAACGGCGAGCCGGATGATCATATCGCCATCGAGCTGGAGTTCATGGCGGTCCTGATTGGCAAAATGCTCGGCAATGTCATGACCGAAGAGCGTTACCACCGTTACATGGACGGACAGCGGCGCTTCGTGCTGGATCATCTGACACGCTGGGCTCCGCGCTTCGGCGAAGACTTGGCGCGGCATGCGGATCATCCGCTCTACCGCGCGATCGGGCGTCTGCTGGTGGAGTTCATGGCCAGCGAGGCTGAGCGGGCCGGGCAGGCGGCGTAAGCGGCGGCGCGCAGGAAGTACCGCCATAGATACAGAACACCGGTCAAGGAATCGATTCAGATATACAGGACCTTTCTGCGGAAAGGTCTTTTTTATATGTTTTTCAGGGATTTCATTCCCATATTCAAGGGAGCGCTTGTCGAATATAATAGGAAAAAGAAGAAACTGATGAAAATGCGGCAATGCCGCGCAAGATGCTTCACAAATACCTGAGAGAGAAGCGCCGTATTGGCGTGAATGGGGGCCTCGTCATGAGAAGAGCGCTGCAAGTTGGACTATTTCTTATCTTGTTACTTGCTTTCGGTTATTATGCGAATGGCACGATTGGCCAAAATATCACGACGGCGCTGAGCATTATGACGACGCTCGCGGTGGTTACGCTGGCTATCATCATTTTTATGGAGAACCGGAATCCCTCCAGCACGGTCGCCTGGCTATTGGTGCTGGCGGTGGTGCCTGTCGTCGGCTTCATCTTTTATCTCGTGTTCGGCCAAAATTACCGCAAGCGCCGCCGGTATACCCGGAAGGCGCAGCAGGACAAGCATACCTATACCTTCGTGGAGAATGAGCCGAAGCAGCTGCGGGAGGAGGCGCTGGCTTCCATGACACCGGATCAGCGCCATCTGCTCCGCTTGACCAGCCGCATCAGCAAGAGCCCGATTACATTTGCGTCGGACACGCGCATTCTGAACAACGGCGAAGAGACGTTCGGGGCATTGCTTGCGGAGCTGAATCAGGCCCAGCATCATATTCATATGGAATATTATATTTACCGCGATGACGACATTGGAAGCCGCATTGCCCAGATTTTGATGGACAAGGCCCGGGCCGGCGTCGAGGTCCGGTTCATGATCGATACGGTCGGGAGCATGCAGCTGCGCAAGCCCTTCCTGCAGGAGCTTCGGAATGCCGGCGTGCAGGTGGCTGTCTTCGGCAATGTGAAGTTCCCGATCTTCTCCAATCGGGTCAATTACCGGAACCACCGCAAGATTGTTGTCATTGACGGCAACGTCGCGTTCATCGGCGGCCTCAATGTCGGGGATGAATATTTGAGCCGCAATAAGACATACGGCTTCTGGCGGGATACGCACATGATCGTGCGCGGCGACGCGGTGCAGACGCTGCAGATCATTTTCCTGCAAGACTGGGCCCATACGAGCGGAGAAGCGCTCTATGGGGTGGAATATCTCCGGCCTGAACCGGTGGAGGCGACGGCGGGCGCGGTGCAGATGATCGCGAGCGGGCCGCATCAGGAATTCAAGACGATGAAGAATCTCTTCTTCTCCATGCTGACCTCGGCCCGGCGCTCGATCTGGATAGCGACGCCGTATTTCATTCCGGATGAGGACATTTTTACCGCGCTGCGGGTAGCGGCCTTGAGCGGCATCGAGGTGAAGCTGCTGTTCCCGGGCAAGCCTGATAAATGGCTGCCGTTCCTGGCCTCCCATTCCTATTTCCTTGGTCTCCTGGAGGCGGGCGTTCAAATCTACGAATATGAAAAAGGCTTTCTCCATTCGAAGCTCATCATCGTGGACGGCGAAGTGGCGACGATTGGCACCGCGAATATGGATATGCGCAGCTTCCACCTTAACTTCGAGGTGAATGCATTGCTGATCCGGACCGAGAGCGTCGAACAGCTGACCCGGGAGTTTCAGCAGGATTTGGAGTCGGCCGTGCAGATCTCGGATGAACAATTTGCCAACAAAAAAGTCATTACCCGCTTCCTCGAGTCGGCAGCCCGCTTGTTCTCGCCGCTGCTGTAGGTGGAGGCGGGAGTCTGACGGGGCCGCGATTGGCGGGGCACCGCCCGCGATCTCTTGCCGATCCGTGGCGAACGGGGCAGCCCGGATCAAGGGCACGGGCGAGCGTGATTGGCCCGGCTCTCCGTGCGATGTGGTTCGGCACGGAGGTGTGCGTTCCGCGCGGCAAGGGGCGGAAATGCGGCGACCGGTGTGAATGGAAGCACGAATGCCAGGGGAACAATCTGCTCGTCACCGATTAGGGATAATGGGTCGAGCCTCGCTCTCGACGCGATGAGCATGATGATGGAATGCAGGATAGACGCGAGAGAGGTCATCGGAGGGAAGGCCGCTGGCCTTTTTGGCCTGAGCTTAGAAAAGCCGAACGGGGCCGTCTGACGCCGCAGGGAGGCGGCGCTGAGCGGCATGGAACCATTACCTGTCATGGGCGTGAACATGGTATGATAAGTCCATCTGTACATAGAATTGGAGAGGATTCGGATGTGGACGAATCGGAATGTATGGATTGTGCTCTGTGGCGAGTTCGTGGCCGGCCTCGGTCTATGGACTTCCATTATTGCCAATCTTGAATTTATGCAGCATCGGGTGCCTTCGGATTTCATGAAGTCGATCATTCTGTTCATCGGCTTGCTGGCAGGCGTTCTGATCGGCCCCTATGCGGGAAAAGTAATCGATTCGTCGCGCAAGAAGCTGGTGCTAATCTATGCCGGTCTCGGTCGGATGGCCGGCGTCTGCTTCATGTTCATTGCCCTGGCGACCGACTCCGTGCTGTGGATGGTGCTGTTCAACATTACGCTGCAGATCTCGGCGGCATTCTATTTCCCTGCGCTTCAATCCGTGATTCCGCGCATCGTAGCTGACAAAGACCTGCTGACCTTGAACGGCGTCCATATGAACGCCTCCACCATCGCCCGGATTATCGGCACCGTGCTGGCCGGCATGATGCTGACGGTCATGAGCCTCGCGTCGCTCTATGTGGCTTCCATGGTCGGCTATGCGCTGCTGCTCGTATCGACGTTCTTCCTGAACGTGCAAGAGGATCTGCCGTCCGGCAAGGCGGCCTCCGCAGGGAAGAAGAAGGGCGGAGGCTTCAAGGAGATCGTGCCGATGCTCAAGCGGATGCCGGTCGCGGTCATGGCGCTTGGGCTGTCATTCATACCGGGCTTGTTCATCGGCGGCTTCAATCTGATGGTCATCAACATCAGCGAGATTCATCATGACACCCAGATCAAAGGGTGGCTGTATGCGGTCGAAGGGATTAGCTTCATCGCTGCCGCCTTCTTCGTCAAGCGCATCTCGGGCAAGGGCGGACTGCTCAAGCTGCTGTGTCTGTTCGCTCTCCTGAGCGCGCTGGGACATTCGCTCTTGTTCTTTGCCGATATTCGCGGGATGGCACTGTTCGCCTTCGGCTTGTTCGGTCTCGCGGCGGGCTTCTTCTTCCCGCTGTTATCGACATATTTTCAGAAGACGATCCCGAAGGAATATCACGGCCGCTTCTTCTCGTTCCGCACGATGCTGGACCGGGTCATGTTCCAGGTCGTGTTGCTCGCGACGGGCTTTATGCTCGATACGATCGGGCTTTCTTATATGGTCCTCGTATTCGGCGGACTGTCGGCATTATTTATCATCTACGCTTATGTCCGCTCTTCCCGCATACCGGAACGTCCGCTGGAGGCGATGCCGGATCCGGGAAGTCCTTCGATGTGATCGTGGGCTGCGTGGGGGCGTCACGGCACAGCCGCCCGTAACCGGGCAGACAATTCGGACTGCTTTTGTTCGTGCAAAGCGGTCTTTTTTATGCGAAAATCCCCTCTAGATGGACATCTAGCCGGAAAGAGGGCTTGCCTTCCGGCCGCCGGATTGGTAGGGTGATGCTGAAAGTGCTTTCATTTCATCATTCGCCGTACAGGATGCGCTCCCTGCTGCGTATCCTATCATATGACGTGCGGAGCCGGATTCGATCATGGATACGCGTAGAAGGAGGAATCGCGATGAAATATCGCAGCGTGTTTGACATCATTGGTCCGATTATGGTTGGACCGTCCAGTTCACATACGGCGGGCGCTGCCAAGATTGGCCGCTTGGCCCGCAGCATATTCGGGAGACAGCCGAAGAAGGTTCATATTTTCCTGTACGGCTCCTTCGCGGAGACTTACAAAGGCCATGCGACAGATGTCGCGCTCGTGGCCGGTCTGCTCGATTTTGATACGAATGACGCCCGGCTTCCACAGTCGCTCCAATTGGCGGAGGAAGCCGGGATGACGGTCGAGATAACGGCCGAAGATGCGGTGCCGGAGCATCCGAACACAGCTCGTATCCGCTTGTCGGATGACCAGGAGGACATGGAAGTGAGCGGCATCTCCATCGGCGGCGGGAAGGTGGAGATTGTCGAGCTGAACGGATTCAAGCTGAAGCTGTCCGGCCAGTGTCCGGCCATCCTTATATTGAACCATGACCGCTATGGCGTCATTGCGGGGGTGACGCGGATTTTGAGCGATGCCCGGGTCAATATCGGCCATATGGAGGTCAGCCGCAAGGAGAAGGGCAAAATGGCGCTGATGGTGATTGAGACCGACGAAATGATCGATGAAGCGATGTTCGAGCAGATTCGCGGACTTTCCGGCGTGAACCGAGTGCTCCGCATGGAAGATTGATGCGCTGTCCAATCTAAGGGAGAGGTGATGAAGCATGTTCCGCAATGTGGCTGAGCTGGTCGCGCTGGCAGAGGAACGATCGTGCAAAATGGCGCACGTGATGATAGAGCAAGAGATGGAAGTGAAGCGAATGACGCGCGAGGCGGTCATCGCCCAGATGGAGCGCAACCTCGATGTGATGGAGCAAGCGGTCGCCCGGGGGTTATCAGGCGTGAAGTCCCATTCGGGCCTGACGGGCGGAGACGCCGTCAAGGTCCAGCAATATATCGCCGCCGGTAAAGCATTAAGCGGCATCACGCTGCTCGATGCGGTCAGCAAGGCGATGGCGACGAATGAAGTGAACGCGGCCATGGGGCTGATCTGCGCGACGCCGACGGCCGGCGCCGCGGGGGTCGTCCCGGGGACGCTGTTCGCGCTCAAGGAGAAGCTGAACCCGACTCGGGAGCAGATGGTTGAGTTTCTATTCACGGCTGGCGCGTTCGGCCTTGTGGTGGCGAACAATGCATCCATCAGCGGAGCGGCGGGCGGCTGCCAGGCCGAGGTCGGCTCGGCGGCGGGCATGGCGGCGGCGGCCATTGCCGAGCTGGCCGGGGGCACGCCGCGGCAGGCGGCGAACGCGATGGCTATCGCGCTGAAAAATATGCTTGGCCTGGTCTGCGACCCGGTTGCCGGGTTAGTGGAGGTGCCGTGCGTGAAGCGTAACGCTTTGGGGGCCTCCAATGCAATGGTGGCGGCCGATCTGGCGCTGGCCGGAGTGGAGAGCGTCATTCCGTGCGATGAAGTTATTGAAGCGATGTTCCGCATCGGACAGAGCATGCCGATGGCGATGAAGGAGACGGCGCTTGGCGGTCTGGCGGCGACGCCGACGGGCATTCGGCTGAAGAAGGAGATTTTCGGCGACAATTCGGGATCCGGCGCGGCGAATTCCGATCAGACGGAGTGATGCCCAATACCGCAGCGCGAGTTGGCCGGCTCCACGAACAGGACTTGGCCGCATCGTGATGACAGACTGCGAGGTCTTCGAACCGGAAGGGACGCCTTCCTGGTTCGAAGGCCTTTTTTCAAAATATATGAACGTATACGATAGCATCCATATTTGCTATGCTAATGATGCTGAAAAATCGCCGAAGGTGGCTTTTTGCGGGCGACAGAAACGGCAGCGGACGGGTTCCTGTTCGCGGCATTCGTTGCATTCATGATACAGGAAGAAGATGAAGGAGGTTCACAATGGAAGAACGGCAGCGGGATCCTGGAGGAGCAACCGAGCAGCGCAAGACGGAGCATATTCGCATTTGTTTGGAGGAAGCGGTGAATGGCGTCGGGGTCACGACAGGGCTCGAACATTACCGCTTTCTTCACCAGGCGCTGCCCGAGCTGGATTTCCGGGAGATCGATCTGGCGACGGAATGGCTGGGCAAGCGGATTCGCACGCCTTTCCTTATCAGCTCGATGACCGGGGGCAGCAGTATAGCTGCTCCGATTAACCGCCGCTTGGCTGCGGTGGCGGAGGTTCGGGGCTGGGCGATGGGCGTAGGCTCGGTCCGGGCGGCGGTAGAGAATCCGGGATTGTCGGGCACCTTTCGCATTCGGGATATCGCGCCGACGGTGCCGATCTATTCGAATATCGGGGCCGTGCAGTTGAACATGGGAATGGGAATCGAGGAATGCCTCCGCGCCGTGGAGCTGGTGGAAGCGGATGGTTTAATTCTCCACCTGAACGCGCTGCAGGAAGTGTTCCAGCCTGAAGGAGACGTCAACTTCTCAGGATTGCTGCGTCGTATTGAAGAATTATGCCGCCAGCTCGACGTTCCTGTCGGCATCAAGGAGGTCGGCTGGGGAATCGCCGGCGATACCGCGCGGCAGCTCGCCGAAGCCGGCGCGGCATTCATCGACGCGGCCGGTGCGGGCGGCACGTCGTGGAGCCAGGTCGAGAAGCTGCGCTCGGCCGACCCGATTCGCCGCCGCGCGGCCGAAGCCTTCGCCGGCTGGGGCATTCCGACGGCGGAGAGCGTCCGGCTTATTCGGGCGGCGCTGCCGCATCAGCCGCTAATCGCCAGCGGCGGACTCCGAACCGGCGTGGATGCGGCGAAGGCGCTCGCGCTCGGCGCGGATCTGGCCGGATTCGGACGCTCCCTGCTGGCCGCCGCCGCCGATTCGGAGGAGGCGGTGGACGAGGTGCTCGCGCAGGTGGAGCTGGAGCTCCGCATCGCGATGTTCGGCATCGGAGCGGGCAGCATTCGGGAGCTGCGCGCCACGAACCGGCTGATGCCAAATTAGACAAGCTCTGCTATAATGGACACATCCAGCGGCCACAGACCCCGAGCCTGTGGCTTCCTTTATGCTCCCGGCTCACCGGGCCCGGAGCGGTGTCCAACCTGCGCCTGTGAAGCACCTCTCTCAGCTTGTTCCGCTCGCCTTGCCAGAACTGTGAGTCGCATTCATTTATGGGAAATAAAAACTGTACCCTTACTTTGGAATATCCTTTATATTATTATCGGAATCACAATCAAACGTTCGGATTTTACGCATATCGCTCTCCTAAGCCTGCCGAACGGGCGAATGTCGATACATATCAAACCAGGAAAGAAGGGTTGAAGCATGAAGCAATCGATGTTCAACTTTAGCACCAAAACGGTTGTTGCCATCGGGATCGGAGCGGCTTTATACGGCCTGCTAAGCACGATTACGATTCCGCTGGTACCGCAGACCGGCCTGCGCCCGGCCATAGCGATTCTGACCATTTTCGGGGCGATGTTCGGTCCGATCGTCGGTCTGTTGAGCGGGGCCATCGGTCATATCATTACCGATTTGACCTGGGGCGGCGGCACGATCTGGTGGACATGGGTGCTTGGATCCGCGGTGTCCGGATTCGGAATGGGGCTCGTCTACATAAACAAATCTTTCGATGTCAACGAAGGCCGTTCGACGAAGGGCGCCATCTGGACGCTCGCGATCACCGGTTCGCTGGCGCTGGCTGCCGGCTTCGGACTGTCTAGCATCCTGGATGTGTATTTGCTGGGAGAGGCGCCGGACAAAATGTGGCTCCAGTTCGTTGCTTCGACTTTGGCTAACATCGCTGTTCACTTAGTGCTGGGCCTCTCGGCCGTGCTTGGTCTTATCCGTTTGAACCGCCGCAATTCGAATTTGCGGGTACTTAAATAAGCTGCTAGAAACGAATGGAGTTCCACAGCATAGGAGGGGGCCTGCGGCGGGAGCGGAAGTCCTCCTGCAGGACCTTCTCCAGGTGGAACATGGATTGGCATGCAGCATGTGACAGGAGCTATCGAAATAATGAGGGAACCGCTTATCTCGTTTCGGGATTTCAGCTTTCAATATCGCAGCTTGTCCGAACCGACTTTGAAAAATATCACCCTGGATATCTATCCGGGGGAGAAAATATTGATTGCCGGACCGAGCGGTTCCGGCAAGTCCACCTTGGCCCATTGCATCAATGGGCTGATTCCATTTACGTACGGCGGGACGATTAGCGGTGAATACAGCCTGCAAGGACGCCGTCCGGCCGATCTGAGCATCTTCGAGATCAGCCGCAGCGTCGGCACGATTCTGCAGGATCAGGACGGCCAGTTCATCGGACTGTCGGTCGGCGAGGATGTCGCCTTCGCGTTCGAGAATGATTGCATGCCGGTGGCGGAGATGAAGCCGAAGGTCGCCCGCGCCCTGGAGATCGTCGACATGCTGCCTCATATCGGACATAGCCCGCATGAGCTGTCCGGGGGACAGAAGCAGCGGGTGTCGCTCGCGGGCGTGCTGTCGATGGAGGCCGGCGTATTGCTCTTCGACGAACCGCTCGCGAATCTGGATCCGGCCAGCGGCAAGCATGCGATGGCTTTGATCGAGGACATTCACCAGCAGACGGGCAAGACGATTCTCATTATCGAGCACCGCGTCGAGGACGTGCTGGAGCAGCCCGTCGATCGCATCGTTATTATGGCAGAGGGACGGATTGTCCGGACGGGAACCCCTGACGAGATTCTGGCTTCTTCCGTCATGAGCACGCATGGCCTGCGCGAACCGCTCTACGTGACCGCGCTCAAATATGCCGGCTGCGAGCTGGCGCCGGAAGATCGCCCGTCCTCGCTCGAGCGGGTCAGCGCGGATCCGGACAACCGCTTCCGCCTGGCCGCCTTCGCCGCTGCGGCTGATTCGGTGAAGCCGCTGCCTGATCGCGAACCGCTGGTCGAGATGGACAATGTCCGCTATTCCTACGATGGCGAGCGCGAGGTCATTCGCGGAGTCAGCCTGACGATTGGGCAAGGAGAGAGGCTGGCCCTGCTGGGCAATAACGGCGCGGGCA
Organism: Paenibacillus thiaminolyticus; assembly: GCF_007066085.1. NCBI lineage: Bacteria > Bacillati > Bacillota > Bacilli > Caryophanales > Paenibacillaceae > Paenibacillus > Paenibacillus thiaminolyticus. The sequence goes on along the minus strand of NZ_CP041405.1, from coordinate 3,357,126 downwards.
AGTCCACCTTGTCCCATCTGCTGACCGGGATTGCGAAGCCTTCGTCCGGCTCGATCCGCTTGTTGGGCGAAGACACCCGCAGCTGGTCGATTCGCCGCCTCGGCCAGCAGATCGGCTACGTCATGCAGAACCCGAATCATATGATCACCCAGGCGATGATCTGGGATGAAGTCGCGCTGGGCCTGCGCGTGCGCGGGCTTGGCGAGGAGGACGTCTCTGCCCGGGTCGAGGAGACGCTCCGCATCTGCGGTCTGTACGGCTACCGGGAATGGCCGATTTCCGCTCTGAGCTACGGCCAGAAGAAGCGCGTTACGATCGCTTCGATTCTGGCGCTGGAACCGCGGCTGATGATTCTGGACGAGCCGACGGCCGGACAGGATTACAAGCATTATACGGAATTTATGAGCTTCATCTCGCGGCTGGCGGACAGCGGGCTGTCGTTCCTGTTCATTACCCATGACATGCATCTCGCTCTGGAGTATACCGAGCGGGCCGCCGTGCTCTGCGACGGCGCCATCATCGCTTGCGGCGAGACGGCATCGGTGCTCACGGATGTATCCGCTATCGCGCGCGCGAATCTGAAGGAGACATCGCTGGGCGCTCTGGCACGGCTGACGGGCGCCGCGGCCCCGGAGATGCTTGTGCGCGATTTCATTGCACATGAGAAGAAGGTGAATCATCATGAGTAAGGCGGGGATGCTCTACATCGACCGCAACACCCTGTTCCACCGGATGGACGGGGCGGCCAAGCTGCTCCTGCTGGCCGTGTGGACGGTCGCCGTCTTTTTGTTCCAGGATCTGCGCGTCTTCGTGCCGCTTTTCCTGCTGGGCATCATCATGCTCGTCAGCGCGAAGCTGCCGTGGCGGCGCATTCGCCTGCTCGTCTGGCTCATGATCGTCTTCAATGTGTTCAACTCGCTGTTCACCCTCGTCGTGACACCGGCTTACGGGAGCGTGGTGACCGGTTCGACGACGGTTATCGCCAATCTGGGCTACAACGTGCTGACGTTGGAGACGGTCATCTACGTATTGACACTCTCGATGAAATATATGTCCCTTATGCCGATTACGGTGCTCTTTATCTATACGACGCATCCGACGCGGCTGGCCAGCAGCCTGAACCGGGTGGGCGTGCCGTACAAGGTCGCCTATGCGTTCAGCATCGCCTTCCGCTACATTCCGGACATGCAGGCTGAATTCCGCAACATCTCGAATGCGATGCAGGCGCGCGGGATCGGCTTTGGCAAGGGAGAAGGCTCGTTCTCGCAGCGGCTGAAGCACTTTATCTCGATCGCGATCCCGCTTGTCCAGTCTTCGCTCCATCGGATCGAGACGATCTCGAATGCGATGGATCTGAGGGGCTTCGGCAAGCATGCGCGCCGCACCTGGTATTCGGCCACGGTATGGCAGCGGGAGGATTACGTCATTATAACGATTAGCGCCGTCGCGCTGATCGTAGCGATTATAGCGCGCGTTCAGGGATTCGGGACATTCTGGTATCCCTTCGCCTAAGGCGATCGGCGCCGGGACCGAACGGGGCTGTCTCATCAGCAGTATTAGACTGCCGTGAGACAGCCCCGGCCTGTTGAACGAAGAATACCGCATTTGCCGGCCAAGCCCGTTTGTTCAATCATTCTCGGATATGATATCCATTTTCTGCATAACCCAGGAATCTCAGCCATAGCAATGGATAGAAAGCAAAAATCGGAGATATTGATGCGCTTTCAGGTTGTTGAGAAAGTCCAGGGGAAGTATTCGGCACTTCATTTTTTATGTGGCAGATCTCCTCTAGCAGAAGAAAATCGGTTTAAAACGCTTTAAGAGCCGAGTTTAGAAAATGGCTGGACAATCTCAACCCCTTCGTAAAAAGAGTTGATACAAGATTTCACTGTCTCATCTCTTTTCTGCCGCATGGCCCCGCCATCTTCTCTTCTTCCACATTTTGCCGCAATCCCGTCCTGTCTCTTTGTCATTTATAAGCGTTCGATGGGACAGTTCCTTTGTTTTTTTTGGCATAACTATTGCAGTGACCGGTGTTTGCAGGTAACCTAGAAAAAATAGAGCAGAGCAAGGAGTGCAATCGGTACGCATGTCAAGACAACAAAAATCAACTTATCGTCGCATCGACAAGAAGAAAGATCAATTCAGCAGCTCTTCCGGGTTTATTCTGGCAGCCATCGGGAGCTCGGTAGGGCTGGGAAATATGTGGAAGTTCCCCTATGTCACCGGACAAAATGGGGGAGGCGCCTTTTTCCTCCTGTTCATTCTCTGCCTTGTGCTGGTAGGGCTTCCGGTGCTGCTGGGCGAGCTGACAGTGGGCCGGGCGGGCAGAGGGGATCCGGTCACGGCCTTCCGCAAGCTGTCCGGAAAGAGAAGCTGGGGCGCGATCGGATTTATTGCGGTGCTTGCTCCCTTTCTCATTTTAACGTATTACAGCACCATTGCGGGGTGGACGCTTCATTATGCCTTTGAATCGTTGACGGGCGTCCTGTATGCCGATCCGGATTATTCAGGTCATTTCACGGCTTTCACTGCCGGCTGGGGGCCGGTTCTGTGGCAGTTGGCCGTACTTCTGCTGACCGGCTACATCATTGCCCGCGGCATTACGGGAGGGCTTGAGAAGTTCAATAAAATCGTCATTCCCGGACTGCTGATCATTTTGCTGGTCATGCTGGTGTGGACATTAACGCTGGAGGGTGCCGCCGAAGGCATATCCTATTTTTTGTATCCCGATTTCTCAAAATTGACTTTTCAATCCGCACTGATGGCGCTGGGGCTGGCTTTCTTCTCCCTCTCTCTCGGGATAGGGGCGATGGTTACGTATGGCGGATACGTGGATTCGCATCAGTCGTTGCCTGCGGCTACTCTGGCGGTGGGGGCCGGGGATCTGGTGTATGCGCTGATTGCCGGACTCATTATTTTCCCGACGATCTTCACGTTCGGAATCGAGCCGAATGCGGGGCCAGGCCTTGTTTTCGCGGCGCTGCCTGCCGCCTTCGCCTCGATGCCGTATGGCGAGTGGTTCGGGGGGCTGTTCTTCATTCTGCTTGCCATCGCGGCGCTTACCTCTTGCCTGTCGCTGCTCGAAGTTCCGGTAGCCTTCCTTATCCGGCGCTTCGAGATGAAGCGCGGCTGGGCAACGATGCTTGTCATGGGCGCGGTGTACGTCCTTGCCCTCCCGGCGACGCTGGCGGCCGGCGGTGTATTGACGGATTGGAAGCCGGGCGGACGCAATCTGTTCGATTGGCTCGACTTCGTCACCTCCAATATTATGCTGCCGTTAAGCGGCTTGTTCGTGACGCTGCTGATCGGCTTCGTCTGGACCGGCGCCAAGGAGGAAGCCGGGCTCCGTCCGTTGATGGGACGGGTGTGGGGAACGATGATGCGCTATGTCGCGCCGATCTTGATTATTCTCATTTTCCTCTCCTCCATCGGCATATTGTGACAGCTTGTGATCCCTTGTCCTTTAATCCGAAAAAAAATGACGGCGAAGTGCAACATCTGCCAACCTGGGCCCGTCTGTAACAATGAACGCGGCAATTCTCCCGCATGATATGCAACGGGTGAAGCGCGGAAATTGCAGGAACAGGACGCGACAGGGAGGAATTCAGATGAAAAAGCGTACATGGACAAAAATGATATTGACAGTAAGCATGCTTGTGATGGCGGCCATGCCGTTGACTGCGGCGGCCCAAGAGAATATCAACAAAGTGAGTGGTCAGGTCGTCAGCCAACAGGCAGATCGTTCTCAACAAGACAACAAGCATCAGGATCTTGATCGGCCAATCCAACAGGACTGGCTCGCCACGAAAGGCACAATGGAAGAAATCCGCATCAACAAGAACGGTGCTTACGCCACGGTGACTGGCGAGGGCGTGCAGGCCAACGCGCAAGATACGGTGGTGCTGGCCTTGACGGAGGATACGGCGATTGTCGATCAGAACGGCAACAAGGCGCAATTGCACGAAGCGGTGCAAAAAGGCTGGACGGTGACCGCTTGGTACGGTCCGAAGCTGACCCGCAGCATTCCGGCGCAAGGCACGGCGGAAAAAATCGTCGTGGAGCGCCCAAGCAATGACAATGACGAGCAAAAGAACGAAATGAAAACGGATGGCATCATCGTGAACGCAAGCAAGGATCGCATCGAGCTGCTGGGCGAGACCCCGGTTATTCTGAACATTACCGACAAGACGGTCATCAAGGATGAAAAGGGCAACAAGCTGACAGCCGATGCGCTCAAGAATAATGTCCGCGTGAAAGCCAGCTACAGTGCGGTCATGACGAGGAGCCTGCCTCCGATCAGCAATGCAACCAGCATCGTGGTCAAGGAAGAGACGGTTCGCCAGACAGGCACGATTCTGGATGTGAATGGAAAGGACGATCAAGCGTCCATTCGGCTGGATGTGGATTCCGACGGGAATACCGATTTGGTGCTGTCCATCAATAAGGATACGACGATCGTGACCAAGGACGGCCAGGAGCTGAAGGTAAGCGAGCTGAAGGCCGGCCAAAAAGTTATCGGCTTCCATGCGCAATTTATGACCTTGTCCCTGCCGCCGATGAGCTATGCCTACCAAATTGTCGTAACGGAGTAAAATTATTTTGGGCATCCGCCGCCAACCAGCAGGCGGATGAAGACAGTCCGGCCGGAGTGATTCTGGCCGGACTGTTCTATGTTCTATCCAGATTCTAGCCCTATTTTAGGCTTATGCGCCTGCGTCCCCGCTTTCTGGATAACGTCTGCATGGGGGCCAAAGCTGCAATTTTACAGTTTTTTATTGCGTTGGAGGGTGACTTCTGAACAATTCCTGCGAGTGTCAGGCTGGTGGAAAGCCCTGTTTTTTACGAATGGGTGGAGATCTCCGCTTACCTAATCAAAACTTGGCACTCGGAGCGTTGTCAGTCGATTTTTCCTACTGAGAGACGAGATCACCATATAAAAAATGAAGTAGAGAAAATTCCCATGGACTTTTCTACGGCCTGATTTTACGGGATTCAAGAGACCGCGTCGGATCCTGGGGGCATCATTGCCTTCAAGATGCATCATTGCCTTTCAGGAGGCATCATTGCCTTCAGGAGGCATCGTTGCCCTTCAGGGGGCATCGTGGCCTCCTGGGTTTTGAATATGTGGAGGGAATTGCTGCAATTTTACAGGAATTTCGGCTCAATGAGTCCACATCCCAAGGAATTGCTGCAAATCTACATCATTTTAGGCCCTCTTGCTTCAAGCCGGAGCGAAACGGGTGAAATTCCTGCAGTTTTGCAGGATTCCCTTTCTGGTCAAGTCGTGCATATCGAATTGCTGTAGTTGCGCAGGATTTCGCTTACTGAATAGGTGTAGAATCGTCCAGTTTGCAGATTTCGCTTACTGAATAGGTGTCTGTAGAAATCGTGCAGTTTTGCAGATTTCGCTTACCCAATAGGCGTGTCTGGAGAAATGTGCAGTTTTGCGGATTTCGCCTTCCGGATAGACGTGTCTAGGGAAATGGTACAGTTGAAGGTGCAGCCTTTCGCCTGTAACGGCGGGTTCAGAGCCATAATTGCATTAAATTGATGTAGATTTGCAGGCTTCCCTGCCACGTTAGGCAGCTTCGGCGAAAATCCTGCATATTTGCATCTTCCAATATGCCCCGGAACGTTAGCGAGTCTTTGATGCTCCGGAACGTTAGCCGTGTCCTTGATGTTCTTGAACGTTAAGCGAGTCTTCCTCATGTAAGGTAAGGTTTGGGGATAATCCGGTCTTGCCCCGCGACGGAGCAGCGAGTTCCTGCTTCGGATGCCGGACATCCCGAATGCGTCCCGCAATGGAAACGCCCCCTGCGGCGCAAGGCTGCAGGGAGCGTTCCGTGCGATCTATTCGAAAAGGGGGAGAATGTCATGCTAGTATAGATTTCACCGCTTCCCAGGCGATTGAAACAGCAGTTCTATCCACTTTTGAAGGGGGCAATAAGGGGAGCTATGGCCAACGGGCATTTTCTTTTCGACATTTTCCGATATTTTTCAGTAACTTCCCGGGCCTGAAGTGATATAATGGCAATTAAAACCACGGCCCCGATGGAAAGGGCGGCATACGGAGGAGAGAGTAATGGGGACGGCTTATGATGCGGGATGGCTGCATGCGTTCGGCTCTGGAGATTATTTGCCCGAATTGCTCAACGTGATGGAGAACGGTTCGCGGGAGCAATCGGCAGATGCGGCCCATTCGCTATTCGAACAATTATGCAGCGACGGCAATGAGATGGATATCGCCGTCTGCGGGTTGATCCATTCGCTGATCGATATTTTGACCGTGCAGAACAAATCAGTGGCCAAGGCGACGATTTTGAACGGCATTGCCCAGGTGCTGCGTGTGACGGCGACCTGCCGGCTTCCGTTCGGCGTCACGCCGAACGCCCGGATCCGGGACGAGGCAGGGGAGGATGAAGCGGAGCAGTTGGCCGGACGGTGGCTGGCTGCCCTCCGGGATCGGTTCGCAGAGTGGACCGCCCTCCTGCATGAAGACGAGCAGACGGCGATTCAGGCCATCTATGTCATTCACTTGATGCAGGACGCAGCGCCGCAAGCAGAGGATATGCTGCTTGACGCTTCTCTGCATGGGGAATCGCACCGCGTTAGGCTGAACGGCCTAATTGCCCTTGCCGATTGCCGCCGCCGGCTTCATAAGCCGTTCAATCCTTCGCTTGCGTTCGGTCAACACCGCGACGATGCGAGCGAGGAAGCTGTCCGTTCCATCTGCATGGCGTTGACCGGGCAGGAGGGACTGGGACGGAACGAGTGGGAGCAGCTGATTCGAGGCTGCGCCTTGCCGCGGCTCGACCGGATTCAATTCCCGTGGGCAGACGGCGCCATCTCTTCCGTATGCGCCCAGGCTGCATGCCTGGCCCTTGCCCGAGCCGCATCGCGCGAGGAGCGGGCCGAATTTTGGATGAAGGCATTGGAACGGACGATTCAGGCACACCGCCAGCGCTCCCGGCAAGTCGTCTGGGAAATCGGGGCCTCGACAGTGCAATGGGATGAAGAGTGGCTGCAGTGGAATTGGAACGGGCCGATGCTGGTCGCAGACGGGATGCTGTCCTCCTTGTTCGCGGGGGGCCGCGGCACGGAGCCCGAGATCGAACCGGAAAATGAGCCGCTCGTCGTCGCGAAAGTGCTCAAGCTATGCCTGCAGTACCAGGTGGAGATGCCGAATGCCGGGCGCTATGGAGCAAGCCGTCTTATACGGAGTCTGTACCGTTATCTGACCTAGACCTCTACCTGACCTAGACCTCGTCGGCTGCGGCTGCAGGAAGGCCGCCTGAGGCGGCCCGCCTTCCCTCGGCTCGAGTGATCAGTGGCCGGTTGGCCGCAAGCGGAGAATCCTCTTATTTGTCTCTTGCCCGCTTATCGGGAAGCGGATTGACCGACTTGGCAACTTCGACGTTATCGTTCACGAAGGCCATGTCCTGGTTTTGGGCTTTCATTTTCGTTGTGCCTTTGTAGTTGCCGCGATGCGTTTTATTTTCCATCGTCTCTTGCACCTCTTTTCTTCCTAAGCTTATTGATACGGGCGGTTATCAAGGCCCGGTTCTTACTTTTTGCCGATGTCGGATGACTTATCCACTCGCCGCGCACAGGGAGCCGAACCCGGAATATGTAGACAATTCGGAAAAAATCCAGTCGATGACTAGGTTTTTTTTGTGTTGTTGGTTATAATGGTTAAGGAATTTTTGCGTCTTTTATACAGTAATGGTCAATGATAGGGCAGGCCTTGAATCCTGCTGGCACAATGGACTTATGGATAGAGCACATCGAATGAAGGAGTTGTCATTATAAATGGCTTTGAAAGCTGGTATCGTCGGACTGCCGAATGTCGGCAAATCGACATTGTTCAATGCGATTACGCAAGCGGGGGCGGAATCCGCCAACTACCCGTTCTGTACGATCGATCCGAATGTCGGCGTGGTTGAGGTTCCTGATGAGCGTCTGGACAAATTGACCGAGCTCGTCGTGCCGAACAAGACGGTGCCGACGGCATTCGAGTTCGTCGATATTGCCGGCCTTGTTCGCGGCGCGAGCAAGGGCGAAGGGCTCGGGAACAAGTTCCTGGCTCATATCCGCGAGGTGGACGCGATCGTTCACGTCGTTCGCTGCTTCGAGGATGAGAATATTACGCACGTGGACGGCAAAGTGAATCCAGTTAGCGATATCCAGACCATCAATCTGGAATTGATTCTGGCGGATCTTGAGTCGGTCGAGAAGCGTCTCGATCGGACGAAGAAGAACATGAAGAGCGGCGACAAGAAATTCGCCCAGGAGGCCGATGTCCTGGAGCGCCTCAAGGAAGTGCTGTACAATGATCAGCCGGCACGGAGCCTGGAACTGACCGATGACGAGAAGCTGCTCGTCCGCGATCTGCATCTGCTGACGATGAAGCCGGTGCTCTATGCGGCGAACGTAAGCGAGGATGGCGTGACGGAAGCGGACGCTAATCCGTATGTGCAGCAAGTACGCGACTTCGCGGCGCAGGAGAATGCGGAGGTCGTGCCGATCAGTGCCAAAGTTGAGGCGGAGATCGCGGAGCTGGACGGCGAGGACAAGGAGATGTTCCTGCAGGAGCTCGGGTTGGAAGAGTCCGGTCTGAACCGGCTCATCAAGGCGGCGTACCGTCTGCTTGGGCTGTATACGTACTTCACCGCGGGCGTACAGGAAGTGCGCGCGTGGACGATCCGCAAGGGCATGAAGGCGCCGCAGGCGGCGGGCGTCATCCATACCGACTTCGAGCGCGGCTTCATCCGGGCGGAAGTGGTGTCTTATGACGATCTGGTCGCGGCCGGATCGATGAACGTTGTGAAGGAGCAAGGCAAGCTGCGGCTGGAAGGCAAGGAATACGTCGTGCAGGACGGAGACGTCATGCACTTCCGGTTCAATGTATAGATAAGAGCATGCGCCGATTGCCCGGCAGCGGCATATTGCTGTTGGTAGCCTCAGGCAAGCCGGGTAATCGGGTAATTGAAAATAGAACGTTAGAAAGTTGCATATTAGAAAGAGGTGAACGTGATATGTTGGACCGTCTGCAATCTTTGGCGGATCGCTATGACAAATTGAGCGAGCTGCTGTGCGATCCGGATGTGGCGAACGATCCGAAGAAGCTGCGCGACTATTCGAAGGAACAGTCCGATTTACAGCCTGCGTACGAAGCCTATATGGAGTACAAAAACGTAATAAGCGAGCTGGATGCGGCGAAAGCCATGCTGCAGGAAAAGCTGGACGATGACATGCGCGAAATGGTGAAGATGGAGATCGAAGAGCTGGAGGAGCGCAAGGTCAAGCTGGAGGAGCGCATCCGCGTGCTGCTGCTCCCGAAGGACCCGAACGACGACAAGAACGTCATCGTCGAGATTCGCGGCGCTGCCGGCGGCGACGAAGCGGCGCTGTTCGCAGCTGATCTATACCGCATGTATACACGCTACGCCGATGCCCAGGGCTGGCGTACGGAACTGATGGAAGCGAATATCAGCGATCTGGGCGGATTCAAGGAAGTTATCTTCCTCGTCTCCGGCAAGGGCGCATACAGCAAGCTGAAGTACGAGAGCGGCGCGCATCGCGTGCAGCGCATTCCGGCGACGGAATCAGGCGGCCGCATTCACACTTCGACCTCGACCGTCGCCGTCATGCCGGAGATCGATGAAGTCGAAGTGGAGATTCTCGACAAGGACATTCGCGTCGATACGTTCTGTTCGTCCGGCGCCGGCGGGCAATCCGTCAACACGACGAAGTCGGCCGTGCGGGTAACCCACATCCCGACAGGCATCGTGGCGACCTGTCAGGACGGCAAGTCGCAGAACGACAACAAAGCGAAGGCCCTTCAAGTGCTGCGGGCCCGGATCTTTGATATCAAGCGGCAGGAAGAGGAAGCCAAATATGCGGGCGAACGGAAAAGCAAGGTCGGCACCGGCGATCGTAGCGAGCGCATTCGCACGTACAACTTCCCGCAGAGCCGCGTGACGGATCACCGTATCGGCCTGACGATGCATAAGCTGGATCAGGTGATGAACGGGGATATGGAAGAGATTATTCAGGCGCTGACGCTGACCGAACAGGCCGAGCTGATGGAGCGGGAGAATCACGCATGAGCCGGCCCGGCGGATCGGAGCAGGGAGCTCGGGGCTCCTTCCGCCTAGCCTGGCCGTTAACGATAAGAGAAGCCTGGGTGCAGGCTTCTTCTTTTTTGGCGGCTGGCGGGGTGGAGGATGCGCCGCATCATGCGGAGCTGCTGCTGCGCCATGTGCTTGGATGGGAGCGGGCAGCCTATCTCGTGCGGCTGCCCGATCCGATGCCCGAAGCGGCCTGCCGTCCGTACGAGGCCGCGATGGAACGGCGGGCCGGAGGCGAGCCGACCCAATATATTATCGGGGAGCAGCATTTCTATGGCCTGCCGTTCGCGGTGTCTCCGGACGTGCTGATTCCGCGCCCGGAGACGGAACTGCTGGTCGAGGCGATCATGGCCGAAGCGGATCGCCTCTGGCCGGCCGGGACCGCGCTGCGGGCGGCCGATATCGGCACCGGCAGCGGCGCCATCGCCTGCACGCTGGCCCATCTTCGGCCGTCCTGGCAGGTGACGGCGACCGATATCTCGCCCGCGGCGCTCCGCATGGCGCAATCCAACGCCGGGCAGCTTGGCGTAGCGGCGCGCCTGAGCTGGCGCGAGGGCGACCTGCTGGCGCCGCTTGCCGGCAGCGGATTGGACGTGCTCGTGTCCAACCCGCCGTATATCCCGGCTGCCGAGATTGGCGGGCTCATGCGCGAGGTGCGCGATTATGAGCCGCGCACGGCGCTGGACGGCGGAGCGGACGGGCTCGACCCGTACCGCCGCATCGTCGCCATGCTGCCGCTGCTGGACAGCCCGCCGCGCCTCATCGGCTTCGAGGTCGGCCAGGGCCAAGCCCGCGATGTCGCTGCGCTGCTGGAGGCGGCAGGGTACGGGGAGCGCCTCGTCATCGTGCCGGATCTGGCCGGCATCGAGCGCCATGTCATCGGCGTGCGCGCCTCGCGCCCGGAAGATGGGGAGGCGGCTGGCCGCGGTGGAGCGGAAGACGGCACGGAAGAATCAGGCCGCTGAGCGCAGGAGCCAAGAGCGGCTATCGATCGAATCTTTCAACGCATGCCTATAAGCGTGTAAATCTCTAGATAATATTATGTTACTTTTTGATAGAGTTCCTTTCCTTCGCAGCCTGTCTCCCAGGCGAGCCCGGGGGGAGGGACTCTATTTTTTTATTCTATGAATTGTGAATCAAGGACGTTTAATCGTGCCGCTGCCGGACATACTGATAGACAAGAGGCGCGCCCAACCTCACAAGGAGTAGAAGAACATGAAATCACGGATGTTCGTACTCGGTCTCCTGCTGGCCATCGTCGCCGCAGGGACGTGGATGCGTTGGGATCAAGGCCGCGCGGCAGCGGCTGTGGAAGAATCAGGCTTGGCAGGGAGAACAACGGCGGAAGCCGGACAGACAACGGCAGCGGCGATACCCGAGGATGCGATTCGGCTGCGCGTGCTGGCGAATTCGGATACGGACGACGATCAGCGGGTGAAGCGGCTGGTGCGGGATGGCATCGTCGAGGAATTGAACGGCTGGACAGGGCAGCAAACCGCTCCGCAGACGCGGGAGGAGGCCAGGGAATTCATCGCCGCCCATCTCAAGGAGCTGGAGAACACGGTCGCCCGAACGCTGGCGGATGAAGGCATGCCGTATTCGGCGAGGCTGACGCTAGGCGAGGTGCCGTTCCCAGCGAAGCTGTACGGCGGCCAGGTTTATCCGGCGGGCATGTACGAAGCGCTGCTCGTTACGCTGGGCGCGGGGGAAGGCCAGAACTGGTGGTGCGTACTGTTCCCGCCGCTCTGCTTCATTGATGGCGATACGGGCCAGGCGAAGGCGGAGGACTCCGGTGCCGGAAGCGAAATCGTCTCATCGGCAGCAACGGGGCAGGATGTAGCTTCAGCGGGCGAGGCCAGCGGGACGGCCGGGGTGGACGGCGGTTCTGCCGGTCCGGGAGCGGAGCCAAGTACGGATGGCGGAACAGAAGTGCGCTTCTTTTTGTGGGATATGCTGGTAAGCTTGCTGCAATGGCTGGCAGAGGTGTGGAATGCTCTTATCGGTTAAATTATAGGTTCCTCTGTATGCCATTGGTTCGCTATCGGATTTCTTAGGTTGCCGACCGTCGCGGGCGGGCGGGGCGGGTCCGCATGCTGGACGAGCTCTCGGCAATTATGGTACAACTAGAAGAAGACATCAATTCGACGGGATGGACTGGGAGATGCCGAAGCTCTTTTGGCATCTTTCTTGCGTTGATCCCCATCTGAGAGAATAAGGAATGAACGTCATGAATCGATTCAATGAACCGAAGCTAGCCGACCAGGACCAGGCTGCGGAGGGTACGGCAGGCCTTGAGGAAGAAGCGACGAAGCGCTGGACGGTCGACGCCGCGCAGCCGCTGGAGGGACAGCCGGCTATTAGGGAGGCGGCTGCTCTGCTGGCTGCGGGGGGGACGGTCGCCTTTCCGACCGAGACGGTCTACGGCCTCGGCGCCGACGCGCGCGATACGCGGGCCGTCGAACGCATCTTCGCGGCCAAGGGGCGCCCGTCCGACAATCCGCTCATCGTGCATATCGCCGATATGGCGATGCTGGATGAGCTGGTCGAGCCGTTCGGCGGTACGGCGCGGCGCCTAATGGACCGCTTTTGGCCCGGCCCGCTTACGATCGTGCTGCCGGCGCGCCCCGGAGCCGTCTCGCCGCGGGTGACGGCGGGCCTCGATACGGTCGGTGTCCGCATGCCGGCGCATGATACGGCGCTGGCCTTGATCCGCGCCGCCGCTTGCCCGGTAGCTGCGCCAAGCGCCAACCGTTCCGGCCGCCCGAGCCCGACGCGGGCCGAGCATGTCGCCGAGGATCTGGACGGCCGCATCGGCGGCATCGTCGACGGCGGACCGACCGGCGTGGGCGTCGAATCGACCGTCGTGGAGCTGCACGGCGAACGCATCCATGTGCTGCGCCCCGGCGGCGTGACGATCGCCATGCTGCGCGAGATTGCCGCCGATATCACGATCGACCCGGCTGTCGATCCGGTCGGCGCACTGGCGGAGCCCGCGGCGCAGGTAGCCGGCGGGACGTTAGCTGCGCCGCGCTCCCCGGGCATGAAATATGCCCACTATGCGCCTCAAGGCACACTCGCGATCGTGCAGAGCGCCTCGCCGGAAGCCGCGGCCCGCCGCATCCAGGCGGAGCTCGACGCCGCCCGCGAGCGCGGGGAGCGCACCGGCGTGCTCGCCTTCACCGAGCATGCCGCGGCCTACCGCGCGGATGTCGTCGTCCCGCTGGGCAGCTTGTCCGCGCCGGAGGAGGCTGCGCACCGGCTGTATGAAGGGCTGCGCCGCTTCGACGAGGAAGGGGTCGGCTTCATTATGGCGGAAGCCTGTTCCACCGAAGGGATCGGATTGGCGGTCATGAACCGGCTGCTGAAGGCCGCCGGCCACCGCGTTATCCGCTGCTGAACGAGCGGGATACCCGCCGGCTTCCCCGTCTCCCGCCTTCAAGGACTTGTCATCATTGCCTCCTTGTCCGCATACGCTGATCTCAGACGATGGACAAGGGGAGAACGCGATGTGGGAGACGGCAGTACCGGCAGGTCAGTGGATCACAATAATCGTCATGGCCGTGGCACTCGGTTTTGACGCCTTTTCACTTTGTCTAGGCCTCGGCATGAGAGGGGTGCGCTCGATGGAGATGCTCCGCATCAGCGGAATTATCGCGCTGTTCCATGTCGCGATGCCGCTGCTTGGCGTCTTGACGGGCCATTATGTCAGCTCCATTCTTGGACATGTGGCGGTGATGGCCGCCGGCGGGCTGCTCATTATGCTGGGCGGACATATGATCTTAAGTTCTTTTCGGAGCGGCTCCCCAGGCACTTTCTATGAGATGTCGATCTGGGGAACGCTGCTGTTCGCTTTGAGCGTAAGCGTCGATTCGTTCTCCGTCGGCGTGTCGCTAGGCATGTTCCATACGAATCTCATGGTGACCATCGTTGCGTTCGGTCTGGCCGGGGGAGCGATGTCTGTGATTGGATTGGTGCTCGGCCAGCGGGTCGGAGCCACTATCGGCGAGTACGGGGAAGCGGTCGGAGGAGTGATTTTGCTCACCTTCGGCATTCTCTTTTTGCTGCCGTAGCGGTTGAACTGTGAATCGAAGAGACATTCGGGTACGATATGGATGATAGGACCCTCTCCTTGGGGGAGTGGTCATGACGACGAACGTGACAACATCCGCCGTTGATGCAGTGGACGGAGTTATCGATAAGCAGGGAGCCGGGACGCTCGCAGCCGTGCTGCCTTGCCGAAAATAGAATCACATACCATCCAAAGGAGTGACGGCCGATGAACCGGATATTATTCGTATGTACAGGCAACACCTGCCGCAGTCCGATGGCGGAAGCGATGCTCCGCCAGTTAGCCGCCGAACGGGGGCTGGAGCTGGAGGTCAAGTCGGCGGGCGTATCGGCATGGGATGGGACGCCGATGTCGAATCATGCCGCCGCCGTGCTGAAGGAGCACCATGTCGAGGGGTACGAGACGTTCGCTTCGACGGCGCTGAAGGAAGCCGAGGTGGCTTGGGCTGATCTCATCTTGACGCTGACCGTCGGCCATAAGCGCCATGTGCTGCAGCGATTCCCCGCTGCGGCCGACAAGACATATACACTGAGGGAATACGCGGAGCCGGGAGAAGGTGGATCCGGGGAACGCAATCGGCTGCAGGAACTGGCCGCCGAGCTGCAGCTGAGGCAGGCGCTGGGACAGGAACCGACGCCGGAGGAACGGGCGAAGCTGGCCGAACTGGAGCGGCTCTGCCCGAATCCGGATGTCGCGGACCCGTTCGGCGGTTCGCTGGAGGAATATCGGATGACCGCGATGCAGATTCGGGAGGCGCTTCTCGTCGTGATGGACAAGCTGGCCCCGCCTGACACAAAGTGATTGCATTTCTGCGGCGCATCCCTTATTATCGGAAATAGATGAATGGCACTCGGTGTAACTGGCGACGGAAGTGGGAGAACCACGGTGGAGCATCGAGTGATATACGGCCGGTCGCCTGGGCGAAAGAGCAATGCATGGTTAAGGCCATGCTATGCTCTTTTTTTCTTTTTCGAGAGGTGGTTCAAAGCAGATACGGGAGGGATGCACCCCCTTGTTCCGATGCCAGCAGGAGAGAATCGAGCTTTCGGCAAAATGATGTCGAAGATGCGGGCCAACCGTTCGAAAATTGGTTATAATGGACAGACAGCATATTGTTTCCTGGAGGGCCCTGGGCCTCCCCGAGGGAATGATGGGATGGAGGGAACGTACATGAAAATTGCAATTGGAGCGGATCACGCAGGTGTGAAGCTGAAGGATGGTATTATCGCGGTCATTCGCGAACTGGGGCATGAGACGGAGGATCTTGGCTGCCATTGCACCGATTCAGTCGATTATCCGGATTATGCCGTGCCTGTCGCCGAGAAGGTGGCTGCGGGCGAAGCTGATCGAGGAATTCTCATCTGCGGAACCGGGATTGGCATGTCCATCGCCGCGAACAAGGTGCCTGGCGTGCGCTGCGCGCTTGTACATGATCTGTTCTCCGCGAAGGCGACGCGGGAGCATAATGATTCGAACGTGCTCGCCATGGGGGAACGGGTTATCGGCCCTGGTCTGGCGGAAGAGATCGTTCGCGTCTGGCTCGGCACGGAATTCAGTCAAGGGGAGCGCCATGCAGGCCGCATCCGCAAGGTGGTGGAAGCCGAGCGCAAGTACAACCCGGCGCCGTAGCGCATCAGCGAGGAGGAAGCGACATGAATTCTTCTTATGAGCGGCAGGCCGAGCAGGCTGCCCGGGAACTGGCAGCTGCAGCGAAGCTTGCTCCGGGCCAATTGGTCGTCATCGGCTGCAGCACAAGCGAAGTGGCCGGCGCGCGGATCGGCACGGCCGGCACGCTTGACGTGGCCCGAATGCTGTTCGACGGGCTGAATGTGCTGCGGACCGAGTTCGGCCTGCAGCTCGCTTTTCAATGCTGCGAGCACCTGAACCGCGCGCTGGTCGTAGAGCGCCGCACGCTGGAGCAATTCCGGCTGGAGGAGGCCGCCGCGGTGCCTGTCCCGCATGCGGGCGGTTCAATGGCGGCACAGGCGTACCGCATGCTGCCGGACGCATGTCTGGCCGAATCCATCGAGGCGCATGCAGGCATCGACATCGGCGAGACGCTGATCGGCATGCATTTGCGCCGCGTGGCCGTTCCGCTGCGAACGGAGCTCCGCGCCATCGGCAGGGCCAGGGTGACGATGGCGTCGACGCGGCCGAAGCTGATTGGCGGCGAGCGGGCGGTCTACCGTTGGCTGGACGATAGCGGAGCTTCATGCGACTGACGCGGTTCGCGGCCTGTTTTCGCAAGGTTGATTTTTAATTATGATGAACGATGAAATG
Organism: Paenibacillus thiaminolyticus; assembly: GCF_007066085.1. Taxonomy (NCBI): domain Bacteria; kingdom Bacillati; phylum Bacillota; class Bacilli; order Caryophanales; family Paenibacillaceae; genus Paenibacillus; species Paenibacillus thiaminolyticus. Next base: position 3,340,644 of record NZ_CP041405.1, on the reverse strand, counting down.
GGAGGGCTTGGCTAATGGTAGAACATTTACGACAATCGGATCCGGAAGTGCTGAAAGCGATGGATTTGGAGCTGCAGCGTCAGCGGAACAATATCGAGCTTATCGCTTCGGAAAATATCGTAAGCGAAGCGGTCATGGAAGCGATGGGGACCGTCCTGACGAATAAATATGCGGAAGGCTATCCAGGCAAGCGCTACTATGGCGGCTGCGAGCATGTCGACATCGTGGAGGACATTGCGCGCAACCGCGCGAAGGAGCTGTTCGGGGCCGAGCACGCGAATGTGCAGCCGCATTCCGGCGCGCAAGCGAACATGGCAGTCTATCTGGCAGCATTGAAGCCGGGAGACACGGTCCTTGGCATGAATCTGGCGCATGGCGGCCACTTGACCCACGGCAGCCCGGTCAATGCTTCAGGCTTATTGTATAACTTCGTGGCTTATGGCGTAGAGGAGGACACGTTCCTCATCGATTATGACAAGGTACGCAAAGCCGCGTTCAAGCATCGTCCGAAAATGATCGTTGCCGGCGCCAGCGCCTACCCTCGTATCATCGATTTCGAAGCGCTCGGCTCCATCGCCAATGACGTAGGGGCATTGTTCATGGTCGATATGGCGCATATCGCCGGACTGGTGGCCGCGGGTCTGCATCCAAGCCCGGTTCCGCATGCGCACTTCGTGACGACGACGACGCACAAGACGCTTCGCGGTCCGCGCGGCGGAATGATTCTATGCCGTTCGGCCTGGGCGCAGGCGATCGACAAAGCCGTCTTCCCGGGCACGCAGGGCGGTCCGCTCATGCATGTGATTGCTTCCAAGGCAGTCGCGCTGGGCGAAGCGCTGCAGCCTTCCTTCAAGCAATATGCGGCACAGGTCATCGAGAACGCGAAAGTGCTGGCGGCGACTCTGGTCGAAGAAGGGCTGAACATCGTATCCGGCGGCACCGACAATCATCTGATGCTGATTGACACGCGCAACGTTAACATTACCGGCAAGGATGCGGAGAAGGTGCTGGACTCGGTCGGCATTACCGTGAATAAAAACGCGATTCCGTTCGATCCGACGAGTCCGTTCATCACAAGCGGCATCCGCATCGGCACGCCGGCTGCGACTTCGCGCGGCATGGATGTCGAGGCGATGCGCACGATCGGCAAGGTGATTGCCATGACGCTGAAAAACCCGGCCGACGAAGCAACGCTGGCGACAGCGCGCCGGATGGTGCAGGAGCTGACGGCGCAATACCCGCTGTATCAGACGCTCAAATATTAATCGGCATAGATACGTAGTACGGCTTTCCCCGAAGCGGCAGCTTTGGGGAGGGCCTATTTTTTTATGGGGGGAAATGCGGTTGTCAGCCTTATAGCCGCTATCCCCACAGCTCATAAATGACGTCTTTACCGAGTTGGCCTTCGTATGGTTCGTATGCTCCCTCCCAACCCTTGTCCTTTTCAAACCTGATTAGATGGGAGAGCAGCGTAAAGGACGGCAGGGACGATACATCTGACGAGATGGGAGAGTAGTGTAAAGAGCGGCAAAGGAGATAAATCTGACTCAAGGGGAGAGCGGCACAAAGGATAACAAAGAGACGAGATTGGACGGAGAAAATGTAAAAAGGACACAAACTTTATTTTTGATCCAGGTATAACCAGAGGTTGGGATGTCACTAATAGGGATAGAGCCGATGTGTTACGATCGGTCAGGCGACAAATGGGAGTCATAAAGTGATCTGGAAAACGTGCAGATACAAGGCGGGAATGTTATAATAGGCCTGTTTGACGATGAATAAGAATCGCTGGACATTTTCTAGCAAGCAACATGAGTAAAAAGCGGAGGGACATGTTATATGGGCAAATTGATCATTTGCGATCATCCTTTGATTCAACACAAATTGACACTGATTCGTGACAAGCGCACGAACACGAAAGATTTCCGCGAGTTGGTCGACGAGGTCGCGACACTAATGGCGTATGAGATTACGCGCGAACTTCCACTGCAGACATCCACTGTGGAGACGCCGGTGGCGGAGACGGAATGCAAGGTCATTTCCGGCCGCATGCTTGGCTTGATTCCGATTCTGCGGGCCGGCCTGGGCATGGTGGAAGGGGTAGTGAAGCTGATTCCGGGGGCCAAAATCGGACATGTCGGTCTATTCCGCGATCCAGAGACGTTGAAGCCTGTTGAATACTACACGAAGCTGCCGACCGATGTGCATGAGCGGGCGCTTATCGTCATCGATCCGATGCTGGCGACCGGCGGATCGGCGATTGCTGCCATTGATGCGCTGAAGAATCGCGAATGCACCCAGATTAAGCTGATGTGCCTCATTGCGGCGCCGGAAGGGGTCAAGGCGGTTCAGGATGCGCATCCTGACGTCGATATTTATTTGGCCGCGCTGGACGAGCGTCTGGACGACCACGGCTACATTGTGCCGGGATTGGGCGATGCGGGCGACCGGCTTTTCGGTACGAAATAAGGCATATCGCTAAAAGAATGTGGCATAACATGCCGATAATAGGGTAATAGCATGCCGATAATATGGAAATAGCGGAGGAGAGCGAAATGTCGAAACTGAAAGTGATGACGGTGTTCGGTGTCCGCCCGGAGGCGATCAAGATGGCGCCTCTCATTCTGGAATTGCAAAAGCATCCGGACCAGATCGAATCGATCGTCTGCGTGACGGCCCAGCACCGTCAAATGCTTGATCAAGTGCTGGACGTATTCAACATTCGGCCGGATTACGATTTGGACATTATGCAGGCCCAGCAGTCGCTGAACGATATTACGATCAGGGTGCTGCAAGGGCTGGAGCCGGTGCTGAAGGAGGCGAAGCCGGACATCGTGCTTGTGCACGGCGATACGCTGACGACCTTCTTGGCCAGCTATGCCGCATTCATGCAGCAGATTCCAGTCGGTCACGTCGAGGCGGGATTGCGCACATGGAACAAGCTGTCGCCTTATCCGGAAGAGATGAACCGGCAGTTGACCGGGGTGTTGGCGGACTTGCATTTTGCTCCGACAGAATGGTCCGCGAACAACCTGAAGCAGGAGAACAAGAAAGAATCATCGATATATGTCACAGGCAACACAATAACAGATGTGTTTCAATATACAGTACGTTCCGATTACACCCATGAGGTGCTGGAATGGGCACAGGGCAAGCGCCTCGTGCTGATGACGGCTCACCGCCGGGAATCGCAAGGGGAGCCGCATCGCAATATTTTCCGTGCCGTGCGGCGCATCGCCGACGAATTCGAGGATATCGCGATTGTCTATCCGGTGCATCCAAGCCCGGCTGTTCGTGTTCCGGCACATGAGATGCTGGGCAATCACCCGCGGATCAAGCTTATCGAGCCGCTCGATGTCGCTGATTTTCACAACATCTATCCGCACACGCATCTTATCCTTACGGATTCCGGCGGCATGCAAGAAGAGGCGCCGTCCTTTGGCGTACCCGTACTTGTGCTTCGGGGCACAACCGAGCGCCCGGAAGGCATTGAAGCGGGCACGCTGGAGCTTGTCGGCACGGACGAAGAGAAGGTGTATAGCCGAACCAAACAATTGTTGACCGATCAGGAGCTATATTCCCGGATGAGCCAAGCGGCGAATCCATACGGGGACGGGAAAGCATCCCGGCGTATTGTCAGTGCGATTCTTCACAGTTTCGGGCGGCAAGCGGAGCGTCCGGAGTTTTTTCACACAAAGTTCACAATTTGAATTCGGAGCATCTTCTATACCCTAACGTACCAGCATACAGTGATACTGTACGGTTTACGCGGATTTTTACGACATCGAGAGACAAAATACAACGTTTTCATCCTTATAAATACAAGGTTTTAACGAATTGACAAAATCTCGTATTGTTCAGTAAAATGAATGGGAATTATTAGCCTATGAAGACTTCGAAACGCAATGACAGCGCTTGGTTCATCGCTCTCAGCATCGGCGGGGCCGGTGTCACGCTCGCCGTGTACATCGTCATCGGATACTTTGCGGGGAAATGGCTGGCGCAAATGTTGGACGGGCCCAAGCTGTGGATGGCCGTCGGCATGATCGCCGGGATGTGTCTCGGCATCATGAACATTATTTATTTTGTAAGGAAGTTCATGGGGGAACAAGATGAATGATATGACTTCGATTGTCCATGCCGTGACCAGGGTGGCCTTCATCCTGATGTCGATGTTCCTTCTCGTATGGGCTTTTTCACCGGAGCACCGCCCTTATGCAGCCGGCTTGACGCTAGGAACCGTCGTCGGTCTCATTAATGCGCGCTATTTGTCGATGAAGGTGAGACAATTGGCCGAACTTGCCGCCAGTCATACAAGGCAAAGATTCAGTCTTGGGCTCGTTACGAGAATGTGTATCGTTCTCTTGGCCGTGATGATCGGCATGAAGTTCGAACAGGTCTCGCTCGTATCGACTATAGTTGGACTGATATTCATGCAAGTCGTGACCATTATCGTCAGCGTCATTATGGAATGGAGAAAAGGTGAATAAGCAGCTTATTGGAAAGGGGTGAACACATTTATGCACTCATCACCGATTATTGAGGTTGGCGGGCTACAGTTGGATTTATCCATCATACTCACGCTTCTCATCAGTGTAGTCGTCGTATTCATCATTGCTCGATTGGCCGTCCGTAATCTGTCGGTCGAGAACCCTTCCAAAATGCAGAACTTCATGGAATGGGTTGTCGAATTCGTACAGGGGATTATCGGCAGCGCAATGGATTTCAAGAAAGGGAAGGCATACATCTCCTTGGGGATGACGCTTATCTTGTTTATTTTCGTATCCAACCTGCTGGGATTGCCGTTCGCGGTCATCACGGAGGCGGACCATCCGGTAACGATCTTCGGCAAGGAGATCATTACGACGAGCCAAGAGGTCTTCAATGACCTCGCTGCCAAAGGCAAACCGGAGCACGTCCACCTGCTATGGTATAAGTCGCCTACAGCGGATGTTTCCGTAACCTTCGGTCTGGCGTTCATGGTTTTCGTCATTGTGAATTTCCTGGGCCTGAAGAAAAATCGCAAGCATTACTTGAAGCATTATCTCGAGCCGTTCCCGATTTTCCTTCCATTGAACATTGTGGAGAATCTGGCGAAGCCGATCGCGCTTGGCATCCGTCTTTACGCGAACATCTTCGCGGGGGAGATTCTGATATCGACGCTTATCGGAGCGGGCATCTTCGGTCTTCCGTTCCTCGCGGCGTGGCAAGGCTTCAGTATCTTTATCGGCGCGTTGCAAGCCTTTATCTTCACGATGCTAACGATGGTGTACATCGGGCAAGCATCCATACATGAAGAACATTAACAAACTCTGCCGAATCCATCATTTTTGATGAGCTACTTCGGGTGAGACATATACACACAAGCAATTCACAAATACATGAATTTGAGGAGGACTTTTCAAATGGAAATGGGTATGTTAGCAGCAGCAATTGCAGTAGGTTTGGGCGCATTGGGCGCAGGTCTTGGTAACGGTATGATCGTAAGCCGTACGGTGGAGTCGATTGCCCGCCAACCGGAAGCCCGCAACATGTTGCAAACGACCATGTTTATCGGTGTCGGTATCGTCGAGGTTATTCCACTTGCAGCTACAGTTATCGCATTCCTGGCAATGTTCTCTTAATGAATAGTGAAACGGTCTGGCGGGGAAGGCCGATGCCATCCGCGCCTTCGTTTTGTACTTGCGCGTCATGTTAACGGAAAGGAGTGACTGTAGTGAAATTCGTGTGGGAAAATTTCGTATGGGCGATTGCCGCTTTCCTCATCCTATATTTCTTGCTTCAAAAGTATGCATTCGGGCCTTTGTTCAGCGTCATGGAGAAACGCCGCGAGCTGGTCAAGCAGCAGCTCGACGAAGCTGCCAACAGCCGGACGCAAGCTCAGACTTACATCGAAGAGCAGAAGCAGGCTCTTGATTCTGCCCGCAAAGAAGCTTATGACATTATCGAGCAGGCGAAGCAGACCAGCGTTAGACAGGCCGACGATATCATCGGTCAAGCGAAGTCCGAGACAGCACGCTTGAAGGAAGAAGCAGCCCGCGATATCGAGAGCGAGAAGAACAAGGCTGTGGCTGCCCTGCGCAATGAAGTCAGCGGCATGTCTGTCGCCATCGCCTCGAAGCTTCTGCAGAAGCAGGTGGATGAAAAGGATCAAGATCAATTGGTTGGCCAGTACCTGAAAGAGGTAGGGGGCAAACAATGAGCAAAGATATAGCGAAACGTTATGCCAAAGCGTTGTTCGATCTGGCATCTGAGCGCAAAGCCGTTGCCGAGACCGAACAGCAGTTGAAGGCTGTCGTTGAAGTCATGAACTCGACTTCGGAACTGTACGTCCTGTTCTCCGCGCCAAATATTGATGTCAGCGTGAAGCAGGCCATTCTTCGGCAGGCGTTCGAAGGCGAAGTATCCGAGATTGTCCTGAATACGCTGCTGCTCCTGACGGAACGGGGGCGCATCCGCATCCTTCCCGAGCTGGAGACTCACTTCGTCCGCATCGTCGGCGAAGCGACCGGCGTGACTGATGCCTACGTGACTACTGCCTTTCCGCTGGACGAGGCCGGGAAGCAAGAGGTTGCCGCCCAGTTCGGACAGATGCTCAACAAGACGATCCGCGTTCACAATGTGGTCGATGCTTCGATCATCGGCGGCATGAAGGTGCGCATCGGCGACGTCTTGTATGACGGAAGCTTGTCCGGCCAACTGGAACGTATTCAAAAAACGTTGAAAACACAAGTACGTTAAACGATATAAGCACGGAAGAATGGGGTGAAGCGAATTGAGCATCAGACCTGAAGAAATCAGCACACTGATTAAAAGTCAAATTGAGAACTACAAGGCTGAGATCGAAGTGGCCGAAGTCGGCACGGTTATCAATGTCGGTGACGGAATCGCCCGCGTTCACGGTTTGGAGAATTGCATGTCCGGGGAGCTTCTGGAGTTCTCCAACGGCGTCGTAGGCATGGCTCTCAACCTGGAGGCAGGCAACGTTGGTATCGTTATTCTTGGTCCTTATACCGATATTCGCGAAGGGGATCAAGTCAAGCGTACGGGACGCATTATGGAAGTGCCGGTAGGCGAAGCGCTGCTCGGCCGCGTCGTGAATTCGCTCGGACAGCCGGTTGACGGCAAGGGAGAAATCGCGACGACCGAATTCCGTCCGGTGGAATCGAACGCGCCAGGCGTCATTGACCGTAAATCGGTTCATGAGCCAATGCAAACCGGGATTAAAGCGATTGACTCGATGGTGCCAATCGGCCGCGGACAGCGGGAGCTGATCATCGGCGACCGTCAGACCGGTAAGACGACCATCGCTATCGATACAATTATTAACCAAAAAGGCAACGGCGTAAAATGTATTTACGTCGCTATCGGCCAAAAGCAATCGACCGTAGCTCAAGTCGTGGAAACCCTGCGCCGCCACGGCGCATTGGAATATACGATTGTCGTTACGGCAGCGGCATCCGAACCGGCGCCGCTTCTCTTCTTGGCACCGTACGCAGGCTGCGCGATGGGCGAGTATTTCATGTACAAAGGCGAGCACGTACTGGTCGTATACGACGACCTGACCAAGCAAGCGGCGGCATACCGCGAGCTCTCCTTGCTCCTTCGCCGTCCTCCGGGCCGCGAGGCATATCCGGGCGACGTCTTTTATCTCCATTCCCGCTTGCTGGAGCGTGCAGCGAAGCTGAGCGATGAGAATGGGGGCGGCTCCTTGACGGCATTGCCGTTCATCGAGACGCAAGCGAATGACGTATCGGCGTACATTCCGACGAACGTCATCTCGATTACGGACGGACAGATCTTCCTTGAGTCCGATCTGTTCTTTGCCGGCCAGCGTCCGGCGGTTAACGTCGGTATTTCCGTATCCCGCGTAGGGGGATCGGCTCAGATCAAGGCGATGAAGAAGGTCGCCGGCACACTGAAGCTGGATCTGGCCCAATACCGCGAGTTGCAGGCATTCTCCCAGTTCGGTTCCGATCTGGACAAATCGACCCTCGCCCGCCTGGAGCGCGGCGCCCGTCTGATGGAAATCCTGAAGCAGGGTGTCAACGAGCCGCTTCCGGTCGAGAAGCAGGTCGTCAGCATCTATACGGCGACGAGAGGCCATGTCGACGATATTCCGGTTAAGGATGTTCTTCGCTTCGAGCAGGAGCTTCATATGTACCTGCAATCGAACAACGATGAAATCTATCAATCGATCCGGGATACGAAAGATTTGAGCAAAGAAAATGAAGAGGCACTGGTGCAAGCGATCGCCAAGTTCAAGAAGAGCTTCGCCGTGTCGGGCTGATTATAGAGTAAACAGGCAAGCCGGGAAGCCAATGGCGGCCCGGCCTGCACAGGGATGAATTCCGCTTTGCCTCCGCAAAGTGTGAAAGGCAGGTGAAGGTAAATGGCTAAAGGGATTCTCGAAATACGACGTCAGATCAAGAGTGTACAGAGTACACGGCAGATAACGAAGGCAATGGAGATGGTTGCGGCAGCGAAGCTTCGCCGCGCGCAGGAGAAGGCGGAAGCGGCTCGTCCTTATGCGGATAAGCTCAAGGAAGTCGTCTCCAGCATCGCCGCAGGCACGCAAGGCATTCAGCATCCGATGCTCGCGAAGCGTCCGGTGAAGAAGACGGGATATCTCGTCATTACTTCCGACGGCGGATTGAAGGGCGGCTATAATGCCAACGTGCTCCGCAAAGTGATGCAGGTCATTAACGAGCGTCACCGTTCGCCAGATGAATATGCATTGTTCGTCATCGGGCGCAAAGGCCGCGATTACTTCCGCAGACGGGAAATGCCGATGGTGGAGGTCGTGACGGAGCTGCCGGATTCCCCAACCTTCGCGAATATTAAAACGATAGCTTATAAAGCTGTGAAATATTTCGAAGAAGAGCAGTACGACGAGCTCAACCTGTTCTATAACGAATTCGTCAACGCGATCACGCAGGTGCCGGTCGAGAAGCGTCTTCTTCCATTGGATGATGACGCATTGAGCGGAGAAGCCACCAGTTATGAGTATGAACCTTCGCCGGAGGTGGTGCTGCATGATCTGCTTCCGAAATATGCAGAGACGCTCATCTACAGCGCGCTGCTGGATGCGAAGGCAAGCGAATTCGGCGCGCAGATGACCGCTATGGGCAGCGCGACGAAGAATGCGACGAAGATGATCAACTCGCTGACATTGTCTTATAACCGTGCGCGCCAAGCGGCGATCACGCAGGAAATTTCTGAAATCGTAGCTGGAGCGAACGCTCAAGCTTAGCGGATAACGGGATAGCGCAAGTTTTTCAGTAGGAGGGAACGAGATGAACAAAGGACGCGTGATTAGCGTAACCGGTCCGGTTGTCGACATTGAGTTCGAACGCGGTCAACTTCCGGAGATTTTGAACGCGATCAAGATTGAACGAAAATCGACGACTCCTGGCGCGCCTGACATCGACTTGACATTGGAAGCATCCGTCCATCTGGGCGATGACGTAGTGCGCTGCGTCGCGATGTCTTCGACAGATGGTCTGGTGCGCGGCATGGAAGCAACCGATTTGGGACATCCGATTACAGTACCGGTAGGCGCGGTGACATTGGGCCGTGTCTTCAACGTGCTGGGCAATACGATTGACAATGCGGGGGACGTCAGCCGCGAGCTGTCCAGCCCGATTCATAAGCCGGCTCCTAGCTTCGATGAGCTGACGACGCAAGCGGAGATTCTGGAGACCGGGATTAAGGTCATCGACTTGCTTGCTCCGTACGTCAAAGGCGGTAAGATCGGCCTCTTCGGCGGTGCGGGCGTAGGTAAAACCGTTACAATACAGGAGCTTATCAACAACATCGCGCAGGAGCACGGCGGGATTTCCGTCTTCGCCGGCGTAGGCGAGCGTACTCGTGAAGGGAACGACCTCTATCATGAGATGAGAGACTCCGGCGTTATCAACAAGACCGCGATGGTGTTCGGTCAGATGAACGAACCGCCTGGAGCGCGTCTGCGCGTTGCTTTGACCGGTCTGACGATGGCGGAATATTTCCGTGACGAAGAAGGCCGCGACGTGCTGCTCTTCATCGATAACATTTTCCGATTCACGCAAGCGGGCTCCGAAGTATCCGCCCTGTTGGGCCGCATGCCTTCCGCGGTAGGTTACCAGCCGACGCTGGCAACCGAGATGGGACAATTGCAGGAACGGATCACGTCGACCAAAAAAGGTTCCGTTACATCCATTCAGGCAATCTACGTTCCTGCGGATGACTATACGGACCCGGCGCCGGCGACGACGTTCGCTCACTTGGACGCGACGACGAACCTGGACCGGAAAATTTCCGAAATGGGTATTTTCCCGGCGGTCGATCCGCTGTCTTCTTCATCCCGCGCTCTGTCGCCGGATATCGTCGGCAAGGAGCACTATGATGTGGCGCAAGACGTGAAGAAGCTTCTTCAACGCTACAAAGAACTGCAAGATATTATCGCCATTCTCGGTATGGATGAGCTGTCGGAGGATGACAAGCTGACGGTTGCCCGGGCGCGGAAGATTCAACGCTTCCTGTCCCAGCCGTTCCACGTTGCCGAGCAGTTCACGAACATTTCCGGGAAATACGTGCCGGTCAAGGAAACGGTTCGCAGCTTCAAGGAAATTCTCGACGGCAAGCACGACGACCTTCCGGAAGCGGCATTCCTGTTCGTGGGCACCATCGAAGAAGCGGTGGAGAAGGCAAAGACGCTGTAAGCGGCTTGACGTGAAACGGGCTGTCCGGAACGGATAGTTCCGGATGGAACGGAAGGAGGAACCGCAGTGAGCACCTTTTTATTGGAAATCGTCACACCCGAGCATAAAGTGTTCGAGGATCAAGTGAACATGATTACCGTCAAGGGCGTGGAAGGTGAACTCGGCATTTTGGCAGGACATATCCCGATGGTAACGCCGCTGCAGGTCGGGCCGATGAAGATTAAGACAGGCAGCAAGGATCTATGGCTTGCTGTTCATGGCGGATTCGTGGAAGTACGCAGAGACAAGGTCGTTGTCCTTGCGGAAAGCGCGGAGCTGCCGGAAGAGATCGACATCGAGCGCGCGAAGGCAGCAAAGGCGCGTGCGGAACAACGCCTGGCAATGGCTCAACGGAGCAAACAGGATCACGTCGATTTCCGCCGTGCGGAATTGTCACTCCAACGTGCCGTAACACGGATCCAAGTGTCCCAACGGAACGTGTCACGATAATAGACTCAAGCCGAGGCGCTGTTCGCGTCTCGGCTTGATTTGTATCCGGAGGGCTTGCGCGTCGCCTTGCCGCCGGAATTGACCCCAGGTTAGTGGAACGCAGCCGCCCCGGCTTCCGTTGGGTGCGGACATTCGATGCAAGCATTCCGCAACAACGTTACCTCAACGATGAATCTCACATCATTCTTTTACATCATTCTTTCTAATCCGATAGTATTAATAGGGTTTACCTCTCTGGATTTATATTCGAACGAATATGTCTATATTGTCACGACAGCTTCTTTGAAATGCTTCTATTGGCCCGTTACGATGAATAAAATATATCAATATGTCCAATTGCCGCTCTACGAAAAGGAATACAGATTATGCCAGGAATTGCATAGACGGGATTGGTAGGTTTTGTTATAATTGTGGCGGGTTTAGAACAATTCAATACAGGGTTGTCTGTAATACGATAGCTGCGACGGAGGGGATGTCTTTGGAGTACATCAACAATTACGTCATCGTGGCCATTTTTATCGGACTCGGGATTTTTCTGCCGGTGGCCGCTCTGACAGCAGGCCGGCTGCTCAGGCCGAAGAAGCCGACAGACATGAAACAAACAACGTATGAAAGCGGTAACGATCCGGTTGGTGTGGGACAAGTTCGATTTAACATTCGGTACTATTTGTTTGCGCTTATGTTTGTCATTTTCGATGTGGAAACCGTTTTCTTGTACCCGTGGGCGGTTGCGTACAAGCAGCTTGGTCTGTTCGCGCTGGTTGAGATGCTGATTTTTGTCGGATTGCTGTTGGTTGGTCTAATTTACGCCTGGAAAAAGAAGGTGTTTCGATGGGACTCTCTTTAGAATCAATCACGTTGGAAGAACGGCAGGAGCTGGAGCGCAACGTTTTTTTCGGGACGTTGGAGCAATTGAAGGGGTGGGCGCGCAGCAACTCGCTATGGCCTTTGACGTTCGGTCTTGCCTGCTGCGCGATCGAGATGATGGGCACCGGTGCTTCGCACTATGATCTGGACCGCTTCGGCGTCATCTTCCGGACCTCTCCCCGCCAGTCGGATGTCATGATCGTGTCCGGAACGGTAACGAAGAAGATGGGTCCGCTGTTGAAGCGGCTGTACGATCAGATGCCTGAGCCGAAATGGGTCATCGCCATGGGCTCCTGCGCGACGGCCGGCGGGCCTTATGTCAAATCGTATGCGGTCATCAAAGGCGTAGATCAGATTGTTCCGGTCGATATTTACATACCGGGTTGCCCGCCGAATCCGGCGGCATTGATTTACGGCATTAACAAGCTGCAAGCGAAAATCCGCTACGAAGCGAAGACGGGAAAGCGGGTGACGGATGCGTGAGCGAGGAGAAGAAGGATCAGGAGGCGGTTCAGCCGCCGATAGAAGCTGAGAAGGAAGAGAAGGTTGCAAGGCCCGGCAAGGCCGTGAAAGAAGATCAGACCGGCAAGGCTGTGAAGGTTGAGGAACCCGATCAAGCTAAAAAAGACGTACGGGTGAAGGAAACCGATCAAGCCGAGACAGATGTACAGGTGAGAGAAGCCGGGCACAACGAGAATGAGATTGCTGCCGCCAGCGGTAAAGTCGAGGATCCTTCTGCCGCACAGGAAGGGAAGGAAGCGGAACTAGCGGAAGCAGTTGCGCCGAAGCCGGAGGATGCTGAACCGCCAGCGCCGGCGGACAAGGCGAAGCGCGCGCCGCTTAGCGAGGAGGAGAAGGCCGCCCGCCTGAAGGGGGCGGAGGAGCGGCGCGCCGCGAAGGCGAAGGCCGCGGCCGAAGGAGGCGCGGACGCCGCAGGAGCTGCGGGCGAACGGCCTGCCCGGGCAGCGGCTGCCGCAGCCGGCGACAAGCCTGAGCGGCCGGCACGCGCGCCGCGGGCGAAGGCGACCGAGGAGCCGCCGAAGCCGAAGGAGCCTTCTCCGAAGCAGCCCGTACTTGATGGGCTGGTCGCCCTGCTGAAGGCGGAGGTGGCCGAGGATGCGGTGGAGGAGGCTGTCATCAATGAAGAGAACGGGCATTTGCCGACGATTACCGTGAAGAATGAGCATTGGCTGGCTTGTGCAAGCCTGCTTCGGCATCATCCGGAGTGGTCCTGCAGTTACTTACGGAATCTGGCTGGCGTAGACCGTGAGACACATCTCGAGGTTGTGTACTATTTCATCAATTTATCTACGAAGGCCGAGGCGGCCGTTCATGTCAAGACCGATCGCGAGCAGCCGTCCATTGCTTCAGTAACGCCGATCTGGCCTACCGCGAATTGGTGTGAACGGGAAGTGTATGACCTGCTGGGCATCGATTTTACCGGACATCCTGATTTACGCCGCATCATGATGCCGGACGATTGGGTCGGCCACCCGCTGCGCAAAGACTACGAGCCGTTGGATTCGGAGGTGTAATCACCCTTGATTCGCACAGAAGAACTGCTCTTGAACGTCGGTCCTCAGCATCCGAGCACGCATGGCGTTTTTCGCATTGTCGTGAAGCTTGACGGTGAAGTGATTAAGGAAGCGACCCCTGTGATGGGCTACCTGCACCGGGGGACGGAGAAGCTGGCCGAGAACCTCAACTACACGCAAATTATCCCTTATACTGATAGAATGGACTACGTGTCCGCGATGACGAATAACTATGTGCTTGTCCATGCCGTCGAGAAAATGATGCAGTTGGAAATACCGGAACGCGCCGACTTTCTCCGGCTGATCGTAATGGAGCTGCAGCGCGTGGCCAGCCATCTCGTCTGGTGGGGCACCTACCTGCTGGATATCGGGGCGATGAGCCCGTTCCTGTATGCGTTCCGCGATCGCGAAATCATCATCGATCTGTTCAACGAGCTGTGCGGCGCGCGGCTGACCTACAACTACATGCGGGTCGGCGGCGTCAAGTGGGACGCTCCGCCGGGCTGGATTGACAAGGTGCGCGACTTCATTCCTTACATGCGCAAGCGATTGAAGGAATACGACAAGCTGGTAAGCGGGAATGAGATCTTTTTGGCCCGGATCAGAGGTATCGGAACCTATGATGCGGAGACCGCTATCGCCTATGGGCTGAGCGGAGCGAATCTTCGCTGCACCGGCGTGAAGTGGGATCTGCGGAAGGATGAGCCATACAGCCTGTACGATCGGTTTGAATTCGATGTCCCGGTGGGGACGGGCGGCGATTGCTACACGCGGTACGTCCTCCGGCTGGAGGAGATTCGCCAGAGCCTGCGCATTCTGGAGCAGGCGGTGGAACAATTCCCGAGTGAAGGCGAGACGATGGGCAAGGTGCCGCGCGTCATCCGCCCGCCGGAAGGGGAGATCTATGCGCGGATTGAGTCGCCGCGCGGCGAGATCGGCTGCTATATCGTATCCCGGGGCAAGCAGGAGCCTTATCGCTTGAAGTTCCGGCGTCCATCCTTCGTCAACCTGCAAATCCTGCCGAAGCTGCTCGTCGGAGAGACGATGACGAACCTTATTACGATATTGGGCGGAGTTGATATCGTCGTCGGGGAGGTGGATTGCTAGTGCAAGACCTAATCCAACAATCGCTCACCTGGACGAATGCCTTCATCTTCCTGGGCTGGGCCATTGTCATGCTGCTTGCCGTTCTGGGCTTCGTCACGTATGCGATCTATTTCGAACGGAAAGTGATCGGCTGGATGCAGTACCGCCACGGCCCGTCCCGGGTCGGTCCACTCGGGCTGCTGCAGACGGTCGCGGATATATTCAAGCTGCTTATTAAAGAAGACACCATTCCGCGCAAAGCCGATCGGGCCTTGTTCATTCTCGCGCCCGTCATCGCCTATGTGCCCGCGTTCGCCGTCCTGGCGACGATCCCGTACAGTGAACGGCTCGGCTTTGCCGATTTGAATGTGGGCTTGCTCTACTACGCCGCTCTCTCCAGCATTACGACTATCGGCATCATTATCGGCGGCTGGGCCTCCAACAATAAATATTCACTTTTGGGCGGAATGCGCTCTGCAGCGCAGATGATCAGCTACGAGATTCCGCTTGTCATTTCCGTCGTTGGCATTATTCTATTGAATGGATCGCTCAGTTTGCGTACCATTGTAGAAGGGCAGGGCAATTATTTCTGGGAATGGAATCTGTTCCCGCAGATTATCGGCTTCGTCGTCTTCCTCATTGCGGGGATATCCGAGCTGAACCGGACTCCCTTCGATTTGCCGGAGGCGGAGTCGGAGCTGGTCGCCGGCTATCATGTGGAGTATAGCGGCTTCCGGTTTGCCTTTTTCATGCTGGCGGAATATGTGTACGTGTTCGCGCTCTCCGCGCTGACGACGGTGCTGTTCCTCGGCGGCTGGCATCCGCCATTTCCGTTCCTTGACTTTATTCCGGGGATTTTATGGTTCGTGCTCAAATTTTCGTTCTGCGTCTTCTTCATCTTCTGGCTGCGGGCGACGATGCCGCGCATTCGCGTGGATCAGCTGATGAGCTTCGGATGGAAGGTGCTGCTGCCGCTGGCGCTTCTGAATGTCTTCGTGACGGCGCTATATATCGAATTATTCAGCAAATAGGCTAGGGGGGGAAATACGTGAAAGGATTATTCAAAGGGCTGGGCGTCACGATGAAGGCGCTGACTTCCAAAAAAGTCACCTATCCGTATCCCGATAAGCCTCTGGAATTGCCTGACCGGTTCCGCGGCATTCAATATTTCGATCCGGACAAGTGCATCGTCTGCAACATGTGCGCGCGCATTTGCCCGACGGATTGCATCACGCTTACCGGGAAGCCGAATCCGGATCCAGAGAAGAAGGGCAAGGTTATCGATACGTTTGACCTCAATTTTGAAATTTGCATTTTATGCGATTTGTGCACCGAGGTATGTCCGACGGAAGCGATTGTCATGACGAACAATTTCGAGCTGGCGGCGTACAGCCGCGACGATCTGTTCAAAAACATGGAATGGTTGAACGAGAACAACCAGAATATACGGCAGGAGAACAATTCAGCCATGCCAAAAGGGGGCGCCAGAAAAAATGTTTAACTTCTCCATCGAGTGGACGGGAGAAACGGCAGCCTTCTTCGTACTTGCCATATGTATCATTTCCGGATCGGTATTGATGCTTAATTTTACGAAGGTTGTTCATATGGTCGTATCGCTGGCCTTCGCCTTTCTCGGGCTCGCGGGCATCTTCGTTATGCTGGAAGCCGAGTTCGTCGCCTTCGTCCAGGTGCTGGTCTACACGGGAGCCATCTCGATTCTGATGATCTTCGGCATCATGATGACCCGTCATGATCGGCAGGATGAAGAGGTATCGCGCCCGTTAAGGGAGACGTTGGCCGCGCTTGGCTGTCTGGCCTTGTTCGGGGTCCTGTTCTTTACGATACGCGGCACCGATTTCCCCGCGCCTGAGCCGGCGGGGCTGGCCCAGGACAACACGCTCCAGCTCGGGAAGCAGATATTTACGGAGCATGTTATCCCGTTCGAGCTGCTGTCGGTGCTGCTGACCGTCGCATTCATCGGGGCCATCGTGCTCGCGAAGAAGGAGGCGGATTAAATGGGTAGTATGCTGGCTTCCTACCTTACGCTGGCAGCCATTCTGTTCTGCATCGGACTCTACGGGGTGCTGACGAAGCGCAATGCCGTCATCGTGCTTCTGTCCATCGAGCTGATGCTGAATGCGGCCAATTTGAATTTGATTGCCTTTTCCAAGTACGGGGTCGTGCCGAATCTGAAGGGCCAGATCTTCTCGCTCTTCACGATCGCGATCGCGGCGGCGGAAGCGGCGGTCGGCGTCGCCATACTAATCGCGTTGTATCGGAACCGCGGCACGGCCAACGTGGACGAATATAACGAATTGAAGAGATAACCGTAAGGAGGATACGACAATGGAATCCGTCTTGTCGCAATATGCATGGATGATCCCGGTCATTCCGCTGCTCGCGTTCCTCATGCTGACGGCATTCGGCCGCCAGATGAAAGGTGTTGCCGTCATGCTCGGCGTCTTCAGCTCGTTCGCCGCATGCGTACTCTCCGTCCTCATCCTGTGGGAGCGGATGACAGGTGCGCCTGACGACTACACCCGCAGCTTCGAATGGTTCCGCATCGGCGACATCCGTCTCGAGTTCGGATTTGACATCACGAACCTGAATGCGCTGATGCTCGTGATTGTTACGCTGGTAAGCACGCTGGTCAATGTGTATTCCAAAGCCTATATGGAGGGCGACGAGCGGCAGACGGTGTTCTATGCATACATTGCTCTATTTACGAGCGCCATGCTGGGACTTGTCCTGTCGCCGAATCTCATTCAGCTCTATATATTCTGGGAGCTGGTCGGGGTCTGTTCCTTCCTGCTGATCGGCTTCTGGTATGAGCGGCCGGCGGCGCGCGCCGCCGCCAAAAAAGCCTTCATCGTCACCCGCATCGGCGATGTCGGGCTGTTGGTCGCGATTCTTATCCTGTTCTGGCATATGCCGAACCATGCGCTTGATTTTACGATGATTAGCAACGTATTCGCCAATGCCGATTCCATGGCGCAGTACGGCATTTCCACCGGCTTAGGCACCTGGATCGCAGCGCTGATCTTCCTGGGAGCTGCCGGCAAATCCGGCCAGTTCCCGCTGCATACGTGGCTGCCGGATGCGATGGAGGGACCGACGCCCATCTCCGCGCTGATCCACGCGGCGACGATGGTTGCGGCCGGCGTCTATTTGGTCGCCCGGACCTTTGATATTTTCTCGGTCTCGCCGACGGCGATGATGATCGTCGCGGGCGTAGGCGGCTTCACCGCGATTTTCGCGGCATCGATTGCCGCGGCGCAGCGGGATATGAAGCGAATCTTGGCCTATTCCACGGTCAGTCAGCTTGGCTATATGATGATGGCGCTCGGACTCGGCGCGATTACGGCCGGAATATTCCATCTGTTCACCCATGCCTTCTTCAAGGCGCTGCTGTTCCTTGGGGCAGGCAGTGTCATTCACGCCATACATACACAGGATATATTCCGCATGGGCGGATTGGGGAACCGGATGAAGGTGACGGCCTGGACCTTCGCCATCGGCGCCCTGGCGTTGTCCGGTATTCCGCCGCTGTCCGGCTTCTGGTCCAAGGACGCCATACTGGCGGCTGCCTGGGAACAAAATATGCTGCTCTTCATCGTTGGAGCGGTCACCGTATTCATCACCGCCTTCTATATGGCGAGATTGTTCTTCCTAGTCTTCACCGGTTCGCCTGCCGCCGGTTCAGCTGCGGAGAATGTCCGGGAATCTTCGGCTTCCATGATATTCCCGCTCATCGTGCTGGCCGTACTGGCTGCGGTCGCCGGGTTCGTTCATACTCCATTCAGCGGCGCACTGGGCATGTGGCTGGACGGGGATGAACCGGGCTCCTCCGTCCATGCAGCCGCGATGATTATATCGGTGCTGGCGGGCGTGCTCGGCATCGGATTGGGCTATATATGGTACGGGCCGCGCGGAAGCCGCCGTGGCGGTTCGCGGGAAGCGTCCAATCCGTTCTATCGGCTAGTGGCCAATAAGTATTATATCGACGAGATGTATCAGCTGATCTTCGTTCGCTCGCTTGCCGGCCTCGGCCGCGTACTGCAGGCGTTCGACAAGTGGATTGTCGACGGGATGGTCCGGCTCGTCTCGGGAGCTGCGGTTGGCATCGGGAAGACGTCGACCCGGCTGCAGAACGGGCAGCTGCAGACGTACGGGCTAATGTCGCTGTTCGGATTCGCTGCGCTCATCGTGTTCATCCTGGCGCTCGGAAGGAGGTTCTGGTAAATGGTAAACGGGCTTACATCACTGCCCTTGTTGACACTGCTGACCTTCTCTCCGCTGTTGGGCGTGCTGATTTTGCTGTTCGTGCCGAAGGGCCGCAAGCGCGCGATTCAAATCATCGGCATCGCGGCGACCCTCCTGCCGCTCATTCTGGCGCTTACGGTGTACGGCATCTATGATCTGGTCGATAAGGGAGCGTCATTAACCGAGCAATACGCCTGGATTTCTCTTCCGCTGAATCTGGAGATCGCCAGCGGCATTCAATCCTGG
The DNA here is from genome assembly GCF_007066085.1 of Paenibacillus thiaminolyticus. NCBI lineage: Bacteria > Bacillati > Bacillota > Bacilli > Caryophanales > Paenibacillaceae > Paenibacillus > Paenibacillus thiaminolyticus. The sequence goes on along the minus strand of NZ_CP041405.1, from coordinate 3,321,455 downwards.
TCGTTCAACATCGATTATCATTTGGCGATTGACGGCTTATCGCTGCCGCTTGTCGTCATGACGACGATTGTGGCCTCGATGGCGGCCATCGCTTCCTTGGGCATCACAAAAAGATGGAAAACGTACTACATCCTCTTCCTCCTGCTCGAGGTCGGGATGATCGGCGTCTTCCTGGCGCGGGATCTGCTCCTATTCTTCATGTTCTTCGAATGGACGCTGGTGCCGACCTTCTTCCTCATCGGCATATGGGGATTGATGCACCGGGAGAAGGCGGCGAACCGCTTCCTTATCTATAATGGGCTCGGATCGGCCCTGCTGCTCGTGGCCTTCGTCATTCTGACGGTAACCGCGGGCTTCACGAACCATCCGGATTTCCCGGATGGCGGTCACTATATCTACAGCAGCAATCTGAATGTCATTATGGACAATCTGGGAAGCGCGGCGGCTTACGTCAATCAGGCGGACTACAGCGTCTTCTATCTGACCTCGGGAATGAAGACGACAGTGTTCGTGCTGCTGCTAATCGCCTTCGGCATCAAGCTGCCGTTCTTCCCGTTCCATACGTGGATGCTGCAGGTGCATGCCGAAGCTCCGGCTCCGGTCGTCATGCTTCACTCGGGTATTTTGCTGAAAATGGGGGCTTACGGGCTCGTCCAATTCGGGGCGGCGCTGCTGCCGCAGGAGACCGCTTCCTGGGCGACCGTGCTGGCCATGCTCGGGGTAATCAATGTGATCTACGGCGCGGTATTGGCTTTCCGGCAGCGGGAGCTGCGACTGCTGCTGGCTTATTCCAGCATCAGTCATATGGGCTTCGTGCTGCTCGGCGTCGCGGCCATGAACGAGCTCGGCATCCAGGGCGCAGTCGTTCAGATGGTGTCGCACGGCTTCATCTCAGCCCTGTTCTTCCTGCTCGTCGGCAGTCTCAGCGAGCGAACGGGCACGACGCGCATCGGGGAATTGGGCGGCCTGGCGAAGAGCATGCCGTTCTTATGCGGGATTCTGCTCCTGGCCGGTCTGGCATCGCTCGGCCTGCCGGGGCTGTCCGGCTTTGTCGCAGAGCTGCTGACCTTGCTCGGGCTGTACGGCACTGCATCATGGGCCGCGATACTCGGGGCGCTCGGGCTCATCTTCAGCGCAGTCTATGTGCTCCGCGGGGTGCTCGCCATCTCGTACGGACCGATGGATACGCGCTTCGAGGGGCTGAAGGATGCGCGGCTGGCGGAGGCAATCCCAATTATGGTACTGACCGCCTGCATTGTCCTTATCGGTCTGTTCCCGTCCTTCGTGACCGCCCCGATAGACAACAGTGTTGCGCATATGATCGAACTATTCAAGGTGAGGGGGTAGGCTCATGGATACGCCACATGTTCAACTGCTGCATTTGGCCGATCTCGCACTGCTGGCGCCTGAGCTTACGCTAGTCATTGCGGCCATTGTCATCTCGCTCATTGACCTGGCGCTTCCCCGCCGCATCCATCGCGACGTCATGGGCGTGCTCTCGCTGCTCGCCATCGCCGTATCGCTTGGCTTCGTCCTGCTCAAGCTGTATCAACGGGCGAAGCTGACGGCAGAAGCCGCGCAGGCAGTGCAGTTGCTCGAGCACAGCTATCGCATCGACGGCTTCGCCCTGATCGTGAAGGCCATCATCCTGATTGGCGTCGGCTTCGTCATTATGATGAGCTTCGGCAATCTGCGCAAGGAAGAGCTGCCGAACCGGGGAGAGTATTATTATTTGCTCCTTCCTGCTGCCATCGGAGGCATGATGATGGCATCGTCCGGCGACCTGCTTACGCTCTATGTCGGCTTGGAGCTGCTCAGCATCACGTCGTATATTTTAGTGGCGATGAAAAAGAATGACAGCAAATCGACGGAGAGCGCGTTCAAGTATACAGTGCTCGGAAGCGTCGCTTCGGCCTTTATCTTATACGGGATGTCGTTCCTGTACGGAATCAGCGGAAGCACGGCATTCAATGGAATCGCCCATGCCTTGGCTGATCGGACCGCCGGGTTCGAGCCGCTCATATATGTCAGCTTCATCCTGATGATTGTCGGCTTCGGCTTCAAAATCGCGGCGGCTCCTTTCCATGCCTGGGCCCCGGATGTGTATCAGGGCGCGCCGACGCCGATATCCGCCTTTCTGGGCGTCGTGTCCAAAGCGGCGACGCTGGCTGTCATTTTCCGCATGTTCTACAGTATGTATCTCGGTCTGGGCCAGGATATGGCCATTTATTCGGACTTGTCGACGATATTGCTGTCCATCGCAGCTTTGTCCATGGTCGTCGGAACGACGATGGCGCTTCGCCAGGCCAACGTCAAGCGGCTGCTGGCCTTGTCCGGAATCGCGAACGCAGGCTATCTGCTTGTTCCGGTCAGTCTGAACTTGTTCGGCCAGCATTTGCACGCGTCGAACTTCGCGGAATTCATCTATTATCTTATCGCCTATCTGTTGATGACCTTCGGAGCCTTTGCCGTTCATATGGTTGTCGAGCGGTCATCCGGGCATGATCATCTAAGCGGCTATGCGGGTCTCTACTACCGTTCGCCGTGGCTGGCCGTCGCGATGACGGTGATCGTCTTGTCGCTGGCCGGGATTCCGGTTACGGCGGGCTTCTTCGGGAAGCTGTTCATTATTCTCGGAGCGATTGCCTCGCACACGCTCTGGATCGCTATCGTCATGATGGTCGCGAGCGTCGTCTCCTTCTATTTCTACTTCGGCTTCATTCGCCAGATGTATATGCGCGGGGGCAATGAGGAAGCGGTGCGCATCCCATGGACGCAAGGCCTCGTCATCATTGTATGTGTCCTTGCGATTGTCGGGCTCGGGGCATTCCCGAACCCGGTCATCCATGCGCTAAGCCGGGTATTCTCCATCGGGGCCGATTTGCTGGTGAGATAAAAAATGAGTCATTTGGGCTCCTGAACCTGGGCACCAGGTTCAGGGGCTTTTCTGTTTTTATCGGGCAGGCGGCGAACAGACGGCGCTTTTTCCCGCACAAAAATATACGACGGCTTCACCGGATTTCATGCCCCAGATTCCTTGCAAATGGGCGCTGGCGGCTGATTCGCGATAGCCTGGGGGCAGGCTTTGCTAGCCCGTCGTTGCACAATATGTCGATGATAGGACCAGGGAACTATATTGCCTGTAAATAAAGGATTGTCCTTTTCGTGTGACGAATCTTATATATCTTACGACGCCTTGTGCAGTCATTCGGCATCCCGTACAATAGCAATGGGCTCCATGGCGAATGACATGACTGACAGGAAGGGTCTGTCAACAAGCAAGGTTTACCGATTGACAGCAGGGTGACGGTCTGGTTTAATCATCCTCTGAATGATGCACGGCATCCGTGCATAACCTGAATGATTGGAATGGGATGAAAGTTATGAAGACACGATGGCGAACAGCCGTCGGATCGATGTTGGTTGCAGCCCTGGCCTTGCTTGTCCTGGTGAACTCCTTGACTCCGCTGCAGGCAGAGATTCGCAATCTGCGGCCGGTCGACCGGGCGGGGAAGGAAGGCACTCTTCTCTCCTTAAGCGAGATGCGGAAGGAAAGCGCCGCGAAGGAAGAGGCAGCCGACTCCTGGATTATAAAATGGAAAAATGGACATCACGATGAACGGCTGCTGGCGAACAGCGACATCGTAAGCGAGCAGCAGGCGATCAATATCTCGATCGTCAAGCCGCATCAGGCGGAGGCCGCCGGGGAATGGCTGGAGACGCTGAGACAGTCTGAGCATGTTGAATATGTTCAACCGAATCAGTCCGTTCGGACGCTGAACGCGAGCGTCAAGCCCAATGATCCGCTCTATTCCCAGCAGAGTTATTTACGCCAGATCGGGGCGGATAAGGCATGGGCGCAGGCCAAGGGCAACTCGAATATTACGATCGCGCTAGTAGATACCGGAGTGGACCTGAACCACCCTGATCTGAAGCATAATCTCGTCAAAGGCACGAACCTGCTGGAGGCAGGCCTGCCTATGGATGATAATGGCCACGGCACCAGCGTAGCAGGCGTGCTTGCCTCGGTGGGGAATAACGGGAAGGGTACCACGGGGGTGCTGTGGAACGCGAAGATTATGCCGATTAAGGCATTGGATGCCCAAGGCTACGGGGATGAAGACAAATTAGGTGCAGGCATACTGTACGCTGTCGATCACGGAGCCAAAATTGTAGTCATGTCAGTAGGACTGTATCGTTATTCGAAATATATGGAAGATATCGTGAATTACGCCGAGAAAAAGGGCGTGCTGCTCGTCGCGGCCACGGGCAATGACGGCTTGCGGTACCAGGAGAAGGTGGAGGTCAAATATCCGGCAGCCTATCCGACTGTGCTCGCTGTCGGAGGAAGCTCGCCCGATCTGCTGGTAGAACCGCGGTCGAACACAGGGCCGGAGGTCGATCTGGTCGCACCGTGGCATGTCTATACGACAGCGCTCGGCGGCGGCTACAAGGCGGAAGAAGGAACATCGATGTCTGCGCCGCAAGCGGCCGGGGCGGCCGCCCTGCTGTGGAGCAAATATCCCGGACTGAAGCCATATCAGATTCGGGAGCATCTTCGCCGCACCGCGCAGAATATCGAATCGCCAGGCTGGGATCGGCAGAGCGGATACGGCCTGCTGCGCGTCGACGAGGCGCTCCGCATCCCTTACGATGAGCAAGCCTTCGGCACGAATACGACTCGCGGCAGCGCGCGCGTGTTCCCTATCGACACGTCGCTCAGCGGTGTATTCGCCCCGAATAAGCGAACCCAATGGTTCGCGGTCGATGCCCCTTACGAAGGGACGCTGCAGCTCTCGCTGGAGCGGATCCAAGGGAAGGGCACTGTTCAGGCGACGCATTATGTCGGGAAGCAGAGCGCAGGCAAGACATACAGCGACGCGGGCGGCAAGAAGACCGTTATTCCGGTGAAGCAGGGTCTGAACATGATCCGTCTTCAGCATCAAGGCTATGAAGGGAAGGAAACGCTGTCCTATAAGCTGTCTTCCCGGTTCTTTATTTACGAGGATCCGTTCGAATCCAATGACCTGCAGTACCAGGCCTACACGATTCCGGCCCGAACGCAGGATATTGTCGGCACATTCGGCCATACGGGCGATGTCGACTGGTATATGATTCAGCTGCCGCGCAAAGGCACGCTGCGCCTGAAGGTCAGCGTGGATACGGTGCGGATCGATCCGGCGCTGGAGGTGCGCGGCTCGCATATTCGCACGCAATGGATCGACGAAGAGAAGGAGGGACGGTCGGAATCGGCTGTGCTGACCGATCTTCCCGCGGGGAAATATTATATTCAAGTGCAGAATGTCGTCACGGCGCATCCGGAACCGGTCGCAGGCGAGTATAAGCTGCATGTGGAATATATCACGCAATACACCGATCCGAATGAACCGAACGACAAGATGTATGAAGCGGTCACGATGAGCGAAGGCACCGAATATGTCGGCGTATTCGACAAGGACAGCGATGTGGACTGGTTCCAGTTCACGGTCAAGAGTCCGGTCTATGGCAAGGTGGCATTGAAGAACATTCCGTCCGCCCGGAACGTCAGCATGACGGTGATGACGAAGGAGCAGAAGAAGATCGCCAGCGCGCAAAGCGGCGCCAAGCTGGAGCAGATATTGGCGGGCGCTGTCCTGGAGCCGGGGACGTATTATGTCCGCCTGACGACGGATAAGAAGTTCGATACGAAATATTACCGGTTGTCCTTCAGCACCGAGCCGTTGGTTGAAGGCTTCCGCGATATCGGCGGCCACTGGGCTCAGGAGGCGATAGTGGAGGCTGTCCGTTCCAAGTGGATCTCGGGCTATGACGAGGCGCTGTTCCGTCCGAACCGGCAGATTACCCGGGCCGAAGCGGCGGCCGTATTGGCCAAAGCCTTCGAACTGAGCGGAAGCATTCAGGGAGCCCCAACCTTCACGGACGTTCCGGCGAAGCATTGGGCTTACGCCGATGTCTCACGGGTCGCGAAGGCCGGAATCACTGGCGGCATCGGCAACGGCCGCTTCGGTCCGGGTCTGCCGGTCAAGCGGGCGGAGATGGCCGTCATGATGGGGAAGGCGCTCGGAATTAAGCCGGAGCGCCCGGCGGAGGCTCCGTTCCGTGACGTGCCCGTGAGCCATTGGGCCGCTCCGATGCTGGCCGCTATGAAGGAGCAGGGCCTCATCCAGGGGATGGACGGGGACATGTTCGCTCCGGAGCGGCAGGCGACGCGGGCGGAGTTCGTGTCGATGCTCGTCGCGCTGCGGTAACGACTTTTTGAACAACCTCTCTTTAAGGAGGCTCGGTTATGGACAATTCGTGGTCGAACATATCGGCAGCTGTCGGTTGGGGCGGAGTAGTGAATATGCTCGTCACGCTGCTGTGCATCGGCGTCGCCTGGTGGTCGCTGCAGCATGTCAAGCTCGATCTGTTCATCCGCCATCCGCAGAGCCCGCAGGGCAAAATGCTGCATTTGCTTCTGGCGATTATCGTCGGGCGCGCAGTGGCGGGATTCTTCATCGATTACTGGGGCTGGACGCAGTCCGTGCGTTATTTGTTTGGAGCGTAGCGATTGTGGTTAAGAGGAAATGAAAAAACATTCGCCGCAAGCCGGCAGCCGTCCTGCCGCTGCCCTGCCGTTGGCAGAGTGTGGGGGACGGCAGGCTGGATTCGGTGCTTGTCGAATAACATCGAATAAAGATGTCAACAATGGGAGTAGCCCCAAGTAAATTGTGGCAGGGTATGTCGAAAAATATCGCTTGTCGGGCCCGTTAGGCGATGGTATGATGAGGGTTGGGCAAGAGAGAGACCTACCATCTTGTACAGTGATGTGAGGATGGGGCGAAAAAAGGCGCGGAGGGAAACATGATGAGCAAATTTATCGTCCGCGGAGGCAAGCGATTGACGGGAACCGTCCGCGTAAGCGGCGCAAAGAATTCTGTGTTGCCGATCATCGCTGCTTCGTTATTGGGAGAGCATGGCGTAAGTGTAATATGTGACGCGCCTCCACTCGACGATGTCAAGACGATACACCATGTGTTGGAGAAGCTGGGAGCCAACCTTACATATTCCAATGAAACCATTCGCGTAAACGCAGAGCATCTTCACTCGTATGAAGCTCCGTATGAGCTGGTGCGCAAGATGCGGGCGTCGTTCCTCGTGATGGGCCCATTGCTGGCCCGCGCGGGTCAGGCACGGATCTCCTTGCCTGGTGGCTGTGCGATTGGAACGCGGCCTATCGATCAGCATCTGAAGGGCTTCGAAGCGATGGGTGCGCAGATTGGATTGGGTCAGGGCTACATTGAAGCGAAAGTGAACGGCCGACTGAAGGGCGCCAAGATCTATTTGGACGTGGCGAGTGTCGGCGCGACTGAAAATATTATGATGGCTGCTACGCTAGCCGAAGGCACGACGACGATTGAGAACGCGGCCCGCGAGCCGGAAATCGTCGATTTGGCCAACTATTTGAACAAGATGGGCGCCAAGGTACGGGGCGCGGGCACCGGAGTCATTCGCATCGAAGGTGTAGAGCAGTTGCACGGGGCTGAGCATACGGTCATCCCGGATCGGGTCGAAGCAGGCACCTATATGGTGGCGGCGGCGATGACCGGCGGGGATGTGTACGTTGAGGGAGCCATTGCCGATCATCTCGGTCCAGTCATTGCGAAGATGGAAGAGATGGGCGTACAGATCGAACCGGACGAGAATGGAATCCGGGTTCGGGCCGAACGGCCGCTCAAGGCCGTAGACGTGAAGACGCTGCCTTATCCGGGCTTCCCTACGGATATGCAGTCGCAGATGATGGCGCTTCTGCTCGTGGCAGAAGGCACCTCCGTCGTCACGGAAACGGTATTTGAGAACCGCTTTATGCATGTCGATGAGTTCAATCTAATGTCGGCGAACATTAAGGTCGACGGACGCACCGCCGTCGTCACGGGAGGCGCCAAGCTCGTCGGGGCGAAGGTATGCGCGACAGACCTGCGCGCAGGCGCGGCCCTAATCTGTGCCGGACTCGTGGCGGAAGGAACGACCGAGGTCAGCGGGGTGCAGCATATCGACCGCGGCTATGTTAATATCGCGGAGAAGCTGTCCGCGCTTGGAGCCGATATTTATCGCGTCTCGCTTGAGGAGCAGCCGCAGGAAGTGAAGGAAGAACAGGAGATTCCGCTGTTCAGCGCTCAGCCGACCTGGGCGTAAGCCGGATTTCCGCTTCGTTCTCCTTACGGTAATAGCTGTAATTGATACGGACTGGATTCGCCCCGGCGCAGATTCGGATGCGGCGGATCCAGTCTTCATGAAGCAAGAGAGGGCTGTCCCACCAGTAGTTTTTCGCTACAGTGAGGTAGCCCTCTTTTTTCTCACAGCTCGATTTGCCGATAAAACTGCGAAAATGCAGCTTTTCCTGGTGACGTTTACTCTGGTACTGAAATTCCTGCAAAACGCAGGCTGTTGAGAAAGTCCAAGGGATTTTTTGGCACTTCATTTTTTATGTGGTGGATCTCGTCTCTCCGTAGAAAAAATCCATTTAAAACGCTACGGCTCCAAGTTTTGAGTAGGAAAATGGACAATCTCACCCCTTAATAAAAAACAGGGGGTTTTCCAACGGCCTGAAAACTGCACGATTTCTCCAGACACGCCTATTCAGTAAACGAAATCTGCAAAATTGCACGATTTCTACAACCTATTCAGTAAGCGAAATCCTGCGCAAATACAGCAATTCGATATGGACGACTTGACCAGAAAGGGAATCCTGCAAAACTGCAGGAATTTCACCCGTTTCATTTCGGCTTGAAGCAAAAGGGCCTAAAATGATGTAGATTTGCAGCAATTCCTCGGGATGTGGACTCATTGAGGCGAAATTCCTGTAAAATAGCAGCAATTCCCTCCACACGTTCAAGCCTCAGCAGGCAACGGTGCCTCCCGAAGGCAATGATGCTTCCTGAAGGCGATGATGCCCCCAGGATCCGACGCGGTCTCTTACCAACAGCCTGATAAACGCAGGATTTCGCCGCCTCATCCATTTACCGCCGCTTTCCCCGCTGCGTCTTTCCCATCTTCTTCTTTCCCGTCTTCTTCCCCGTCTCCACACTCTCTGTCGTCCCGCCTTACCTCCGGCCGCATTTAATGAATAGGGGACAGTCCCTTTCTGTGATTTTGCGCTTCTTCCTCAGTTCCCCTCACAGTCTTCCGGTCACCGCCATGGCGATTATCCACCATCCGGCGGCACAACCAAGCGTCACAAGCAGCGTCGTGATGAATTTAGCTAGGACAGGAAGATGCGTTCGGAAGAGGGCGAAGTTCGCTATCATCCCTAATGCGCCGAGGGCGCCGCCGACTGCTCCGCCGAAGGCGATAACCGCAAGCGGCAACGCACACCATACCTTGACATACCACGGCAAGGGCTTTGCTAATTCAATAGCGCTTCCGTCCACGACCAACTTCGGGAGATCCCCGATGAAGCTGTTTTTCCATGTCGCGATCACTTCTGTTCCGTCATTTCTCCGGAGCGTCATCCGCCCCTTTTTGCCGACGGGCACCGGCTGGTGGTTGATGAATAATCGCTGCTTGCCCAAGCCGTTGGCCCTCGCCTCCACTTCCTGTCCTTCAAAGCCGTCCAATGAAATAGATATCTTCATTGCTTCTCCATCTCCTTCTCCATTTGATTCTCCTGCAAGCGCTGTTCAAAAAGTCGGCTGTGATAGCGAAGAAGCGGAACAGAAGATGCGGTAGCGAATGGTGCGCTCCCCTTCCAATCTGGTGCGAGAACCTTCGATTTCTTGAGCAGGCTGCCGTACATAATATCGACCGCGGCCAATCGAAAATGAATACGGGAAAACGGAAAAATACGATAGGTACGATAAATACGCTGAATACCCTAAATACTCTAAATACTCTAAATACTCTAAATACTCTAAATACTCTAAATACCCTAAATACCCTAAATACCCTAAATACGGATAGCCTGTAACCGAGATCGTTCCACGGCCAGACTGCGAAGAAAGCTTGTCAGATTCCGGTTCTTTCGTCTCTCAAAAAAGCATAGGATGGAAGTAGATTACCCCCTTCCCTCTATATCGGGTTCATAGACAGAGGGAGTCATTGGGTGGATAAGGAGAGAGAATCAATGACGATGCTGCTGACACGGATGTCTGCCAAGCGGTGGAAGGGCGGTTCTGGGGCAAGGCGATTGTCCCGGCGGAACGACGGGCTGGGACAAGCCGTCCTCTGGGCGGCAGGTCTGGTGGCGCTGGCGGTGCTGCTGCCGCTAGGGCTGGTAGACCGGCTGGCGGATCGGCCGCCCGCCGCGGAGACTGGTCCCGGCCCGGCGCCGCCCTTGACAGGCACGCCCGAAGGCGGGACGGAAGTGCGCGTCTATCTAGCGAATCCGCGCAAGATAGAGAGCGTCCCGCTGGAGCAATACGTACGCGGCGTCCTGGCGGCGGAGATGCCGGCCGACTTCGAGCTGGAGGCGCTGAAGGCGCAGGCGATCGCTGCCCGCACGTATATCGTGCGCCGCCTTCGGACTGGCGACACCGCCGGCGTCCCTGAAGGGGCTGACGTGACGGATACCGTCGCCCATCAGGTGTACATCCCGCTGGCCGAGCTGGCGAAGCGGCCGGAGCGCACGATCGCGAAGCTCAACCGGGCTGTCAATGAGACGCGGGATCAAGTGGTAACCTATCAAGGGGAGCCGATTATGGCCGCCTTCTTCTCGACGAGCAACGGCTATACCGAGAATGCCGAGGATTATTGGAAGAATCCGGTGCCCTATTTGAAGAGTGTGCCCAGCCCTTGGGATCAGGCCGAGTCTCCACGGTACGCCGAGACGGTGGAACTCGCGCAGAACGAAGTCCTGGAAAAGCTCGGGTTGACTCCGGCCGCAGTACCGGGTCTGGCCCAAGCCTCGCGGCAGGGCGGAGGCGGAGCGGGAAGCGCGTTCTCGGGCACAGTGGCTGGAGACGGGCTGGCGGAGGATGTGCGCATCCTATCCCGCACCGCGGGGAAGCGGGTGGATGAGGTTCAATTCGGATCAAAGAGCTTCAGCGGCCGGGAGATCCGGGAGAAGTTGAATCTGCGTTCGAGCGGGTTCGATTGGGAGCGGGACGGTGACAAGCTGCGCATCACGACATACGGCTACGGCCATGGCGTCGGCATGAGCCAGTATGGGGCCCAGGGCATGGCGAAGCAGGGAGCAGCGGCCGAGCGGATATTGACCTACTATTATACAGGGGTGCAGTTGGACAAAGCTTCGAAGTTATTAACCGCGAACCGGCCATCCTCGTAAGAGAACTATGAATCTAAAAAATTAGCAAACTTGCACGTATAAAAGCGATAGCCCCGGTAACAATGGTTACTGAGGTGATCACAAATGAGTGAACAAAACCAAAACAACTCGAAAAACAAATCCACAACCAGTTCATCGGCTAACAATGCAGCGAACATGCCGGAAGCTTCCAAACCAATCCCGGGAGCGCAGGCGGTTCACACTTCCACATGGAGAAAGCTGTTGTCCAAGCGATGGGTCTTTCCTGCTTTGTACATGGCCGCAGCAGCAATCATCCTAACGTTAGTGTGGGTCTACCAGGATATGAACCGGCCGCTCGACCCGAACGCGGAGACGGCGCAGGTCGATCAGACGGTGGTAGATTCCGGAGCACAGGCGGAGGGAACGGTCAACGAAGACGCAGTCGAAGTGGTCGCATCCAATGAGACGTTGGGATGGCCGGTCAAAGACGCGCAGGAAGTAGACGTCGTCATGTCCTACTATGATGAGACGGCCAGCAAGGAAGAGCAAGCGGCGGCGCTGATAGAGTTCGAACAGACCTTCACGCCGAATGTAGGAATCGACCTGGCCCGCAAAGATCAGAAAGCGTTCGACGTCCTGTCTGCGATGAGCGGTAAAGTTACCCGTTCCGAGCAGCACCCGAAAAACGGCTTCGTCGTGGAAGTGGATCACGGCGGCGGCATGAAGACAGTCTATCAAAGTCTGGCGGATGTCAAAGTCGCGAAAGGCGATACGGTCAAGAAGGGCGACACGCTTGGAACGGCCGGACGGAGCGAGCTGGAGAAAGCATTGGGCGTGCACGTGCACTTTGAAGTGTACGACAATAACAAGCCGGTTAATCCGACGAGTCTGCTGGCGAAAAACTAATCTTCTCCATTCTCCGGAAGAGGCGGAAGCGAACATGCTTCCGCCTCTTGCCGTTCCAGGGGATGGAGCGGGACAGCCTGGATTAAATTTTTTTCAGATGGTTCTATTTCGGTGGACAGCCCTCCGGAGATCGCTTCCGTACGGTATTCGGCTCCGAATTTTTCCGCATGGCAACGCCATTTTTGGACAGGACAAGTGTTGAGGTTCCACCCCCGTCTCCCGGGGCTCTCCTCCCCGTCTTGTCAAATTTATCGGTTAAGCCAGGCTTGTCAGGCGGTCCAACAACGCATAAGTGTGCGGCCCACTCATATAATGTACCAATTAAACCGAGTAGAGGGAGGCGGGAACGTGCACGATTACATCAAGGAACGGACCATAAAAATCGGCCGCTGCATCGTCGAGACCAAGCATACGGTTCGCACTATCGCCAAAGAGTTCGGCGTATCCAAGAGCACGGTACACAAAGATCTGACCGAACGGCTGCCCGAGATTAATCCCGATTTGGCGGACCAGGTGAAGCACATTCTCGAGTACCATAAATCTGTGCGCCATCTTCGGGGAGGGGAAGCGACCAAGATCAAATACAAGAAATCGAGCTCAAAAAAACGTGAAGTGATGACGGCAGGGAAGTCCTGACCGGCAGTTCCGAACATGCGAATCGCCGCCGGATCGTATCGCCTCCTGGCTTTGTTCCGAATAAGACAGATCCTCCTTCATTCTTTCATTGAATCCAGCGCTCTTAGTATGATATGGTAAACGATGAGTAAATATTATGCAGGAATCGGTCGGATTTCATCGAAAATCAGTTGAAAAATGAATGTGGAGGCTCTTGAACTTATGCTAAGCAAGGATATCGGAATCGACTTAGGGACGGCGAACGTTCTGATCCATGTCAAGGGGAAGGGGGTTGTGCTCGACGAGCCGGCCGTCGTGGCGATTGAGAGCGATGCCAAGCGGGTGCTAGCCGTTGGGGAAGAAGCGAGAAGAATGGTTGGACGGACTCCGGGCAATATTGTGCCGATCCGTCCCTTAAAGGACGGCGTTATTGCCGATTTTGAAATTACGGAAACGATGCTGAAGCATTTCATCTCACGCGTCGGCGGCCGCAAATGGTACTCGCATCCACGGATTCTGATTTGCGCCCCGACGAACATTACCTCGGTTGAGCAGAAAGCGATCCGGGAAGCGGCCGAGCGGAGCGGCGCGAAGGAAGTATTTTTGGAAGAGGAGCCGAAGGCGGCGGCGATTGGCGCAGGCATGGATATATTCCAGCCGAGCGGCAATATGGTCGTCGACATCGGTGGCGGAACGACCGACGTGGCCGTGTTGTCCATGGGGGATGTCGTGACCGCCTCTTCTATTAAAGTCGCGGGGGACAAGTTCGATGACGCGATTATGCGCTATATCAAGCAGAAGTACAAGCTGCTGATCGGGGAGCGCACGTCCGAAGATATTAAGGTCAACATCGGTACGGTTCGCCCGTCGGGATCCGGCAATGAGCGCGAGATGGATATCCGGGGCCGAGACATGGTATCCGGCCTGCCCTATACGGTGACGATTACGTCGAATGAAGTGCGTGAAGCCTTGTGGGATCCGATCTCCTCCATTGTGGCAGCCGCCAAATCGGTATTGGAACGGACACCGCCGGAATTGTCGGCGGATATTATCGATCGCGGCGTGATACTGACCGGGGGAGGCGCGCTGATGGACGGATTGGACGAGCTGTTGGCCGAAGAGCTGAAGGTTCCGGTGCTGATCGCAGAAGATCCGATGCATTGCGTCGTCAAGGGAACGGGCATGATGCTCGATAATTTGGATAAAGTCATTAAGAAACGGTTCCTATAATCCGATATACAAGGTATATTGTCTACAGTTACGGGAGGAGCTTCCATGATTAGAGGATTATACACCGCTGCATCGGGTCTGGTTACCCAGCAGCGCCGGCATGACACAGTGACGAATAACGTGGCTAACCTGCAGACACCAGGGTATAAGGCGGTTAATGAAGTAAGCCGATCCTTTCCTGAGATGCTGCTGACCTTAAGGGGCAACGATCCGGCCCAAGGGCAGACGATCGGCCGGCTGAACACGGGCGTCTTCGCGGAAGAGAGCCGCTTGATCTTTATGCAGGGCGATCTGCTGGAGACGAAGCAACCGGGCGACTTCGCGCTGCTCTCCGATATCCAGGTGCCAGGCGTTACCTTCGATGCGACGGGCAAGGGCCAGGATGCGAACGGCAATCCTGTATTCCAGCCGGAAGCTTTTTTCACGGTGCAGGCCGGGGATGAGATCATGTACACCCGTGACGGCCGTTTTCATATGAATGCGCAAAATGAACTGGTCACGTCAGATGGTTCATTGGTGCTCAACCGCAATAATGCGCCGATCGTCCTGGAGAATGAACAAGCTCTGGAGTTCATCCAGGTGAACGGCGAAGGACAATTATTCGATATCCGGACCCGCACGGCGATCGCAGGCGGAGATCTGCTTATAAGCCGCATCGACAATCCGAATGATCTGCTTCGGGCCGGCAATGGCCGCTTCCGGCTGCAGGAAGGCGCCGCCCAGTCTACCCCGGTGGCGGCAGGCGATGCCGTGGAGATACGCCAAGGCGTGCTGGAGCGTTCCAACGTGGATCCGGCACAATCGATGGTGGATATGATGACGGCATACCGTGCCTATGAAGCGAATCAGAAGGTTGTGCAGTTCTATGACAGAACGCTGGACAAGACGGTCAATGAAGTGGGCCGAGTCTAACGCCAGGGCGGGAGGAACGACATGAATCAGACAATGATATCGGCTGCAGTCTCGATGAATGGTCTTCAGCGGAAGCTGGACATCATCGCGGACAATGTGGCGAACTTGAATACGAAGGGATACAAACGCAAGACGGCATCCTTCGCCGACGTGCTGACCAACGTGCAGCAGCATAATGATGACTTCCGGCAGCCTGGGCGGGTCACCCCGATGGGATATACGCTCGGATACGGCTCGATGCTGACCGACCTGAGCCGCGACATGAGCCAAGGCTCGCTGCAGCATACCGGAGTCAGCACTGATGTGGCCTTGCAGGGGAACGCGTTGTTCGAAGTAGGGACCCCAACCGGAACGGCATGGATGCGCGAAGGTTCTTTCCATTATATAATAGATGAGGATGAACGGATTCTTACTTCCGCTGAAGGTCATCCCGTCATGAGCACCAACGATACGGAGATTCGCATTCCGGCGGGCTATGAGATGAAGATCGATGAGGCCGGCCGGGTGTTCGGCGTGAAGACAGGCGAGCCGGACGAGGAGCTCGGACAGATTAAGGTGGTTCGGCCGCTGAAGCCGGAGCTGCTCGTGCAGACGGAGAACAATCTGTATGTGCTGCCGCAGGGAGCCGACCGGAACACGATCGTGGAGACCTTGAATCTGACCGGGGATCGTTCAGATCCGAATGCGCCCCACGTCTATGTGATGCAGGGCATGCTGGAAGAATCGAACGTGTCGATGGTGGACGAGATGGCGGATTTGATTCAGGCGCAGCGGGCCTATCAGTTGGCTTCGCGGGCATTGATGTCGGGTGATGCGATGTGGGGGCTGGCCAATAGTCTGCGTGCGTAATGAAGCAGGTGAATAGCAATGAGTGACGGGAAGAAGCTGCCGGGTTACGAGCCGGAGCAGCAGGATATCTCGCTGCAGCGCATTGCGCGCAGACGGGGAGAGGAGACGGTTCCGCGGGAGCCAAGGAATGCGGGTGCACCGAGGCCGGCTCATGGAGCGGCGGAGCGGACGGCCGCACGCAAGCCGCAGCGCCGTAATAATACAGAGAAAACAGAGGGACAATCCAACGGAACCGCGAAAAAGAAGTCGCGCAGTTCGGTCAAATGGTTGGTCCGTCTGGTTATTGTTCCGCTGACGTGCGTGTTGACGCTGATTGCAGGGTTGATCACCGGATACGTCGTCGTAGGTAAGGGCACGGTAGCGGAAGCGCTCAATTTTGATACGTGGAGACACCTGTTTCAACTGGTGTTTGCCTGATGTCGGCCCCGCTTTGGCGGGGTTTTTTATGTGTTTTTCTCTCTCTCGTCGGCTTCCGGCGCCGATTTGGCCCGTTCTGCGCTTGAGCTGTGTGCGGTTTTCATTTTAATAACAGGCATGTATAATGAGTTGGAGGAACTGTAATATGGGGGGAACTGGGGGTCTTACGTTTGAATTTGCCTAATGCGCTGACCATGGTTCGATTCGTTCTTATCCCCGTCTTTTTGGCTTTGTTCTTCTTCGGTGAGCGGTTCGCCGCATTCGGAATCTGGCTGTTGGCGGGGCTTACGGATATTCTCGATGGATATCTGGCCCGCAAGCATAATATGGTGACTTCGGTAGGGATGATGCTTGATCCGTTGGCGGACAAGCTGATGATGCTGACGGTCATGCTGTCATTGTTGTGGGCCGGCGATCTGTCTATCGCTGCGGCGCTGGCGATGCTGGTGCGCGATGCGGGGATGATCGCGGGAGCGGCGCTGATGCATTTCAAAGGCAAGCGGACGGTTCCCGCCAACTGGATGGGCAAGCTGACGACGGTATTGTATTATATCGCCATATTGTTCATTTATTTTCAATGGCCGCAAGCGCATGCCATCCTATGGGGCGTCATTCTGTTCTCCTTCGTCACGACTTTCATGTATCTCGTTCTCGTCATCCGTGTGAACCGAAAGAGCGAAGCATAAACGGCGGTGAGCCCATGCCTCGCGAGACAAAAAGGCAGCGAAAAACTGTAACCATTTAGAGAGAGGCCGGATACCGGCATTAACCCGTCTGTCCTGCAGACGACAAGAGCGTGTTCACACCCATGAGAATACAAAGAGCCTCCCGTAACAGCGCCTCGCCGCTGGGGAAGCTCTCTATCTTAACCTTCACGCCTGCAGTCATGAAGGATGATGTTAGTGTAGACGGGAAGGACCGCTTTTATTCATGCGAGTCCTAATTTTATCGAAAGGAGCATGTACACATGCTGAATATTGAGCAAATTCAAGAAATTATCCCTCACCGTTATCCGTTTCTGCTGGTGGATCGGATCGTGGAGCTGGAAGAAGGCAAGCGGGCGGTCGGCATCAAAAATGTCACGATGAACGAGCCGCACTTCGCCGGACATTTTCCGGGCTATCCGGTCATGCCTGGCGTCTTGATTGTGGAAGCGTTGGCTCAGGTCGGGGCCGTTGCGATTCTGAAGCTGGAGCAGAACCGGGGGAAGCTGGCCTTCTTCGCCGGCATCGATCACTTCCGGTTCCGCGGGCAGGTTGTGCCAGGGGATACGCTGACACTGTCGGTCGAGATTACTCGTCTGAAAGGAAGCGTCGGCAAAGGGCAAGCCGTAGCAAAGGTGGGTGACCAGGTTGTCGCGGAAGGCGAGTTGATGTTCGCGCTGGCGGACCGCACTTAGAAGAAAGGTACGGAATCGGGATCTTCATGCAATGATTCGGCATGGTTCGGTTATTCTATACGATAAGCGATCCGTGATCGACTCGTTATGTCTTGTTCCTGTCGAACGAGGTCATATGCTCTCGGGTCTGGGCGGGCTTTGTCGACATGAGACATCCGTGCCGGTATTGGATTAAGGAGGGAACTTCGTGTTTCAACAGTTGGAAAGATGGAACCGCCGCATGAAAAAGTGGCTGTGGCTGCTTGTCATCGTCGGATTGGTGGCTGCCATACCGGTTGCTGTCCAGCGGGTTCAGACGGAGCAATCATCGAATCAAGTTGAATTGATCGTGAATTATCGCAACCTGGTGGAGGCTGCCGCTTACGCGCCTCAGCCGGCGAATTATATGAATGAACAGCTTGATCGGTTGAAGGAAGCCGGCGTCGTATCGATGGCCATGTTCGAGAGTTCGTTGGCCGAGCTTCGCAATGCCAACCGCGTCCTGCTGTATAACTCTCAGGATGCGGCTTTGCTTGATCAGAAGACGCCGCCTCTTAATGAAAATTATACATATCTGCTCTTCACGAGTCCGGAGTATGCGGAGCAGCTGTCCCCGATGATCGAGAAAACATTCCTCGGTCTCGATATAAATGTGCGCTTGTGGAGCGGGAGAAATGGCCTTATTATCGAGGCGCCTGTAGAGAGCGCGTCCATGAAGCCGCTGCCGCAGGATCCGATTGCGGTTGAGCAGCTGCTCGCCAAAGGCTTCCACATTGTGCCGCGGCTGTCTGACGCGCTCCCGTACAATCAGGAGCAGGTGGATGCGCTGCTGAAGAGCTATCACGATATCGGCGTAAAGACCATTATTTTCGACGGCGAGTCGGTCAAGGGGTTCAATGATGATCTGGAAATGAATAGCCTGACTGCATTTGCTGATTTGTTGAAAAAATATGATATCGCGATTGCCGCCATCGAAGGATTGAAGGTGGAGCAAAAAGGAATGAAGAGGCTGGCGTATTTGACAGACTATAATGCCATCCGCCTGCATTCCATTACCGATCAGGAAGCGTTCAATGAGCCGGATGTGCTGGGTGATCGCTTGTCTCTCGCGACCAAGGACCGCAATATTCGGATGATTTATTTCAATATCGGGGTGAAGAAAGACTTCACCAAAGCGGAAATCGTCAATTCGATTGACAATATGGTTCACAGCTTGAAGGAACCGGGCCATGCCATTGCTTCGATTGAAGCCAATGGATATACGTTGGGGCAGGCGGAAGCGTTCCATGTCGTCGACGCGCCATGGCAGCGTTACGCGAAGCTGCTGGTTCTTATCGGCGGAGTCGCGCTGATCGCGCTGATGATCTCGTTCTTCGTTCCTTATGTGATGCTGCCAGCCTTCCTTATCGGCTTGATCGGCAGCGCAGGCTTGTTCGTACTGAAGCCGAATCTGCTGGAGCAGGCGCTCGCCCTGGGAGTCGCCATCAGCGCGCCGACGATTGCGATGGTGCTTGCTGTCCGGCGGGTTGATATGAGCCCGACGATTACCGCGGGGGGAGCCCGGTTGGCCAAAGCGCTCGCATTGTTCCTTCGTACAACGGTGTTGTCGCTGATGGCGGTTCCGTTCGTGATTGCGATGTTGAACAACATTACGTACAGCTTGGTGCTGGAGCAGTTCCGCGGCGTCAGCCTGCTGCATTTCGTGCCGATTGTGCTGACTGCGCTGTATGTGTTCCTGTATCGGGGCGAATCGGTGTTTAAGGAAGGCAAACGTTGGCTGTTCACGCCGATTACCGTACTGTGGGTCGTGGCTTTGGGTATCGTCGGTGGGGTTGGGCTGTTCTATCTGTCCCGCACTGGCAATGCCGGAACGCTGCTTCCGGGAGAAGCGACCTTCCGGGCCCTGCTCGAAAATACGATTGGCGTCCGTCCGCGCAATAAGGAGTTCCTGATGGCCCATCCGCTGCTGATTGCGGGCGCCTTCATTGCGTATCGCTACCGCTTCGGCGTCTATCTGTTCATCATCGGCTCCATTGGCCAGCTGTCCATGGTGGATACGTTCGCCCACATCCATACTCCGGTCATGATTTCGCTGATTCGCACGGTGTTGGGCATCGGGCTTGGCATCGTGGTCGCCCTTATCTTCGTGCTGATCTGGACTATCATTGAAAGGTGTTGGGAGTCATGGCGGCCGAAGTTCGAAGCATAGCGCTGTCCGGCTATTACGGATTCGGCAACAGCGGGGATGAGGCCGTGCTGCTCTCGATTCTGACCGCGCTGGAGCGGGCGGGCCAGGAGGAGGGCCTCCGGATTCAACCGATTGTGCTATCGGGCGATCCGGTGGCGACCTCCAGGCTGTACGGGGTGCAAGCCGCGCATCGGATGAAGCCCGTCGAGCTGCTCGGCGCGATCCGCGAATGCGACGGCCTGATCAGCGGCGGCGGCAGTCTGCTGCAGGATGCGACAAGCTGGAAGACGATACCGTATTATTTGGCGGTATTGAAGCTGGCCCAGTGGTTCCGCAAGCCGACCTTCATTTACGCGCAAGGGGTGGGGCCGGTCGGAAGACAGGCCTTCTACCCTTATATCCGCCGCGTGTTCAACAAGTCGGCTTATCTGTCCGTCCGCGATGCGGAGTCGGCGGAGTTGCTGGCCTGCATGGGCGTGGGGCGGGAACGCATCGATGTCGTTCCCGACCCGGTCATGGGGCTGGAGCTTCCACAAGGCCGGGGAGCCATGAGGGAGAACGGACCGCATGCGGAAGGGGACGGGCAGGGCTTCGATACGGCCGGCCGTCCGATCGTGGGCGTATCGCTCCGCTTCTGGAAGGAAGATCGCTCGGATATGCGGGCGATAGCGGGGCTGCTGGAGCAGGCGGCCCGCCAGCGGGCTGTGCATCTGCGCATGCTCCCGTTCCACGGGGAGGCCGATACGGAAGCGTCGCAGTATGTCATGGACCTGCTGCGGGAAGAGGTTCCTGCCTGGAACGGGGATGCGGATTCCGCCCAAGGTGAAGAGGCGGGGGGCGGCGGCTCGGTGATGAGCCTGTGCCCCGCTCAGGAGCATCCGCAGGCGATGCTGTACGAGGTCAGCCGCTGCCGCGCGCTCGTCGGCATGCGCCTGCATTCGCTCATCTATGCCGCTTCTCAGGAGGTTCCGATGGTTGGCATATCCTATGATCCGAAGATTGACCAGTTCCTCCACCGGCTTGGCATGACGGCGGCCGGTTCGACGGACAGTCTCGACAGCGAGGCTGCGGCTGATGAACTGGTGAAGCTGCTGGATGGTGCAGACGACTGGCGGGAGGACCATCGGAACGCGATTGAAGCATTGAAGCGCGAAGCGATGACGCCTGCGCAACATATCGTCCGCAAGCTGCATGAGAAGAAATAAAGTGGGTGATGCATGATGGGCCATATCGACAGTCTGGCGAAAATACCTGCTGTGTCTATATATGGAATCCGCTTTTCGAAGCTGAATATGCAGGATACGGTTGCCTGTCTGGGGAATGTAATGGAAAGCGGGCATTCGATCCAACTGATTACAGCCAATCCGATCATGGTGATGGAGGCATTGGAGAATCCTAAGTTCATGAGTGTCATGAAGCAGGCCGATCTCATCATTCCAGATGGGACAGGCATCGTATGGGCCGCGAACTATGTAGGCGATCCGGTCGCGGAGCGGGTCACGGGCTTCGACTTGCTGCATGAGCTGATGAAGGCAGGCGAGGTGCGCCGCTGGAAGGTCTTTCTCCTCGGCGCGGCGCCTGACGTGGTTCACGCCGCAGCGGAACGGTTGCGTCAGCAATACCCGCTGGTCGAGATCGCCGGCGTGCGTGACGGCTTCTTCGGCGAAGCGGAGGATGAGGCGGTCATTCAGTCCATCCGCGAGGCCGCTCCCGATATTCTGTTCGTCGCCCGCGGGCTTGACACGCAGGAGCCGTGGATTGCGAAGTATCGGCATGAGCTGAAGGTTCCGTTAATGATGGGCGTCGGGGGAAGCTTCGATGTCATCTCCGGCAGAAGCAAGCGCGCCCCGGCATGGATGCAGAGGCTGCGGCTGGAATGGCTCTACCGCCTGCTTCGGGAGCCGAAGCGCTTCGGCCGAATGCTGGCCTTGCCGAAGTTCGCTTGGAAAGTGATACGCGATAAAGATAAGGTGACAAAAGTGCAATGAAATGGAGCCTATGCTTATGATTTCGTAAGAATGCTCCATAATCTGCTGTTGGTGTTTCCCTTATGAACGGAGTATAATTCAATCCGGTACCATAAATGGGGGTTGGAACAACCGATGATAACCGTATATGTAGTAGGTGGACTGGTTGCTTTGCTGCTGGCCACCGGTTTGACGCCGCTAGTTAAGAAGTTCGCGATAAAAGTCGGTGCAGTCGACGTGCCCAATGCACGTAAAGTGCACACCCGCATTATGCCGCGCATGGGCGGCTTAGGAATTTTTGCTGCTTTTGTTATCACGTTATGTTTATTGGCATTATTTGTTCCTGATATATTGTTCGGACACCGTGATTCCAGCTTAATATGGGCGTTGCTCTCCGGTGGCGCCATTATCGTGCTGACGGGCGCGCTGGATGACCGCTTTGAATTGAGTGCCAAGGTGAAGCTGGTCGGCCAGATCATCGCCGCCTGCGTCGTCGTGTTCGGCTTCGATCTGACGGTTGACTTCGTCAACGTGCCGTTCGGCGACCAGTATTGGAATATCGAATCATGGATTGCCATTCCGCTGACGATCTTCTGGATCGTGGGCGTGACGAACGCCATTAACCTGATTGACGGGCTGGACGGGTTGGCTGCTGGCGTATCCGCCATTTCCATTGCCACCATTCTCGTCATGGCAGTCTTCATGGGCAATCCGATGGTTATCTTGTTGTGTGCCGTGCTGCTTGGCAGCATTATCGGGTTTTTGTTCTTCAATTTTCACCCGGCGAAAATATTTATGGGGGATACCGGATCGCTGTTCCTCGGATTCAGCTTGGCGGTATTGTCCTTGCTCGGCTTTAAGCAGATTGCCATCGTATCGTTTATTACGCCGCTGTTGATTATTGGCGTTCCTTTGTCGGACACGTTCTTCGCGATCGTGCGCAGAGCGGTGCAGAAGAAGCCGATTTTCGCACCGGACAAGGGGCATTTGCATCACTGCTTGCGCGAGCTGGGCTTCAGCCACCGCAAGACGGTGCTCATCATCTATGCCATTGCCACGTTCTTCGGCGTACTTGCCATCATTCAGTCGGTGGCGGCTTCGCATGATGCGAACTGGGTAACGTTTGTCGTCATCTGCATTCTGATTGTCTCGCTTCAGCTCGGCGCTGAGGTCATCGGCATCGTTAGCAAGACGAAGCGGCCGCTCTTGAATATGATTCATCGCATGCGCGTGAAGGCGAATGCGGATTCGCGGTCGAAATAATCGAATCGCGTTGTAGTTAGAACCAAGCTTGCTCCGGTTGTGGAGCAAGCTTTTTTATGCTTTTTTTGCCAATGCGCCGGGCGATAGTTTTTCGTCAATAATTTAACTCGATTTTGGAATTTGTCTAAAAAATATGCGATGCGGAACCGATAAAAAGGGGTATGTAGCGTTTGGAATCAATACAGTCATATGGAGGCGATACAATGCGTGCGTGGCTTAGACCATTGTACTTGCTGCTCGTCGTTGCGCTGATATCCGCGTCGATTCCGCTGGATACGGCCAGAGCGGCAGATCAAGATGGTGCCAGATATTTTCACTTTGATAATTTGAGCACAGCCAAAGAACATCCGACCCAGGTCAATACCGAAACGGTTGAAGTGAAAGGAACCTTTAACGGGGTCTCCTCCAGCTCGATCGGCTACCGGGTTGATTTGGAAGTAAACGGGAAGATTGAGCACACGACATACGGAACCGATGTGAAGCCGATTATTACCGGCAATTCGTTTATTTTCCGCGCGGTTCCGCTGAAGACCGGCTTGAATATCGTAACGATCACCGGTCTGGGGCCAAATGGTAACACCGTAGAGGCGAGCGCCTTTGTAGAGTTCAGCAATGCGCCGGCTATCTCGGATATTAAGCTGTCGGATGGCAGAATTCTCGAGTCCGGCGTGCCGCTGATTGTGAAAGGCGACACCGCGTCCCTGTCCCTGAAGGCGCCGAACGCGTCGACGGTAACCCTCAACGGGCGTCAAATGTTCAACGGCGGCGCGGGCATGTTCGTATCTTCCGGGATTGCGCTTCAGCCCGGCCTGAACGAGCTTGTCATCGTAGCCACCAACGGCAACCTGACTTATACGATTACGCGCCATGTTATCTCGTTCAATGGCGTACTTACCGGCTATGACACCTTCATCGGCACCAGCGCGATTGACGCGACGGCGAACCACTATGTGTCCGCTCCGGTGAGCGGCACGGTCAAAGGGAAGTTCATTGTGCCGAAGGCGCAGCAGAACAACACGCCTGGGACGCCTACCGTCGATGTGGCCATCACGAAGAATAGTGACGGTACCGAAGTTTTCAATGAGACCAGCATCATGAACGTGACGAAGAAGGAAGAGGGCTCGACTTATATCATTTATGAATATGAGACGGCTGGTACAGCTTCTCCGGCCGATACCGGGAAATATAAGTTGAACTTAAAGGTCGCCTATGACGGCAAAACGAATGTCTTCAACAATCACTTCACGGTCAGAGACGCGAATGCGGCCGAGATCCTGGGCGTGAAGCAGCTGTTCAATCCGCAGGAGAGCGGAAACACGGTGTCGTTCGGCGCCGAAGCGACGTTCGCGCAGAACAGCACGGTGTTCGAGCTGCCGCTGTATCTGAAGCTGGACCTGAATAATTATAATGGTCAGCCAGTTAAGATCACCGATTGGCAAAATGGCAAGCAGGTGGGGACCACCGAATTCCAAAGCAATCCTGATCTAAAAACCGTTAACGGCGAGCCGGTGATCCGGATCGATGCGATGCCGGCCGGGGATCAAACGCTGAAAATCGAGGTCGGCGGGGAGATTTACGAGATTAAGGTAAGCTATTCTCCAGGTCCATACATTAAGTTGACGAACGTGCATGACGGCAAGACCTTCGATATGGCGAATGGCCTGCCTGAGATTCAAGGGCAGCTTATCAATTTCAATCTGCAGAACGGGGATGAATTGAAAAAGCTCACCATTACATTTAACGGAAAAAAAGAGGATCTTACTAACGTAGATACCGCTACGGGAAAATTCACCCACCCTCTGGGCGACTTGGTTGCAGGCCCGAACAAGATTACGTTCGACGGGGTAGCGAATGGGGTTCCGATCAGTTATACGATTACCGTATTCTTCTTCTCGAAGGATGTTCCGGCGATTGTGAAGATGTATCCGGTGCCGGCGGCGCAGGATCCGACCAATCCGAACAAGGAAGATACGGAACAGAAATTTAAGCTCATTAAAGATTATGAGTATGTCACGAAGGAGCGTTCGGCTGACGTATGGATGGAAATCCAGAACGCAACTTCGATGAATGTGTATATCGATGGCAAACTGATTACGACGTTGAGCGAGGGCGATTTTGCTAACGGCAGTCCGAATACGAATCCGGCGATTCTGTTCAAGGAACAGAATACGACGACAGGGTCCTATTTGTTCTTGCTGCACAGCCTGGAGTTCCCGACTTCCGGCAAGAAGAACGTCACCGTCGAGGTGCGTAAAGGGGTTACGACGGCCCGCCAGACGCTCGAGATTACGCGCGAACAGAACACGTTCGAGATCCTGTCTCCGAAGCTGCCGGACGAGAGTGTCGTGAACCAGAACTTCTTAATGGTAAGTATTCGTGCGGAAGGCGCGGATCAGGTGCTTATCGGCAAGCAGGAGCTGGTGAAGGGCGAGCAGGATATTTTCCGGGGCGAGACTACGCTCAAGAAAGGCCTGAATAAGATCAAATTTACGGTTGTGCAGGGAAAGCAAAAGATTAACGGCACCATCGAGGTTAATTATGCGGATGCCGCGCTGCCGGGTGCTCAATACAAGACGACGATCGGCAAGAACGGCAAGCTGTCCACCTTCGGAGGGGATCTGGTCGTGCAGCTGCCGAAAGGCACGATGCTCCGCGACATGAACCCTAAACCGGGTCAGACGCCGAAGGAAATCCAACTGTTCGACAAGCAGAATCTGTTGTTCGGCATCGCCGACCCGGATGACGGGCGGACGATTACGCGCGAGAACCAGGTCGGCGTGCGCAAGCCGGTAACCGGCGGAAGCGATGAATTCCTGGACGGCCAGCTGCGGCGGATCGATCCGGATGAATTAGCGCGCACCATGCTGCTGCCGAAGGCGCATTTCGGACTCGGTTCCAGTCTTTATTGGATCGACGCGGGATATTTCAGCACAGAAGACAGCGTTCTGAATCAGGACTATAAGCTGGTCAGCCCGTCGCATCCTTATGATGAGGCGAAGAAGTTCTACGAACGCGGCGACCGGATGTGGATGGAGCCGACCCAACGCGGCACGATTACGATTAAATATGATCCGAATATCGTGAACGAGCATGCGCGCAATGTCGGCGTATGGCGTTGGAACAATACGAACAAGTTTTGGGAGAATCTCGGCGGCAAGCTGGATACGAAGAAAAAGACGATTACGGCGCCGTTCGACGGCTTCGGCTACTATGCCGTCTTCGCGGTCCGCTATAGCTATGACGATATTATTTCGCATAAATATGCCCGCAAGAGCCTGGAGCTGATGATGTCCCGCGGCTTCATGAAGGCGAAGAACTTGAATGAGTTCGGGGTATATGACAATATTACGCGCGGCGAAATGGCGACAATGCTCGTGAAGATGTTGAATATTCCGCTGGATTACGATGAGGACAACTTGACCTTCGATGATGTGATCAACTACGAGGTTCCGGACCTGCTGTGGGATTACCGCTATATTGAGACGGCCGCCCGCAAAGGGATTGTCCGCGGTCTCGCTCCGCGTCTGTTCATGCCGAACGGCGAGCTGACCCGTCAAGAAGCTGCTGTGATGATTTCGCGCGCTTTGAACTTGAAGATTGGCGATCCGGATAAGGATCTCGCCAAATTGCAGAAGACGTTTACTGATGCGAATCTCATCGATCACTATAGCATAAGCCCTATTCTCGCCGTGACGAAGGCCGGCATCATCAACGGTATTCCGAATCAGATGCAGGAAGGCCAGAAGAAGCCGACCTACCGCTTCGATCCGAAGTCGAATCTTACGAGAGCCGACGCCGCAGTCATGGGCGAACGCATTTTGGGTAAAGTGAAATAAGCTGGTGATGTTTGCCCCGTGCCTGCTACGGGTAATGGAGGGAAGAGCCGAACTGCGCTTCGGCTCTTCTTCATCTGCAATTGTCCCCAATTCTGTGAGGCGCTGTGCGAAATTGTTGTTCATGGGTGAACTTACACTCGTTGGTAAACATTAGCCCGTGACGAATGGAATGAATCGCGCTATACTGTCACTTGTGACAACGAATGGTTCTTGCTTACATAACTTCGTACATAAGGAACTCGGCGGAATGTGGAGCAGAGCCATGCTCTAGGCATGGCGGACAAGCAGTGTTTTTTGAAGACTTCATGAAGCGCCTAAAAAAGTTGAGATTTTTTTTTAGAAGCCGCAACTTTTTCGAGCAACGCGCGTTTA
Organism: Paenibacillus thiaminolyticus; assembly: GCF_007066085.1. Classification (NCBI taxonomy): domain Bacteria; kingdom Bacillati; phylum Bacillota; class Bacilli; order Caryophanales; family Paenibacillaceae; genus Paenibacillus; species Paenibacillus thiaminolyticus. The sequence continues at coordinate 3,294,298 of NZ_CP041405.1, read as the reverse complement.
TATACATGAAGTTGAAAAACAAAGGGATAAATTCATTAGTATTCCCTGTATTTCACAAAAATATGCTTTACGCTAGTCGTTTGTCATTGTATAATGTCTAGAGTAGTATGAGCATTTCTATTTATTTTCATTTGTTTACTAGTTTCTGTGGCATGTCCCATGTTGCAGACTTATTTTTTGAATACAATTCGCTCTTACTCTGGGAAGGGGGTGAATCGGCGAATGAGGGAAATGAGCTATCAATCTTCTAAGCAAGATTCTCAACAAACGAAGCAATTTAGAGGAGGAGACAAAAAGGTTATGAAGAAAAGATTGGCGCTGCTGCTTTCCGTGGCTATGGCGTTCTCCATGTTCGCTAACGTAGCTTTCGGTGCCGATGCAGCTAAGACGACACAAGAGAAATTCGACGTTTTGAAAGATGCTGGTATCTTTGCAGGATTCCCAGGAACTGACGATGCAAAACTGGAGCAAAACACGACTCGCGCTGAGTTCGCGAGAGTCGTTGTTAAAGCTCTCGGCTTGAAAGAAGTAGAAGGCGTGTACTCCTACAAGGACAAGAACTACGGTCCTAAGCACTGGGCAGCTAAATACATCGAAGCAGTTACTGCTGAAGGCTTGATGCAAGGCATCAACACTTCGAAGCAACTGTTCGGTACGAACGACAACATCACAGTTCAAGAAGCTGCTAAAGTTTTGGTTCTTGGATATAAATACGATATCCCTGAAGGCTCCCAAAACAGCGCTTCTGACTGGGCTAAGGACTACTTCCAAGCTGCAGTTGACGCAGGCCTGTTCTCCAAGGATGCAAATCCTAAAGCGAACGCAACTCGCGGCCAACTCGTAGAAGCAGTTTTCGCAGCTGACGAAGCTTCGAAAGGACCTAAAGTTGAGTCCGCTAAAGTTATCGACGCAAGAAATGTTGAAGTAACTATGTCCGACAAGGAAGTAGTTAAAGTCGAACTGAAAGCAGAAGAAGCCCTGAAAGCCAATGTAGAGACTGAAATCAAGTTCGAATACAAAGGCAAAGAGTACACTACAAAGGTTACTTATGTTGTAACTTCGGCTCAAAAAATCGAGTCCGTTACAGCTGAAAACCTGAAAGAAGTAGTTGTTACTTTTGACGGTACTGTAGATCCTAAGTCCGCTGAGAAGAAAGAGAACTACGAAGTTAAAGATGCGAAAAACATCGATAGCGTAAAATTGTCTAAAGACAATAAATCTGTAACGATCCTTCTTGCGGAAGAAGATTCTTCTACAATGAAGAACCAAAAAGAAATCGAATTGAAGGTTAAGGGCGTTCAAAACGAAGATAAGTCCAAAACTTTCGATCAGAAGATTAAATTCACGCCGATTGATGTGAAAACACCTGAAGTTAAAGAAGTTGTAGGCTTGGGTACAAAAGCATTTAAGGTCGTATTCTCCGAGCCGGTCAAGAAAACGGGTATTTACACTTCAAGCAACTACAAAGTTGACGGAAAAGCAGTAAGCGCACGTGTGACTTACTCTTATCCAAACGTAGCTATTGTGCAAGCTGATTTGCCGGTAGGCGAGCACACATTGTCGGTTAGCAATATTGAAGATTTCTCCGGTCTGAAAATTGCTCCAGTCGATACGACATTCACTGTTTCTGAAGATACAACTGCTCCAGAAGTCGTATCTGCGAAAGCAAAAGATCCAATGGAACTGGAAATCGAATTTAACGAAACAGTTCGGTCGGTGGGCAAAGTTTATCATGGCAACTCCAACAACTCTGGCGTTGTAGATATCAAGGACAATGTAGTAACTGTAAAATTCACTAAAGAAAAAGCTTTGTATCTTGGTGAAAACACAGTTTACATTGAAGGCGTAACGGATTATAGCGATAATAAGGCTAACCGTGACGTCAAAGTTAATCCTTCCTTGGATGCAGAACGTCCAGAAGTTGAAAAAGTTGAAGTGAAAAACAATGAACACAAGATTATTGTTACGTTCAACAAAGAAGTGAACGCAAACACTGCGACTAACCGTGATAACTATGTGTTGAAAAACAAAGACGGCAAGTTGTTCAAGCATGCTGGTCTTAATTCTGACGGTAACCCATTCAAGGCACCAACTGTGGATGAGAAGAACAAGAAAAAGGTTACTCTCGATTTGATTGAGTCTTTGGATCAAGGCGAGTATACGTTGGAAATCAATAACATTAGAGACAATGCATATGTGAACAACACAATGCTTCCATACTCTAAAGTTATCAAAGCAGACGAAAATAATTCAGGCCTCCGTGTTTGGGCAACTAAAGAATCTAGCGAAGAGTATCTCTACGTTCAATTCCCTAAAGCGGTGAAAACGAGTGGAGAAGGCGACGCTACAGTCAAGGCGAAATATACCTACAATGGAAAGATCTTGGGAGATGACTTTGAGTCTCCAGTTCTAACTCAACCAGACACAGTTCGTATTGCTGCGAAGCGTGGGACTTTGTTTGATGGTGACAAGGTAAAATCAGCTCCTGTAAAAGTTAGCTATGTAAAAGATACTGATGACGAATGGTTAAAAGAAGGCGATACTTATACTCTGGAAGCAAAGCAATTTGACGATGCTCAAGTTAAGTTCGTCCAAGGTACAGCAGAAGTTGTTGACCGCGAAGAGATTAAAGTTAAGATGACTGGCAAGTTGAACTACCCTTATGCAGATGACTTCAGAGTTGAGGCAGATGGCCAGACGTATACTCCTACTTCTGCGATAATGAATGGTGTAACTCTTACCCTGAAGTTTGAGGATAAAAGATTGCCAGTAGATATGTACAATGCTAGACTTTACGTTACTAATGATCGTACTACAGATCCTTTCGGCAACCCAATTTTCAAGGATAGCATTTCTATCACAAGTGAAATTAAGCCGGAAGTAACAAGTATCAGAGTAATAAAAGCACCAGAAGCTATTACCAAAAAGAATACCGTGACAGGTGACACATATTCAGCTGTTCTGACTCTGGACTCCAAAGTATATGCGGACATTACTCGTCTTGGTACGGGCGCGGAATACTTTACAATTTACATTGGAAAGGGTCCTACAAAAGCTACGATTGTGGGAGTCACTGATTTCGAGGGTAAAGACTTGGTAGAAGGAAATGCAACCACATCCGTCTACGTCAACTTTACAACAGGTGATGTAAAAGTTGAAAAGGATGCTCAATTCACCGTTAAACTCAAAGATGCTGGTGACATTCCAGTGTTGCACGACAGAGCTTTCCGTAACGTAAAAGGATTTGAAAAGTACGGTTACATGGAGTAATTAGCACGTAAAAGAAAGCCCCAGTATGGGGCTTTCTTTTTTTGAAGGCTAAAAAACACTTCCTTACAACACTGTAACCCTTCATTCCCTTAAAAAATCGCAACTTTCTCCTCCATAAATGCGTTATACTAGGTATAAGATTATTTTGGATACATAGGAGGAAGCAGATTGAATAAGAACAGAACGATAGCGGCTATATTATCGTTATCCCTCGCTTTAGGCACGTTTTCCGTTATTGCTCCTGACACTCATGCTGCTGCTGCCAAGACAGCAACGAATACATCCCAGTCAACGAAAACTACAGCGAACAAACCTACGGCCGCTGTCTATACGCTTGATAAGTTAAGCCCGGTAAAAGTTACAGCCAAAAGCTCGGTGAAATTAACCGACGTCAATTTGTACAAGCAAGAGGATGCCAATATTTTGACGTATACGATTACGTATACGAATAATGAAGCCAGAAGTATTCCTTTAATCGACTATTGGACCAAAGTTCGAACGAAAAGCAACACGGTGTACCCAACGAATCTGACTACGAAAGATCAAGGGAAAAAGACGATTCCTGCTCAATCTTCACTTACCCTGACTTATTATGCCAAGGTGGCTAAGCATCTTACCGCGAATGACTTGATATTCGATGTCATTAAGTGGGATTTTAGCCAACCGAACTTTGAAAAGAAATTAGGCACGTTTCAAATTCCTTCAAACTATGTAACGGCAACGCAAACAGGGAAATATAAATCGATTCGGATGAATGACATTCCGATAAAGACAAGTGTCAGTCGAGTTAATATCTTCCCATCCGATGACTATCATTACGTTAACGTTGCTGTCAATGTGGAGAATGCCGGCTTCAAGATGCTTGAAAACCCAGCCTATAAATATGTCGTTAAAACAGCGAACGGAAACAGCTATCCGCTCGTACCGGATAATTCGAGCAAAGAGTATAAGCTTCAACCTGGCGAGAAAAAAACGTTGAACTTTATGACCATGATCCCTAATAAAGTTAAAGTGGATAAGCTCGAGATGCAAGTTCTTGAGGAAGATGAGACAGCCAAAATTACGCTTCCTGTGGGCACCTTCGTTCTTCCCAAATCGACAACAAACAGTTCAAATGTGAAAGCATATGGTGAAAAAGTAATTACAATCGGTGAGTCTAAAGTTAGCACCAAAATAGCTTCAGCTTGGACGAACCAAAGCCATGATAAAAATGATGTCTCGGTTACATTCATGTTCGAAAACTTGTCCAATCGCGAAGTTACTGTGCCAAAATATGAGTTTGAGATGAGAGGTCCAAAAGGATTTTCGGTGCCGATTGTAGCGAAATCGATGGAGAATATGGTACTGAAGCCAATGGAAAAACGTCCTATTACGTTAACGGCTGTCGTATCTACAGAAATTGGTACAGATGAACTGAAGCTTCATATGAACCGCCCATCCGATCCGGAGCAGAAAAACACCGAGTTCAAATATCCGGAAGGAATCTACGCGCTTCCAGAACTGCAAACGATGCAAAATAAAATCGGAACAGAATATAATGTTCAGCATTCCAAAGGAACGTTGGGCGTATCTATTGATTCTCTGCAAAGACTCCCTTGGACAGACGGGGATATTGTATCGGCAAAAATGAAGATTCGCAATAAAGAGTTCAAGACAATACAACTGCCAGCCCTAGAGGGTGTCTTTAAATTGGATTCGGCAGACATCAGCGGCAAAACGCAGGTTGTTAGTTCAAACGGCACCCTAATCATTGGGCCAAAAGAAGAAGTGGATGTTTATGTAGTGACCAAAATTCCAAGCTATTTGGATTTCACCCAAATTCAGATTGCGCTTCTGGAAAAAATCGGAGAAACCGATGCCGCTCAATTGATCCAGTTCACAAATATTGGAAGATTAGCTGAGATACCTGTTGTTGAATATGGCTCCTATCATAATTTGATGACACAAGGCCGCAAGGCTGATATTATGGCTCGGAACAGCAAAGTGTACAAAGGGAATGTAGAGCAGGTTGTATACACTGATTTAGTCATGAAGAGTCTGGAAGAGCGGCAAACAACACTGTCGCAATTGGTCGGTTATTACCGGACGAAAGACGGGCGATATTATAAAGCAAACATTGCCCAAGTTGAGGGCCCGACAAGTCCACAAGGATATAATATTGTCACGGTATGGTCGAAAATTCCAAATTCCATTGATGCAAAAGAGATGCAGCTTGTTATCGGGGAAGGAATTACTGAAAACAAGTTAACTCCTCCAAAAGGAGAGTCCGACGGTTACGTAAATGCTGTAGCGATGAATTTGGATATGCAGCAGCCTTCGTTCAAAAAAGACTTTAATAAACTCGATTTCTTCCCTTACACCTTAACGATTTCGAACTTCTATGCAACGGCGAGTAAATCGCCAAGCTTGTCTATTGAGTTCACGTATGACTTGACTCGTGAAGCGCAATATAATATGGGAGAGTATGGTCATAAATTAATCCTAGAGATTACTGATACGAGTGGACGCAAATTCGAAGCCCCTCCTATCGAATTCAAGGATCTTTCGGAAGGAAAAAACAAATCGTTCTCAACATCAATATCCCATGCTTTCTTCGAACAGGTCGAGAACGGAGCATTTCAAGTGTCTCTCTATGATTCCTTCCAAGACGAAAGAATTAAATTGGCCAGCTACAGCAGCAGATATAATCTCAAAAATTACCGCGAGTAATTTATCGCAAAATCCCCTCTCACGAGGGGATTTTTTTAATATCTGCGTGCCTAATTTGATCGATGGGGTGCTTCAAAGGCGATACACGATTTACGAATCAGTCAAAAAGGCAGAGTAACTTTTAGCATGAGCTGGCAGAGCGGGCAACATTTCCTGCGGGTGGTTCGACTGTTGATGTGCATAATAGGTATACCGATACCTGAAGGAGGAATCATTCCGTGGCAAGAAAAAAGCTGGTTCCTGACAGCAAAAACGCACTTTATCAAATGAAGTATGAGATAGCTGCTGAATTCGGTCTGCCTGTGGCTCATCAAGGCGCTCATTTGGGAATGGATACGGAATTTGCTTCCGAGCTTGGCAGCATGCCGGCTCAACCGGCAGCTCATCGCGATGATTGGGGGCATTTGACTTCCCGTGATGCAGGCTCTGTTGGCGGTGAAATTACGAAACGTCTTGTGACCCATGCGTTGCGGCAAAAATAGGCAGAAGAACTTTTTGTTCATTCATTGACAGGACCCGACAAATACAGTATTATGATTTTTCGAAGGCTGGTATAACAACCTTTTCCATCAAGGAAAAGGTTCATTTTTTGTTTAGGCTGCTCATAAGGGAGCCATATTAAGGGTTAGGAGGTCGAGTCCTATGTCATTGAAAGGACGCCATCTGTTTACATCCGAGTCTGTAACCGAAGGACATCCGGATAAAATATGCGACCAGATTTCCGATGCGGTGTTGGACGCCTTTTTGGCTAATGATCCGAACGCTCGGGTTGCATGTGAAGTATCCGTTGCGACGGGATTGGTACTTGTAATCGGTGAAATCAGCACCAAGGCGGATTATGTGGATATTCCATCCATTGTCCGGAATACCATTAAGGAAATCGGATATACACGTGCCAAGTACGGCTTCGATTATAATACGTGTGCCGTATTGACCTCGCTCAATGAGCAATCCCCTGATATCGCCCAAGGGGTGAATGCAGCGATTGAAACCCGTAACGAAAGCGAAATGCAGCAAGAGACAGCCAATATCGGAGCGGGAGACCAAGGCTTGATGTTCGGTTTTGCTTCTAATGAGACGCCGGAACTAATGCCGCTGCCGATTGCGCTGTCCCACCGGATTGCACGCCGTCTGTCCGAGGTGCGTAAAGACGGCACGCTGCCTTATCTTCGTCCTGACGGTAAGACGCAAGTTACGATTGAATATATGGATGGCAAGCCAGTGCGTGTAGATACGATTGTCGTATCGACGCAGCATGCGGAAGAAGCAACGCTGGAACAAATTCAGAAAGATATTCGTGAAAAGGTCATTGCGCCTGTCGTGCCGGCTGAGTGGCTGGATGAGAATACGAAATACTTTATTAACCCGACAGGACGCTTTGTTATTGGGGGTCCTCAAGGCGACGCTGGTTTGACCGGACGTAAAATCATCGTCGATACGTACGGCGGCTATGCCCGCCATGGAGGCGGCGCGTTTTCCGGGAAGGATCCAACCAAGGTTGACCGTTCTGCGGCGTATGCGGCCCGCTATGTGGCTAAAAACATCGTAGCGGCTGGTCTGGCTGATAAGTGCGAGATCCAACTGGCGTATGCTATCGGCGTAGCGAATCCGGTGTCGATCAGTGTAGATACGTACGCCACGGGCAAAGTAAGTGAAGAAAAGCTCGTTGAACTTATTAAAAATAACTTCGATTTACGCCCGACCGGAATTATCGGCATGCTGGATTTGCGTCGTCCGATTTACAAGCAAACGGCTGCTTACGGCCACTTCGGACGTACAGATGTCGATCTTCCGTGGGAACGGACCGACAAAGCCGATGCGCTCCGGGAGCAAGCTGGGGCATAATGATTTGAGAACCTTCTTCTGCCATATAGGGTGGAGGAAGGTTTTTTTGTATGTTGATAACTTTTGCCTAGTTCTAAAAAAAAGGCCCCTTCTGACCGACAAATAAAGTACAACTGTCTTTCGGAAGGAAAGGAGCAAATAGCAATGAAGAGATGGCTCTCAGCCTTACTTGCCATCGTGATACTAATAAGTGGAGCGATAGGATGGGGACCTGGGATCGTGCGAGCGGAAGCGGTCACAGACCCGAGCATTACCGTGACAGGGGAGCCTGTTGTCCCGTTGAACTCACCGATCCAATTTTCGTTCAAACAACCGATGGTGATGGTCAACGGATTCGTCACCGTCACGAAACGGGGCGGAGGAACACCGTTGAAGTTCTCGCGGGACGGCAAGGATGGGAGCGGCCTTGTAACCACGGCAAATAACCAGACCTTTACGCTGTCTGGCATACCGCCTCTGGAGCGGGGGGCGACTTATGATGTTACCATTGATCGGCTTATGTTCTATACTGAATCGACCAACAAATTTAATGAAGCGCAAGCCTGGTCCTTTACTGTAAAGTCCGAACCGCAGGTGGAATCCTATTCCCCGCAAGGGAAGGAGGTTAGTGTTACCCCGAGTCTTGAAATTACCTTCAAGCAGCCCGTCAAAGCGGGAACTGGATTGATAGAGATCGTCTCATTAAGTACTGGTAAAATTGTTGCCGAAATTCGAGCTTCTGACTTTGAGTTAATATCAAATGGGACTATAGCAGCCTATACTATCAAGTATAAGTTGGATGAAGGGACCGCCTATTATATCAGAATGCCTGATGGAGCTTTCCTTGAATTGGATGGCACTCCGGTAGCGGGGATTTCAGATGCAACGAAATGGTATTTTGAGACGGGGCGAGGAACAGATACCACTCCGCCTTCGATCGTAAAAAGAGTCCCGGCCCCGGGCGCGGGAGCAGCCCAAACGACGCGGTTAGAGCTTACGTTTGATAAGCCTGCCTATCAAGGAAGCGGCGAAATATTGATCAAGTCTTCCGATGGGAAGATTAAGCATACAATTTTGGTTACTTCTTTAACAGGTGGCGGTACAACTACGCTTCAATCCAACACTCTGTCATTCGAGCAGAATCAATCGTATACGGTCGAAATACCGGCGGGAGCCTTCCGCAATGCTGATGGTTATTTTACAACAAAAGCTGATTCTTGGAGCTTTCAGACGGTTCCCGTTGACACCTCTGCTCCGACAATCACAACTTTTCATCCATCACGGAATACAACCGGGGTATCGGTGACGAATGTAATTATCGCTACATTCAATAAACCGATTACATATACTGGTTCTGGCGTGGAGCTGATTCGGCAAGGAAGTTCGGTGAAGGAATCGATTGACGTCCGAGTCAATAATGAAAAAGAGTTATGGATTCTTCTGAAAGGCAACAACGGCAAGCTGCAGGACAACACGGTCTATACCGTAAATATTGCACGCGGGGCTGTAAAGGATCGATCGGGCAATGAATTCCAGGGGCTTACCAATGCATGGACATTTTCGACCGGAGTAACGGATCGTAATCCGCCTAAGGTTGAAGACATTAAAATGTATAACAGTTCGCTTATACAAATTCGGTATAATAAAGCACTGGATTCGAGCGCGAATCCGCCAGCGAATGAATTTACTGTGACGGTAAACAATCAGGAGCGCCGGGTAGACAATGCCTATACGTCAGGCAATTATGTATACGTCTCCTTGGAAAGCGGCGTGTCCGTGGGGCAGGATGTCCGCATTAGTTATGCCGGGAAGTTCAAGCTTGTTCGAGATGTATTGGGCAATGTGGCTGCCGCCTTCAGTGCCCGCAATGTAGAGAATAAAGTCACTTCCTCTCTCACGAATGTAAGAGAGAGCTTTGTTACGAATGATAAATTAGTCATTATCTTGAATGAGTCGTTAAAGAGCGTATCCACAAACGCGTATAGCCAGTTCACCGTTACGTTCAACGGTTCTGCTGTCGGCATCGATAAAATCACCAATAGCGGGTCATATATTTACCTTACCCTGAATCGGTATGCCTCGGATGGTGAAGTCGTGAACGTCAGCTACACACCAGGCAGTTACCCGCTGGAGGATACGCGTGGAGGACGAATTGCAGCCTTCGAGGGTGTCTTCGTGCGCAACACTCATGATAAGCAGCCTCCTCAGTTAACGGAGACCGGCGTTACCGGGAATCGGTTAACGCTGACCTATAATAAGGCGCTTGATATAAACTCTATCCCGTTGGTAAGCCATTTCTCGGTCCTAGTGAATGAGAAGGCCCGGTATGTAACTAAGGTCGAAATTAAAGAGAACAAAGTATTCCTGACGCTGCAATCGACCGTACTCAAGACTGATATCGTTACGGTGTCCTATGTCCGGGGCTATCCCCAGCTAAAGGATCTAAACGGAAACTTCGCCGTGAACCTGAATCTCATCTCTGTCGGCAATACGACGGACAGCGACACGCCAGTCGTGCAATCGGCGAATTGGACCTCTCCTTCGATCGTATTGACGTTCAACAAGACGCTGGAGAGCATGCAGTTCTCGTCTGGCGGACCATTCTATGTCCGTGCAGGCAGCCAACTGCTGTCGGTCAGACAAGTGATTGTTAGCGGCACGAAGGTCACCATCGAGCTGTTGAATCCTCCTGCGAAGGCGGATGAGCTGACGGTGACTTATAATACCGGCGGAGCGAAGCCGATCCGATCGACATCGGGCGTTGAGATTAAGGCGATCAGCAATATGAATGTGACGGTAAGCCTGGAGGACTTGGCAGGGGCCAATTTCGTCAAGCTGGCGAAGGATACGTCCTTCATTGAGTCCATGTTCGTGCTGGTGGATGATGCAGCGCAGAAGTCATCCGACCGCGCCACTAGCGGGCAAGTGGTCAACCGCTATACGTTGGATGCGAACAAACTTAAGACGGCATTTCAATTCGTGGCAACCTCGGGCGGCGCGGATAAGCAGCTGATGTATGAAGTGCCGTCCGGAGAGACAGCGGCAAGGGTATCCATTCCGTTGAGCGCATTCGACTCCGCTTATATCACGACGGAGCCGGTGGTGTTCGCCATCAAGTATGGGAACACGCTGTACGGCATCACGATTAGCCGCGATACGATTATTCAGATCGTGCAGAGCTTGAAAGGGTCGATCTCGAACTCTTACCTGTTGATCGAGATTGAGCCGGCCCAATCGCAGCAGGGCAACATCGTAAATGCGTTGAGCCGGGTGCAGGCGACGGCGTTGGTGCAGGCGCATCAGTTTACGATTTACGGCTATTCCGGCAGCCAGGTCAGCGGATTGACCGAGTTGAAGATGGAAGCCGTCATTAAAATAAGAACGACGGATTCGGTACCGGCCAACCGGACCGCGATTGTCGAGTATCAGACGAGCAACAGCCAACTTGCCTATCTTCCGACGAAGCTGTACCGCTCCGGTACGGTCACGGTTGCTGTAGTCAAGGTGAAGAAGAGCGTGCTTGCCGCGTTGACGATTGGCAACAAAGTCTATGCCGATGTGACGAGCCATTGGGCTAACAATGATATGATAGCGATGTCGGCCAAGATGATTATGGAAGGACGCAGCAGCACGAAGTTCGAGCCGAACAAGCCGATTACGCGGGAGGAATTCGCTGTTGCCATCTCGCGGGCCCTCGGATTAGAACCGAATGCAGAAGCGGCCAGACGCTTCCCGGATGTGAGCAATTCCTCTATCAACGGCGCCTATATCGGCGCAGCGATAAAGGCTGGCATTATCAGCGGGTTCCCGGATGGTACCTTCAAGCCGAACGACAGCATCACCCGGGAGCAGCTGACACAGATGATGGTGCGGGCGTCGGAGGCTTCCGGACATGCTCTGCCTCGGGCGACAACAACGGTGCTGAGCGTATTCAAAGACAGCAAGCAGATTACGAGACTCGGAGCTCCAACTGTGGCTCAGGCTGTGCAATCGGGACTGATTCAAGGCGTGAAGCGGGACAGATTCGATCCGAAAGGTTCCGCAACGAGAGCGCAAGCGGCTGTTCTTCTGCGCCGGTTGTTGCTTTCCATCGATCATATTACGATCAGCTTCTAATTTACTCTAATTCAAAGCCCTATCCTTTGTCGGGAACAGAGGATGGGGCTTTTTGTCGTCATATGTCCCGGGAAATATAGGATATTTGGTTACAGAAACGCAACTTTTAGTAGAATAGAGTCGTCTATATGTAATAGTTGTATGTTCAAAAAGCTGGTTTTCAGCACCGAGAAGGTTGCAAGAACTCGAAGAAGGAGCAGCGGAATGTAGGCAGGACTACATGAGCAGTGGACTTCGAGAGTGAATGCAAGATTCGATGCCGAGTTGCTTTCTGTACTGCATCGTGATCAAAAGCGGCTTTTTGAGCTTCCTCTAATAGAGTTTATAGGTAGTGTTGTCTTCATAGTTTTTATATTACATACTAGCAAGGAAATGGGAGAGTAGAAACATGAAAAGAGTCGAAGCATCCGATGGGCGGATGCCGAAGCGGCACCCGGGTGTCCGGGTAGCCGTTGTATTGGTGTTGTCGGGAGCGCTGTTGATGCAGCCGGCAGCCGGCTGGGGTTGGGGAGCTCCGGCGGTCGTTGAAGCGAGCGGATCTGTACAGTCGCTCAAGAAGTTAAGCGAGGAGATTATCACCTCGGGGGCGAAGCTCGTAACCTATCAATATACGACGGTTCGCAATAGTAAGACGTATACGACCATTCTCAATATTATTGAGGCAGATCTGAAAAATCCGTACATTAAGCTCGATGTCATGACGGGCCAGAACGGTCAGACGGCGGTAGGCCAGACGGTAACGCGGATGACGAAGGAAACCGGAGCTGTTGCCGGCGTAAACGGAGATTTCTGGATGATGAGCTCGGATCGCGTGCCGATGGGAGCCTCGATTGATGACGGGGTTCTCATCACGAGCCCGGCGGAGCTGAAAGGCATGTATGCCTTTGCGGTCAAGCAGGACGGCACGCCGACTATCGATCAATACCGGTTCGATGGCACCATCCAGCTGGCGGATGGCCAGACGTTCCCGCTCTCGGGAATCAACAAGATGAAATATAATAAGGAGCCCGGCGGCGAGCACAGCCATATCAACGCGCTGTATATTTATACGAGTGCATGGAAGGGAACGGTCCGCCCGAATGATACCTCGACGACCCCTACCGAGGCGCTGGTCCGGAACGGCGTGGTGGAACAAATATCGGAATCGGGCGCGCTGCCGATAGAGGTCCCGGAGGATGGGTACATTTTGCGCGGTCACGGAACGGCGGCGCAGTTCATGCGGAACAATCTGCAGGTCGGGGAGAGCGTGGAGGCGAACTATCATCTCATCGCGCAGAGCAATGGCCAGTCGGTTGATCCTTCCTCCTTCCAGATGATGATAAGCGGGCACACCTTGCTTGTCGACAATGGCAAGACGGTCAGCTTCACCCGCGATACGAGCGGAATCAGCGGCGGATCGGCAACGGCGAGAACGGCAATCGGTTACTCGAAGGACGGGCGCTATGCCTACCTCGTAACGGCTCAATCGAACAGCATCAGCTCTGGATTGACGTTGAAGGAATTCCAGCAAGCCTTGGCAGAGGTGGGCATATGGCGAGCGGTCAACCTGGATGGGGGCGGATCGACGACGATGGCCAACCGCCCGCTGGGCGAGACGGAGACGAAGCTGACCTTCGAGACGAAGGAAGGCGGCAATAATATCCGCTCGGTCGTCAATGGAATCGGCGTGTATACGACGGCTCCGAAGGGAGAAGTCAAGGGCATGACGCTGGCCGGAGACAAGACGCTGTTCATCGGGCAGCAAGCAACCTTCAGCTTGAAGGCCTATGACCAGTACTACAATCCGGTTGATGCTTCGAACGCTGACATCAAGTGGAGCTCCAGCAATGACAAGCTGAAATGGAACGGCTCCGCCTTCACCGCGATGAAGTCCGGAACCGCAGAGGTAACGGCGACGTCCGGCGGAGCGAAGACGACGCAGAAGGTACAGGTTATCGGGGCGGAGCAGGTCGATGACATCCGCATCGCCGCTTCTTCGGCGCCTCTGGTCGCCGGCACGAAGGCCACACTGCCGGTCAAAGTGACGCTGCAGGATGGCAGTACCGCAACACTGCCGACCAGTTCCGTCGAATGGGAGCTGCGCGGATTCAAGGGGACGGTAACCGACGGCGTTCTTCAAGTCGATTCCGTGCCAGAGGGCGGCAAGATCGGGTATGCCATTGCGAGCTATGATGGCGTGCGGACGATGATTCCGCTCACTCCGGGAGCGGAGAAGAAGCTGGAAGACTTCAATGCGGTCAACTATCCGATATCGTTCTCTGGCTTGCCGAAGAACGCGACAACCGGCAAGGTGACGGTGGAGGGCGGATTTGGCGGCCGCTCTGCCAATGACAAGGTGCTGAAGCTGTCCTATGACATGACGTCCGGAAGCGGCGACAAGTTCGCCTATGCGGAACTGAACGGCAGCAATGGCATCACACTGCCGGCCGGCACGAGCGGAATGAAGCTGGATGTCTATGGAGATAACAGCTTCAACAATTTGCGTATGGAGATTCACGATGGCTCTAAGGCGCACTACATCAGTATTGTGGAGTCGGTGAACTGGGAAGGCTGGAAGACGGTAGAGGCCGACCTGGCCGCTCTGAATCTGTCATCCGCGGCGAAGCTGAAGCGCATTTACTTATATAATCCAAAAGAGGATCAAGATGAACGGGTGCCGCAGGGCACGGTTGCGATCGATAATCTTATCGTCAAGCTTCCGGCCGGAACGGATGCGGTCTTGAACCGCCCTGCGATGGAATTGACGGTAGGCAGCAAGACAGCTCAACTGAACGGAGAGAAGAAGCAGCTGGATGTCGCTCCGTTGATCTTGAATAACGTCACTTACGTGCCGGTGCGCACCATCATTGATGCGTTCGGCGGAGATACCGACTGGGATGCGAAGACGAAGCGGGTAACTGCGCTGCGCGGCAATTCGATGATCGACATGACTGTGGGAGAGAAGTCTTTTACTCAGAATGGGAAGAGAACTAAGTCTGATGTCGCTCCGATTGTCCGGCAAGGTCGTACTTTAGTCCCTCTGAGATTGGTGTCGGAACAATTAGGCCTATCTGTAAAATGGGATAAAAAAACGAAGTCCATTACTATCCGTTAATATGGTATGATATAGGATGAATATCCAATTCATCCTCTAAAGTCAAGGAGACGGAGCGTTAGTGGACAATCAGGTCGGAAACATTGATCGCGTGATTAAGAACGCCATCAAAGTAATGGAAGAAAGCAAATATCAAATATTTGAAATATTGGATTCCTCCCGGAATGAAGCCATTACGATGAGTCACGAGCTTCAGGAAGTGTTGAATCAGACGGCGGAAATTTGCGATAAAGTGGACGAGCTGGAACGGAAATATCGTCTGGCTCGTTTGCGTTTGACCGAGGTAAGCCGTGACTTTGTCCGCTACACGGAAGAGGATATTAAGCTAGCTTATGAGAAAGCAACGCAGTTGCAGCTGGAACTGATGATATACCGTGAGAAGGAAGGCTACCTGAAGACCCGCAGGGACGATCTGCAGAAGCGGCTGCGCGCCGTGGAGGGATCGATTGAACGTGCGGAGACGATTGGTTCCCAAATGAGCGTGGCGCTGGAATACCTGTCCGGAGATCTGGGTCAAGTGACCCGCATTCTGGAATCGGCGAAGAATCGCCAGCTTCTCGGCCTGAAGATTATTCTGGCCCAGGAAGAGGAGCGCAAGCGAATCGCCCGGGAGATTCATGACGGTCCTGCTCAGTCACTGGCCAATCTAGTGCTGAGGACGGAAATTGTAGAAAGAATGATAACGAAGCAGGATTTTCAGTCGGTCAAGAACGAAATAGTAGATTTACGATCGCAAGTGCGATTCGGTCTGGAGGAAATCCGGAAGATTATATACAATTTGCGGCCGATGGCCCTCGATGATTTGGGGTTAGTGCCGACATTGCGCAAGTTCATTCATGATTATGAAGAGAAGAACCGGATTCGAACCTCCTTCGAGATTCGGGGGCATGAGCGCCGGTTGAAGTCGGCGATGGAGGCGGCCATCTACAGGCTGGTGCAGGAGGCGTTCACCAATGCGGCGAAGCATGGGCATCCGACGAACGTTACCTGTGAATTGACCTATGAGCCGGAGGAGGTACGGGTTGTCGTCCGGGATAACGGATTCGGCTTCAAGCTGGATTCCCTGGAGGTCAAATCGAAGGAACATATGCATTTCGGTCTGCTTGGGATGAAGGAGCGTGTCGAACTGCTCGAAGGCCACATGGAGATCTATTCCGCCGAGAACCGCGGCACGCGAATCGTGATACAAATTCCGACAAATGTGGAGAAGAGAGAGGAGTAAATCTATGGAGCATCGAACACAGGAAAAGCCTAGCATCAAAGTACTCCTTGCTGACGATCATCAGCTTTTTCGCGAAGGGTTGAAGCGGATTTTGAACATGGAGGACGATCTGGAAGTCATCGGGGAATGCGGCGACGGGATTCAGGTTGTAGAATTCTGCAACACGGAAGTGCCGGACGTCGTCCTGATGGACATCAATATGCCAGTGGAGAACGGCGTCGTCGCAACCGAGCGTCTTCGCGATATTTTCCCGGATGTCAAAGTCATCATTCTATCCATTCATGACGACGAGAGCTATGTATTCGAGACGCTGCGCAAGGGCGCATCCGGCTACCTGCTCAAGGATATGGAGGCCGAGTCGCTGATCAACGCGATCCGTTCAGTCGTCAGCGGCTATGCGTTCATTCATCCGAAGGTGACAGGCAAGCTGATTCAACAGCTGCGGCGAATGACGATTCTGGATGGGCATGGCGTCGTGAGCAATCAATCCTCACATGATTCAGGCGTGCGATTCGTGGCGGCGGAAGACAACCCGCTTACTCGCCGTGAGGCGGAAGTGCTCCGTCTGATGGCTGAAGGCAAGAGCAATAAGATGATTGGTGAATACTTGTTCATCAGCGAGAAGACAGTCAAGAACCATGTCAGCAGCATTCTGCAAAAAATGGAGGTTGACGATCGTACGCAAGCGGTCATTAACTCCATTAAGAACGGCTGGGTCACTTTGTAATCGTTGTGGTAATGAATAGAGAGGACGCATTTCCAAGCGAAGCTTCTCGGTACTGAGGCCGAGAAGGCTTGCCGGGCGCTGGAAATGTGTCCTTTTTTCATGCTATCGGCACAGATTCGCGATTCTTGTCCGTCACCCTGCCCTCTCCTTCGGCATACAGTGTTACAAAGGGAGGTGGCCGCATGATCGCGATGCTATGTTGGATTGTTGGGTGCTATGGGATGGCGGTGGCGGCCGTTCATCTCGCGCATGGGTGGCAGAAGCTGATGCGGGGCTCTCGTCCTGCGCCATGGATGCATGTTGTCATCGTAAGCGAGAATGATGAACGCCACATCGAATGGATGGTACGGGCCTTTGGCTTCTATACTTGGTTAAGAGGGCGCCAGCTGCATATGACTCTGCTGGACTGCGGATCGACGGACGCAACGCTGGCAATCGCCGAGCGTGCGGTCCGGGGAGCAGGAATAAGCTGGAATGCGGATGTTGTCTCGCCTGAAGAAGTGGAGCGGGTATTGGATAAGCTGGAATCGAGCCAGCCGGCGGAAGCAGCTTTGGTCGTGGTCCGCTTGAATCGGGCGGAGGACCTGCGGAAGGTTCCTTTTATGTCTGGAAGCGCTATCTGATCAAGTTATGTGCTGCAAATGGTTCGGGGCAATCAGAAGAATAGAGCCCGGATAGAGGCAATGTGTTGAATTAACCTCACTTTGCTGCGTTCGAAATCTGCTCCGGGCCATTTTTTCAACCATCACTTATTTTGATTACCGCCTCTCCAAGACATACTGATTAGCAGGGACGCAGGGACTAGCTTCGACTTGCGGTACGTTGATATAAGCTATATTGTTGAAGGATGCTTCTGTGAGCCTGTTGCCGCAGGCTTGCGTATATGGAGGCATCTTTTTCTGTTCTATGAGAGGGGTAAGACGGCAGTATTCAGATAGCAGCATACCTATTTTAGAAGCGGCTCCTTGCAGTTTGCTACTATAACAAGTATAATAGCTAGAACGTCTGACTAAATATCCAAATTAGTTCTGGGGTTCTGGAGATGAGGAAACAGCGATGAATTCACGCCGGCTTGTGGCTCTATGGCGGCATCTAAGTGGCTTTTTGTAAAGGCATGAAATATTTATGCAGCAAATGATTCATTACATTAACAGCTTAAGACAGGGTATGGTGAACGATGAATATACTGAAAATTTACATAACAGACCTTCGCAACATCATTAAAAATCCGGCTGCAATTATTGTCATTTTGGCGGTAGTCATTTTGCCTTCCTTATATGCCTGGTTCAATATTCTTCCGTCCTGGGATCCGTACGCCAATACGAAGGATGTAGCCGTAGCCGTTGTCAATCTGGATAAGGGCGCCGAAGTCCAGGATAAAAGCATCGACGTGGGCGGGAAGGTCGTCGAATCATTGAAGGAAAATGATAAATTAGGATGGCGGTTCGTAGATAAAGAGGACGCGATGGAGGGTGTCAACCACGGGGATTATTATGCGGCCATCGTCATTCCGGAGGATTTCTCCGAGAAAATCACCTCGGTCATATCGAGTCATCCCGAGAAGGCGGAATTGGATTATTATATCAATGAAAAAGTAAATGCCATCGCGCCAAAGGTGACATCGGCCGGGGCGACGGGTGTAACGTCAACGATCCGCAGCAATTTCGTGAAAGAGGCGAACGGCGCCATCTTTGATATTTTCAATGAGATTGGCGTGGAGCTGGAAGGGAACAAGCCTTCGATTTTGAAGATGAAGGATAATCTTTTCAAATTGGAAGAGAATATTCCTGAAATTGAAAGCATGATTCGGAAGGGTCAAGTTGATTTAATTAAGGCGGATGACATTATCAAAAAAGCGGAAACCGCCCTATCTTTAATCAAGGATTTCGAAAAAGAGAAAAAAGATGCTGTTGATTCCGATGTGGAAAGGCTCCTGGATAAGGGAGATGAAACGTTTGAGAAAACCATCCCGACGGTCAAAAAGGACCTGCAGGCCCTGCAAAACACGATGTCCGAAATGTCGGCCATGACGGATGCGATTAATTCCAATCTTGATCTTCGCGTCGTGGAACAGGAGCTGCGCAAAAAAAGCGATGAAGTGAATGCAGGAATATGGTCATTGCAGCAGCTAATTACTAGAGTCGAGAGTGTCAATCATTCTCTTACCACTGGCGGAGTCATGAATGACATGATCTCCTCACTCTATGATATGAGAAACAAATTGGAAGATTTGAATAACCAATTGGAGAAAGCTCGCCGTACCGTTGCCGACAATAAAGAGCTTGCTGTGGATAAGCTGAAGGAAATTCAGCGAACGGCAATCAAAATCAATGAGTTGATTGGACAGTTCCGAACGGATCTGGATAATCGCATCGTTCCCGCGCTGACGAAGGCACTGAATGATGTGGAGCAGGCCGGCAAGCGATACCGGGATCAACTAACCCAAGTGCAAGACCTGATCAAAAAGGCGAAGGACCAGCTTGCACAGGCAGATGGCAGCACCATTGCCGACAAGTGGAAAGAGATTGCGGCCTCGTTATCCGAAGCGGCAAGCCAACTTGAAAACAGCTTGGGATCGCTCGATAAACTGATAGAAAAAGTAGAGGAGATCTCCAAATTAACGGGTACGGATTATCAATGGCTCATTGACATGTTGAATAACATGAAAACGAACGCGGGGAGCCTGCAAGAGCTGCTGGATAAAATCAATAAAGAGCTTGAAAACAACAATGTGCCAGAGCTTGTGGGCAGTCTGATTGGAAAGTTTCTGGACAAAGCGGAGATTATGGCCGGCCAGTTGGCTGACAGCTATGATAATGTCATTGCTCCCGGATTTAAAACAACCCGCAGCAATATCGAGAAGCTCGTGAACGAGGCGCGCGAAAAATCAGGCAAATTACAGGATGCCGCGGTTTCCGTCGTGAAATTGACGGATAAATTATTGGCCAAAGATTTCAATAAAGTAGAAGATCAGCTTCGAAATGCGGCGGCGCGCACGAAGGATGGCCAAAATGCGATAAGCAAATTAATCGATGTTGCGGAAAACATGAAACGATCCGTAGATGACGGCGCGATTGAGGATGTGATTGCGAAGCTTCGGAACATAGAGAGCCGAATGGAAGATGTATCGAAGGCATTAATTCGGGCCAGCGATTTTGCCGGCGATGCGAATAAGCCGACGAAAGATACGCTTACTCAGATTAGCTCCGTGACGAAGGATGCGGCTGCCTCCATCGATGATGCGGTGGAGACGATTGATAAGGATGTCGTTCCTGCTTTCCACCGTTCGATGGAAAAGTCCAGAGAAGGATTGGAATTCGTCCGGAAAATTGAAAACGAATTGTTCGCCGCAATTCCGAAAATCGAATCGGCCTTGGCCGAGGTGAAGGACAAAGTTCGCTTAGGCGAAACGGAATTAAACAAGGTGAATGGAGAGTTCCCGGAACTTAGCAGAAAGGTAAGGGATATTGCGTCCAAAATTCGTTCTTTTGAAGAAACGGGCGATTTGGATGAAGTCATCAAGCTGCTGACTGGGGATGCGGAGCAAGAAAGTGATTTCTTTGCGGAGCCTGTGCTGCTGAAGGAGCATGAGCTGTTCCCGATTCCGAACTATGGTTCGGCGATGTCGCCGTTCTTCACCACGTTGGCGCTATGGGTCGGCGGACTGCTTCTGATTTCGATGCTGATTGTCGATATTGAGAATAAGCATGAATACAAGAGTTATGAGGCTTATTTCGGCCGGCTGCTTACGTTTGTTACGCTGGGTATCGGGCAGGCGACGATTGTCACGTTGGGCGATATGTTTCTTTTGAAAACCTATGTTCTTCATAAATTTTGGTTTGTCCTATTCGGGATATACATCAGTATTATATTCGTTACCATTGTATACACGCTTGTATCCGTGTTTGGGAATGTCGGGAAGGCATTATCCATCGTGCTGCTCGTATTCCAGCTGGCGAGCTCCGGCGGGACATTTCCGATTCAAATGACACCGGCCTTCTTCCAGAAGCTGCATCCGTTTTTACCGTTCACCCATGCTATCACGATTATGAGGGAAGCGGTTGGGGGAATCCTGTGGCCTGTCGTCACCAAGCATATGTTAATCCTGCTTATTTATATCGGGATTGCATTCGTGCTGGGAGTCGGCTTGAAGAAGACGATTAATAAATCTAGCGATAAATTTTTGCAAAAGGCGAAGAAGAGCAAGCTGCTGTAAAGATTTCCAATTTAGGGTTGTCAATTGCCGCTTCATCGTATACAATTTAGGTAAATAATTCAATCAAGGCGTAGAGCATGAAGCACATGCCATTCCGTGACAGCGGGTGGGGTGTGCTTTTTTGTTGTCTGTTGGTGTCTGCCGGGATGAGGCTGTACTTCGACAGCGCATGACGGCGCCGTGAAATTAAGGAAGGAGAGGGAACGGGTGCAAGTAAGAGTTTACGCCGTAAGAACGGAGAGCGGATGGCATACGGGGATGACGTTGGACTGGCGTGTAGATGCAGGCTACTGGCTGTCGGAGGAGGGAGGAAAGCGAAGGGGGATGAAGCTGGTCGTGCTCCAGCCGGCCCTGCCGATATTTATCGGGTTGGCGATGCTGGAGGACTTCATCGAGAACGAGGGGATGGACCAGTGGGGGAAGCGGGGTTGGACGAAATATTATCGCGATGCGCTGCACAGTTATCGTGAATTGTTGTACCTGTTCACCGATTCCGATCGTCATGGGGAGGAGGAATGGTTCACGGTGATGATCTTGGAAGCCCCGGATGCGGAGCCGAATGCGCAGGCGGTGAAGGAAGGTCGGCAGGAAGCGTACCGGGTAGCAGAAAGCGCGGCAGTGTATCGTATTGAAGAGAGAGTCACTCGACAGGCGCCCGCTCTTGAGCGACTTCCTGAAGCGGGAGGCGCGCTTCGTGCATCACTGCAAGCGGATGCATGGCAGCTGGCTGAAGCGCTGCAGGGCAGGCTCGTCTCGGACGAAGAGCTTGTATCGCTTATGGAAGATAAGGGCTGGCAAGGATGGATTCCGCTTAGGCATACGTTTATTCAACTGGGATGTCTCCACGGCTGGTTGGAGGTGCGAGCGGGCATTATGCCGGTGGAGGATGAGGGCAAGCGCTGGGCAAGCAAGGCGATGTCCCGTTGGCGAACAGCTTCCGCCGTGTACCGGTGCAATCGCTGCGGCAGCACGGAGGATATGACGGTATCCGCCTGCGCTTCCTGCGGCAGCATGGAATGCCGGACTTGCACGCATTGTCTGAATCTGGGACGCATCCGATCCTGCTCGCTGCTCGTAGCAGGATCTTCCTTCCGCCCGCCGGCGGCAGCGTCCGGGAGAGCGGCCCGAGAAGAAGAGCTCGGACCGCGTCTCGCGAAATGGGGACTGGCTCCGGCACAGGAGGCCGCCAGTACGGATGCGCTGCAGTATATCGCTTCGGTGCGGCGGGACAAAGGTGGCGGACGTTCGCTCAATGCGGGACAAGCTGTAACGGGCACATTCCTGCTCTGGGCCGTGACCGGGGCGGGGAAGACGGAGATGATCTTCCCGCTGATCGAGGATGCGCTCCTGCACGGCGGCCGAGCGCTGGTGGCGACGCCGCGGCGGGATGTGGTACTGGAGCTGAAGCCGCGGATTGAGAAGGCTTTTCCGGCAGAACGGGTCGTGACGCTGTATGGCGGAAGCCCTGAGCGTTGGGGAGAGGGCAGAATTACGCTGGCGACGACCCATCAACTGCTGCGGTTCGACCGGGCATTCGATCTCGTTATTATTGATGAACTGGATGCGTTTCCTTATCATAATGATCCGATGCTCCACCGCGCTGCAGAACGAGTATGCCGCCGAGGGGGCGTTTTTGTGTTTCTGTCGGCCACGCCGCCGGAAGCGATGCAGCGTCAGGTTAGGCGCGGGACGCTGCGGCATGCACGGGTGCCGGTGCGGTATCATCGGCATCCGCTGCCGGTTCCGGCAAGAGTTGCGATGCCGGCCGTCGCGTTGTGCCTGGCGCGTGGGGCGCTCCCTAGGGCATTGCTCCGCCGTATGGCGGAATCGGTTGGCCGGGGAGCGCAGGTATTCATCTTCATCACCCGTATCCGGCAGGTGGAAGGTGTCGTGCAACTGCTGCAGCGGCAATTCCCGGAGGTACGGGTGGAGGGGACTTCCGCAGCGGATGCGCAGCGCGGAGACCGGGTACTCCGCTTCCGGGAGCGGGACATTCGGATGCTGGTCACGACGACGATCTTGGAGCGGGGCGTCACAGTGCCGAAGAGCGACGTGTACATTCTCGATGCGGATGATAAGCTGTTCGATGAAGCATCGCTCGTCCAGATGGCGGGCCGGGCCGGACGATCGAAGGATGATCCGGCGGGCACGGTTGTCTTCGGTTCCCGGCAATGGAATCGGGCACAGCGCAGGGCGGTGCGGCAGATTCGCGGGATGAACCGGCTGGCGAGACGGTACGGTTATCTGCTGCCCATCTACTCTGAAAGGAGTTGGCGTAATGGCTGAACCGGCAGCGCAGGGGCATTGGCTTGAACGAAGGCTTCAGCGGCTGTTGCGGCCGCGGGTGATTCCGTGTAATGTATGCGGCCAGGCGCTGGGCGCGTCAGCAGCCGCTTGTTATAAGGAAATAAGAGAAGCGGCGTTGACGAAAGAACTATGCGGCAGATGCTTGAGAGATATTCCGTGGATTCAATTGATTGGATGCATGTCTTGCGGTAGGGGCATTCGCTGTCCCGACTGTGCCCGCGATCCGGTAGCTTCTCACGGTTTGTCCGCCAACCGGAGCGTGGTCCGATATAATGAAGCGATGAAGCAGTGGCTGGCGGACTATAAGTTCCGGGGAAATATCCGGTACGAGCCGGTCATGGCTGTTATGATGCTGGCATCCTATTCGATGCTGTTTCGCTCTGTATATCCGGTGGAGGGTGGAGAAGATAATCGGTCAGTCCGAAGGCTGAGGAAGTGGCTGTGGGGAACTCCATTGGAGGAGATGCTGCCCGACCTCGTCACTTATGTGCCGTCTACGGATGCGCGGCTGCAGGTGCGCGGGTTCAACCAGGCAGAACGGCTGGCCCGTCTGCTGGGTCAGGCTTGGAGCCGTCCGGTCGTGGCCTTGCTTGACCGGAAGCTGGATGGGGAGAAGCAGAGCAAGCAGGAGCGTAAGGGGCGGGAGCGGAGTGCAGCCGAAGCTTTCGTGTTGAACAGGCATGCGCCCGCTGTTGCTGCGCGAGCTCTAACTTCGGCCTCGGTGGGAATGATTAACCGGCGGAGGCAGATCCGCATTCTCATCATTGATGACGTGTATACGACAGGAAGCACGCTCCGCGCTTGTGCCCGTCAGCTTTCGCGGCTGAACGACGTCTTTTCTATCCCGGTACATACAGCCAGCTACACGTGGGCGAGAGCTTGAATAAGAAAGGGTGTTCTCTACTGGATTTCCCCTGTTTGAATATGCATTGTTTAGTAAAAATCCTCTCGTTTTCTGTCGATGAATAAGTTATGATGAATTCAACGGCATAGAAGGGGGCGAGAAGATGGAATTGAGCAATTGTCCGCGCTGCGGCAGGCTATTCGCCAAGGCATTCAGGGACATCTGCCCTGCATGTCTGAAGGAGATTGAACAGGAGTATGAACGGTGCGTGGCCTATTTACGTGAGAAGCGGCATGCTTCAATGCATGAGCTAAGCGAAGAGACGAAGGTCAGTCCGCGCCAGATTACGCAGTTCATCCGGGAAGGACGCATCTCAGAATACCAGGCTCCGAATTTGACATATGATTGTGAAGTGTGCGGCAACCCGATTCGGGAAGGGCATATGTGCGAGCCATGCCGGACGAGGCTGGTTCGGCAAATACAGGAAGCGGGCATTGCGAAGGAGCCGGACAAGGGAGAAGCGGCCTCCGGAACGAGAGCGTACCAGGCTTTTGACCCGTCCCGCAGCAAATAGGCCGTGGCATGAACTTCTTTTGATGAGAACTAAATTTTCCTTGACACGGAACCGATAATCTTAGTAAAGGTTATCGGTTTTGTCTATGTATACGGATATGCCTTACAATAGAAGGTAACAAGTTGGAACGAGTACGGGATGCGAGCCGGATGAACGGCCGTCTGCCGTGTGAAACGAGGTGTAATGATGAAGATTAATGAAACGCAGCGCGTCGGAGCGATCCAATATTATCAGAAGCAGCAGTCGGCCGAGAGAATCTCTCAGAAATCATCCCGCAAGGATGAATTGACGATATCGACCGAAGCGAAGGAAATGCTGGACGCGCAAAACCGGGTGAACCATCCGGCCCGACAGGAGCGCATTGCTGAACTGAAGCAGGCCGTACAGACAGGGACATATCATGTCGCTGCCGACAAGATTGCAGAGAAGCTGCTTCCCCTGTTTCGCAAAGAAACTGAATGAGCGGAGGAACGAATGTGAGCGCAGCGCCAATTGTGGAATTATTGAGCCGCATGGAGGATCTCTATTCAGAGCTCGTCCGTATCGGGGAAGCCAAGACCCAGGTGATTATTCAGAACGACATCAATAACTTGGTCAAGCTGTCCCAGCAGGAATCAAAATGCTTGAAGCAGCTTGCTTCCCTGGAACAGGAGCGGGAAGAGGCGGTGCAGTCGTTCCTGCAATCGAAGGGGATTAAATCGCAGTTGAAGCTTACGGTGACCGAGATTACAAAGCTGATTTTCGAAGCTAATGAGCGGCAAGAGATGCTTGCCGTGCAAGAACGTATCCGGACGGTGCTGGAAAATTTAAAGTTCATCAATGACCATAACCAGACGCTCATTCAGCAGTCCATTCATTTTATCGAATATCAGCTTAATTTGCATATAGATTATTCCGATCAAGACATGTTGTACCGCCGTCCGGAGCAAGCTGCTCCTCAATATAGCAGGCCCGGCATGATGGATACGCGTGCATAGACGAATGAAGGAAGGGAACGAACGAAGATGAGATCAACCTTTCACGGACTGGAGACGAGCAAGCGGTCCTTGTTCGTCCAATCGACAATGATGCAGACTTTGGGACATAACATCGCCAATGCGTCCACGGACGGTTATACGCGGCAGCGGGTGAATGCCTCTGCGACCCGGCCGCTGGCGATGCCGGGGATGTATAACAGTGTGGCACCGGGGCAGTTGGGAACTGGCGTGCAGTACGACAGCATTACCCGTATCCGCGACAGCTTCCTCGATCTTCAATTCCGCAGAGAGAACGAGACGCTTGGTTCGTGGAGTATTATCGATAATACGATACGTTCGATTGAAGGTTTTTTCAATGAACCGTCGGATAATGGCTTGCGCAGTGTCATGGATAAGTTCTGGAACTCCTGGGAAGTCCTCAATCGCGACCCCTCTCTGCTCAGTGCGCGCGTCGAAGTGGTCGGTGCGGCCTCTAACTTCACCAATATGCTGAAGCATATCGATGAGTCGCTGACCAAGCTGGAGAATGATACCCAGTCCAGCATCAACATCAAAGTGAACGAAGCGAATGATATTATCGCAAATATAGCAAGCTTGACGGATACGATTAAGCGCGTGGAAGGCATGGGAGACAATGCCAACGATTTCCGGGATCAGCGCGACTTGTTGATTGATCAACTCTCGACCATCATTGATGTGCAGGTGACCGATGGAGAGGGAGGAGATATTACCATCCTAGCGGGCGGTGTGATGGTTGTCGAGAACGGAGAATCGACGCCAATTACGGCAGATGCAGCCGCTACGGCAGGACAACTTCATGGCTACTCGCAATCGCTTGCTGAAGTCGATCGGGTGCGTAATCAGATGAATGCGATGGTTAGAACGATGGTAACCGGCACGGTGGATGTCGAGCTGGCGGCAGGCTATGTGGCTGCCTCGAATCTCGTTGCCAAGAGCGCCGTGGAGCTGGAGAGCGGGGCGACGATCCCGGCGGGCGGCACAATTCCGGCCGGCTCCATCTTGAAGGGACCTGCGACGGTGCAAGTGAACGGATTTAACGGTCTGCACAGTCTGGGCTATACGTTGTCAGATCCCGCCAAGTCGGGCATTCCATTCTTTACGACGACGGATGGCGGCGAATTTTCCCTCAGCAATATTCAGGTCAATGTCGACATCGTGAATAACGTTAGCAATATCGCGGCTTCCGGCCGCTATGACACCGTGAACGGGCAGAACGTGACGGTTAAGGGGAATAGTGTCATTGCGCATGCATTGGCTTCGCTTCGCGATAAATCATTCAACTATCCGGCCGATATGACATCGTTATCTACTGGCTCGGTAGATGATTATTACCGCGCGATTATGGGTGACCTGGGAACGCGGGCAACGAACGCGGAACGGAATGTCAAGGTGCAGAGCGATATGGTCGATTCCGTGCAATACCGCCGGCAATCGGTGAGCGGCGTGTCGCTGGACGAAGAGATGGCAGACATGATTCGCTTCCAGCATGCTTATAATGCGGCGGCACGGAACATGACGACGGTGGATGAGATGCTGGATCGGGTCATTAATCAGATGGGTGTCGTTGGCCGTTAACGTTAAATGAAGGAAGCATGTTATTTAAGGAGGAACAGGGATGCGCGTAACGAGTGCTATGCAAAATACGCAGTTGCTTCGCAATATGCGATATATGAACAGCAATGCGATTGATCTGAATAATAAGCTATCTTCCGGTCAACGCATTCATCGGCCAGGCGATGATCCGGT
The DNA here is from genome assembly GCF_007066085.1 of Paenibacillus thiaminolyticus. NCBI lineage: Bacteria > Bacillati > Bacillota > Bacilli > Caryophanales > Paenibacillaceae > Paenibacillus > Paenibacillus thiaminolyticus. Next base: position 3,266,651 of record NZ_CP041405.1, on the reverse strand, counting down.
CGGCATCGGCTATCAGATGCGGTATGACAGCGAGCTGAACCGCAATGATGAGTTTACAGCGAATGCGCAGATGGGAACGGGAATGCTGCGGACAATGGATTCCTTGATGCAGCAGGCGAGCGATGTGCTGAAGCGGGTACGCACGCTGGTGCAGCAAGGATCGACAGGGACGACGCCGGATGATGCCCGTGTAGCCAATGCTGCGGAACTGAAGCAGCTCAAGGAGCAGCTTGTCATGATTGGAAATAGTTCCTATAACGGCCGTTATCTATTCAACGGACAAAAGACCGATATTCCGCCTTATACGAGTGCCGGAGCGGCGACAGAAACGACCGATGAAGGGATTTATAGATTGAATGTAAGTCCCGCGGTTACGGTCCCGGTGAGCATTACAGGCGAATTGATATTTGGCAAGGCCATCGATACCACGAATCCGATCGATAAAGATAATGATAATGTGTTTCAGATGATGGACGATATGATCAAAGCGGCAGAGGAGAATGACATTGACGGGCTGTTGAATGGATTGGAGCGGATTGACGCCTCCTCCGACCGCATTAACACGCAGTGGTCTGAGATTGGGGCACGAATGAACCGTTTCGAGCTGATGGAGAATCGCCTCGCGGATGATAAGGTGAGTCTGAAGACAGAGCGCGGCCAGGTTGCCGATGTCGATATGCCGGAGGCGATTATCGCTCTGAAGACGCAGGAAAACGTGATGCAGGCGGCCTTGGCAACCGGGGCGCGGATTATGCAGGTGTCGCTGATTGACTTTATTCGTTAATTGGAGAAGGGTTGAACCTTAATGAATATATCGGATATTACGAGACAGATTCAATCGTATTCCTTCCGCTATGAGCCTGCCGAGTTAACGATACGTCAGCGTCCCGTCGAGATGGAGGCGGATTGGCAGCCGGTATGGGACGAGCTGGGGCTGCAGCGGCCTTCCGTTGCGGCCAGCGAGCGGAAAAACGAGGCGATACAAGTGGCTGTCCAGGCTACGCAACAGAAAGCGCAAGAGGGCGACCAACTTGGCAATATCGCCAAGTCGAAAACGACCTTCGGCCAGATCGCATTTGAGCGTTATATGCAAAAAGGCCAAAAAGAAGTGCGGCTCTATGCGCTGCCTTCCCAAAGCGTAGCCATCGATATTCGGGTTTATCCGCCGGAAATTGAAGTGCAAACGAAAGGTGTTGTTCGGGAATGACATCAACCAATGATTCAGTCGCATCAAATGTTACGATCCATAGTTCCAATTACGGGGCTCTTCATCCTGAACCTCATCAGATCTACGAGTTCGTCAAAGGCATGATCGGGTTTCAATCGATTACCCGATACGCCTTAATGCCATACGATGAATCGGTCTTCTATATTCTCCATGCGATGGAGGAGGAACGAAGCTTTATCTTAATTCCGGCGGAATATGTTCAGAACTACAGCTTTCCTATCGACCAGGATACCGTGGAAGCTCTGGGTGTTCAAATGTCTGAAGAAGTTGTAACCATGCTCGTCGTTAATATCATTAACGATGCGATTAGCGTGAATTTAAGAGCCCCCGTCCTCTTCTCGCCGAAAACACAGAAGGGCTGCCAGTATATCATCGCAGACTCTAATCTTCCCGTCCGGCATTTTATTCAAGGAAGGGGAGAATAGGATGCTGGTGCTGAAGCGAAAAATCGGCGAGACGGTTATGATCGGCGACGAGATTGAAGTTCGCGTGCTTGGCGTGGAAGGAGAGTATGTCAAGCTTGGTTTTGTTGCTCCGAAAAATGTGCAAATCATGCGGAAGGAATTGTATGAGAGCATTGTACAAGAGAATTCTTCCGCTGTCGAGACCACTAAGGGCGCTAGCGAGAAAGAGGATATCAATATGATTGAGATTTTAAAGAAATTTAAAAAATGAGTATGGTAAAGCAGCCTTAATGCAAGGAAAAATAGGCGTGTTGAAATAGTGAGGTGGATATAGATGAGCAGCATTCATCGTACAGACACCGCGGGTTTAGACTTACAGGTTCATCGGTCAACCATTCAATCCTTGAAAAATGTGCTCAACAAGGAAATGCACGGGGAGTCAGCTTCTCCTCAAGCTGGAGCAACCTTGGATTACATAAATATGAGCATCGAAGATAAGCAGGATCTTCAAAAAAAGGTGGAGGAGTTGAATGAGTCAATTGCCAGCTCCGGCAAAGAGATTCATTTTAAATACCACGATGACGCTAAGGAATTATATGTCGAAGTAATCGATAAGAAAACGAAGGAAGTCATAGCAAGTTTGCCTCCGGAATTTTTGATAGATTTGTCGGTCAAGATGAAAGAGCTCATTGGCTTGTTTTTGGATAAAAAAGTATAAAGAAAGGTGGTAATAACAATGGGATTTAGTATTGGCGGCCTTGCTTCCGGCTTGGATACCGGGTTGATGATTGAAAAATTAATGATGTTGGAGAGAATCCCGTATAACAATCTGGAGCAGAAGAAAAATGACTTTTCAGGATTTCAGTCATATTTTCGCAACTTAAATACCAAATTATCTACACTGCGCGATAAAGCTGCTGATTTAACATTGAACGCGAACTTCAAGCTGACATCGACCAAAAGCTCAGATGAGCAGGCCGTAAAAGCTGCCGGCTCCGATAATGCTGTAACTGGGAACTATCAGGTAACCGTGACCCAGTTAGCGCAGTCACATGTTTTAAAAGCAAACGCATTCGATGTTAAAGGTGATTCGTCTTCCCTTGAAGGCCAGACCATTACTTTTCACGAGGCCGATGGTAAAGAAGTTGAGGTTAAACTATCAGGTTCGACGTATGGCGAAATGCTGGAGAATCTTAAAAATGACATTAATAGAAATAGCAAGACCGTCTCTGCTTCATTGGTAGAAACCTCTCCAGGCAACAAGACCTTGGTGCTTACTTCGACCAAAACAGGAGTTGAGAATAATTTCTATCAAGGTAGCGGCGGCTCTTCCGGAATCGGAATTACCGGCAGCGAGATCAGCCCTGGCGTTAACATATTGAATTCTTTGGGCTTGGTAAACGGAACGGACAATAAACTCCAGGAGGTTCAACCCGCAAAGGATGCGGAATTGACGGTAAATGGTTTGTCTGTTACAAGCTCTTCTAACGAAGTCAAAGGCGTCATTGAAGGCGTCACGTTGCAGTTACAAAAAGTATCTTCGGCGATGATCACGGTTGGACAAGACTCAGACAAGGTCCTTGAGAAGGTCAAAGGATTCGTGGAGGCATTTAACGAAGTTCGCAAGCTGATTCGGGATGGCATGGCCAAGCCAGAAGAAAAACCAAAGGATGATAAAACACCCTACCGGAAAACAACGCTTCAGGGTGATTCGACATTGCGCCAGTTGGACATGGAACTAGGGAGTTGGATGTCAAGCAATATTGCTGGCCTCGGCACGTTGGCTGACCTTGGTATAGAAATCGATAAGGACAAAAAAGGGGCCGACATGACGGGGGAGATCGTTTTTGATCAAAAGAAGTTTAAAGAAGCCCTGGAGCGTGACCCAGAAAAAGTAATAGCTATGTTTAATACAGATGAGACCGACAGTTCGGGAAACAAGAAGCAGGGAATCGCTACAATACTAAGTGAAGAGCTTCGTACTTGGACAAGCAAGGCTAACGGAATTTTACAATCCCGCGTGAATGGCTATGATTCTGAAATCTCTTTTATCACGGAATCAATGAGCAAAATGGAAGATCGTCTCACATTGAAAGAGCAGCAATTAAAGAGACAATTTACAGCAATGGAAGTAGCTATGAGTAAATTGAATAACGAAAAGTCCTGGTTGACCAGTCAAATCAATGGTTTGTCTAAGCAAAGCTAGTGGGTTAAGGGGATGAATAGATGTATACGAATATGACCGCCGGTTATCAAGCATACCAAAAAAATAAATATGAAACAGCTTCTCCTCATAAATTAATCCTAATGCTGTATTATGGGGCGCTAAAGTATACGAATCAGGCGGAAACTGCACTTGCAGAAGGCAATCCCTTGTCAGCTCACCAGCATATTTTGAAGGTGCAGGATATCATTTATGAGTTGATTGCTTGTTTGAATGAACGCGAAGGCGGCGAAGTAGCACAAAACCTTAAAAACTTGTATTTATATGTCATTGACCAATTAGTTCAAGCTAATATCCAAAAATCAGCACAGCCGCTAAGGGAAGCCAAAGCAGTAATTCAATCTGTCAAAGACGCATGGGAAACGATCGGCAAAGATATTACGGCGGGTCAAAATTATGCATGATATTCGGAAAAGAATTGCTACCTATGATGAGATGATCGATCTATGCCAACAATATATCCTTGAGATAAAGGAGCGAGAATGGCAGGAGTCAGCTTTCCTTCATTTTACGGAAAAATGGGATCAACTGAAGGAATATATATCCTCTGGCGATACAGAAATGCTTACCGAGGAAGAAAGAAACCAGGAAGCTATACGTTGTCAGACGCTCCAGGTGCTTTACCAGTCTATAATCGATCGCATAGAAAGACAAATAAGTCAACTGGGTTCCCAAGTCCAAGGCGTTCGCCAAAGCAAGACAATTATGAACGCATACCAAGGTGTGGGGAGAATAGATCAAGTTGCTTATTATTTTGATGAAAAAAAATAAACCGCTTTTATCCTAGCTATAAAAAAAGGAAGAGCACATTTCGATATATATAATAGGCCGCAAGGAAGTGGCCCCATAATGAAATCATGGAGGATGATGAAGAATGTCGATGTTTATTAACACAAACGTGGGCGCAATCAATGCTCACCGCAACCTAGGCATGAACAACACAGCAATGGGCAAGACAATGGAAAAATTGTCTTCCGGTTTCCGCATTAACCGTGCGGCGGACGATGCGGCGGGTCTCGCTATCTCCGAGAAAATGCGTTTCCAAATCGGCGGCATGAACCAAGCAATGCGCAATGCCCAAGACGGTATCTCCCTAATTCAAACGGCTGAGGGTGCATTGACGGAAGTACACTCCATGCTGCAACGTTTGAATACGTTGGCTAACCAATCCGCTACGGGTACTTATGATGATAATGATCGTAAGAACACCCAAAAAGAAGTAGATGCATTGCTTAAAGAAATCAACAATATTGCAGATTCCACAAACTTTAACGGAATTAAATTGTTGAATGCTAACACAAATGTTAGCTTCCAAATTGGTGTTGAAAAGGGAAATTCGTTAACTGCTGCCCTGAAGAACATGAAAGCTACTGCACTCGGTGTAAGTGGTTTGAGCATCAGCACACAAGCGAAGGCTAGTTCAGCTCTGGCAACAATTTCGAACGCGATTAATACAGTTGCTGAGCAACGCGCAGCTTTTGGTGCGGTGCAAAACCGTCTGGAGCACACCATTAACAACTTGGGCGTAACTGCAGAGAACCTGTCCGCTTCTGAATCCCGTATCCGCAACGCTGATATGGCGAAAGAAATGACAGACTTTACTCGCAACCAAATCTTGGTTCAAGCGGGTACTGCGATGTTGGCTCAAGCTAATTCCGCTCCACAATCTGTTCTTAAGCTGTTGGGTTAATAAGTTACCTTAAGGGGCTGTCCAGAAAGTCAGTGAAAACTGACTTCTGGACGCCCCGTTTTAGTTGAATATGAAAAATATACACAAAAAAACCGTCTTTTCCTGTAAAATGAAAGTTACCACACAATCATTCAAAAAAGGACGGTTTTTTATGCGTAATCTGACGACTACTACTGAACAGTATACCATGCAAGTGACACTTCCTCTAGGGGATGTGGAAGAAAAAACGGTTTCCAAACGAAAACTTGCTCCCACCTTTAAAGCCTACGATAACAAGCAGATGCACATGATTTTGGATCTGGGAGTACTTATCCCCGACCATCATGTGGCCCGCATCATTGATGAGATGATTGAAGCCATCCCTGACGAGTTGTTGTTCGCTCATTATGTGGGCGGGGGCCGAAGCCCTTACCATCCCAAAATGATGCTCAAAGTCATCCTGTACGGTTATTCGCAAAAGGTCTACTCTTGTCGCGGTATTGAAAAGCTGCTTCGTGAAAACCTCCCGGCTATGTGGCTCGCAGCGATGCAGCAACCCGACTTCCGCACCTTGAACGATTTCCGTGGCATGCGCATAAAAGCATTTATGGACGAACTGTTTGAAACGATGATCCGAAAGCTCATCGCAGACAATTACATCACGATGGAGAACTACTTTTTAGACGGCACGAAGATCGAAGCTGATGCTAACAAGTATTCTTTTGTGTGGAAAAAATCCACCCTTCACTTCGAAGAGAAGCTCAAGCAAAAGGTACAGGCGACCCTTGCGCATATTCATACGCTCACGCGGCAAGAAGCCGACGAAAACGCGGCGCAAGCCCCGGATGAACTTCCTGCAAGACTCGAAGAAGCAGCCGCCCTACTGGAAGAAAAGGTGGAGGATTTCACCGAACAAATGGCTCAGGCAAACGACAGCGAAGCGAGGAAGGCCTTACGCAAAGAGCGCAGTGCCCTGAAGCAGCCACTGAAACAAATTCGGGAGGACTTTCTTCCTCGGCTCGCCAAGTATGAGCAGCAAAAGGCGTGCTTTGGCGATCGCAACAGCTACTCCAAAACCGATCCGGACGCCACGTTTATGCGGATGAAGGAAGACCACATGAAGAATGGTCAGCTGAAACCGGGTTACAATGTGCAAATGGCGACAGAAAACCAGTTCGTTTTATTTTACAGCATCCACCAGCGTCCCACCGACACGCGTTGCTTCATCCCGCATATGGAGCGATTGGCTGCGTCTACTTTGCCGATGCCCAAAACGGTGATTGCTGATGCAGGCTATGGCAGCAAGGAAAATTACTTGTATGCAGTGGGGGAAGAAAAACAGCCACACTTTGATTTTCTCATTCCTTACGGCAGTTATATGAAAGAGAAAACGCGTCGCTACAAGAAGGACATCCGGCATGCCTCCAACTGGACGTATGAAGAGCACGATGACCGATTTATTTGCCCGAATGGCCAGTACGTTCGCTTTAAGAAATACCAAACGAAGAAAAACGCGTCTGGCCTGGAGCAAAGCTTCAAAATTTATGAATGTGAAGATTGCAGTGATTGTCCACTCAAGGCGAGCTGCACCAAGGCCAAGGGGAACCGCCAGGTACACTGGAATACGATCTGGGAAGAATTAAAAGCAAAGGCCAAAAAAGCCCTTGAGGATGACGAGAGATCCGCGATCTATGCTCGGCGTAAAGTCGAGGTAGAAAGCGTATTTGGTCACATCAAGGGCAATCGCTCGTTCTGTCGGTTCTCCTTGCGAGGGATGGAGAAGGTGCACACCGAATTTGGGATTGTGGCTTTGGCCCACAATCTACTGAAGGTGGCGGGCATCCGCCTCGTTACGTTCCTGCAAAAGCGAAAGAACAAAAAAAGTTGGACGGAAAACCTTACGTTTTCTCGCCCAACTTTTTATTTTGGGGACTTATTAGACAGCCCCTTTTTATGTATCCATAAAGATAATTGTTTGTGTGACTCTGATGCTGTATAGACTGTCTTTCTCCTCGGTGTTAGAGTTGGATATCGCGATAAATGTCACTCACTATAAATTTTTTTGTTCCAGGTATAAAAAATGCATGATCATTACTCGATATATAAGATAGGCCGCAAGGAAGTGGCCCCATAATGATATCATGGAGGATGATGAAGAATGTCGATGTTTATTAACACGAATGTGGGCGCAATCAATGCTCACCGCAACCTGGGCATGAACAACACAGCAATGGGCAAGACAATGGAAAAATTGTCTTCCGGCTTCCGCATCAACCGTGCGGCAGACGATGCGGCAGGTCTCGCTATCTCTGAAAAAATGCGTTTCCAAATCGGTGGCATGAACCAAGCAATGCGCAACGCGCAAGACGGTATCTCCCTGATTCAAACGGCTGAGGGCGCTTTGACAGAAGTACACTCCATGCTGCAACGCTTGAACACGTTGGCAAACCAAGCTGCTACAGGTACTTATGATGCGCAAGACCGTGCCAACACCCAAAAAGAAGTGGATGCATTGCTTGCAGAAATCGACAATATTGCAAGTTCCACGAACTTTAATGGAATTAAATTGCTGAATACTGGCGCAAGTGTCAGCTTCCAAATTGGCGTTGAAAAGGGAAATTCGTTAACTGCCGAACTGAAGGACATGAGAGCTGCTGAATTAAAAGTGGCGAACTTGAGCATTAGCACGCAAACTGCAGCAAGCAACGCTCTTTCCACAATTGCAGCGGCGATTAACACAGTTGCTGAGCAACGCGCAGCTTTTGGTGCGGTACAGAACCGTCTGGAACACACCATTAACAATTTGGGCGTAACCGCTGAGAACCTGTCCGCTTCTGAATCCCGTATCCGCAACGCTGATATGGCGAAAGAAATGACAGACTTTACTCGTAATCAAATTCTGGTTCAAGCGGGTACAGCAATGCTGGCTCAAGCTAACTCTGCTCCACAATCTGTTTTGAAACTTTTAGGCTAAAAGAAAATTGGTGTAACCCGGGCGCTTTCGCAAATTGCGGAAAGCGCCTATTTTTATGCCCTGACATGCCCCCTCCATAAAATAATGAAGGCCGTATACCGATAATTAAAATAAAGGAAGTAAAGGAGAGCATAAAATGCAGATATATACGGATGGGGAAATCAAAAAGAAGATTATAAATGGTTCCGATTTCATTCCTTGGTGGAACGTTTTTCGGGAAGAGCTTGTTCAAGCAAGTAAGTTAGTTTATTCTACAACAATAGATGGAACTACTGCTTTTGATACCGATATAGAGTATATTTCAAAAAATGTGAACCACATCTCTGAACTAAGAATCCAAACGATTACCATGAAGGATGCGATTAATGAGACTCTAGACCAAATAAGAACTTATATTGAAAGAATTTTTGAGCATAAAGAAAATCTAGTATCTATATTTTACGGCAAAGTATCAAAGAAAGACTGGAAATTGTTTGGTGAATTTACAGAAGGATTGCAATGGTTGCATGTTTCCTTAAACTTTCTCAATTCTTTAATAAAAGAAGTGGGCTTATCTAGAGAAATGGTAATAAGAATTGATGAAAAAATAGACAGATTAGGTCAACATATTAATAATATTAATGAGGCCCTCATACAAGAAGATTTTATTTGGGGCGGCGATATTATTAGTTATGAATTTTTTCCGTTATTTGAATCTATAAATGAACTTGCGGGAGATATTTATGTCTAATGTGCTAGAACGGAATTTATCTGTTTTACAGTCAACTTACCCTAATCTCTATACTGCTGTGACGGGCCATTCAGTTGATACTAATAGTGTTGAAGTCGTTAAATCTCATTCCAACGAAGTGACGATCAAAGTTATCAAGGCCGATGGTTCCACCAGTTATATTCATAGCCGGTACAACCCAATTGAAGAGGCAGTACGATGGTGTGATTCATTGGAAAGTAATATTTCCGATACAGAAGATTTGTTTGTGTATGGAATGGGATTAGGTTATCATATCGAGGAATTAATGCAGAGATATCCTCATAAGCGATTTTATATTTATGAACCTGAACCGGCTATTTTTATTAAAGCAATAGAATCCAGAGATTTAGAAGGAGTTCTTCTCCACCCCAATCTTATTGTTCTGGGGGTTGGGAGGGAAGGATTTATCCAAGAACAAATGATTACCAGTGTTATCGATGTAATTACGAGTTCATATAAAATTGTGAGCCTTAATGGGTATGAGCGGATTTATTCAGATGAGATGCAAGTATTTAATCGCCTGTGTAAAAAAGAAATTAACCGGTATCGAAGTAACTTAGCTACCTATGTGGTCTTTGGAGAGGACTGGGTAAAAAATATAACGTTTAATATGTCCAAAAATATTGCCAGTTTTTCAGTGGAGAACCTAAAAGACGCTCTTAAAGATCAACCAGTTCTTATTGTCGGTTCAGGTCCCTCGGCAGATTTGGATAAGGAAGCTTTACAACACCTATCTTCCAAAGTTTTTACCATTGCAGCTGGATCTAGTGTACAGTTCTTATTTAGTAACGGAATATGTCCCGATTTAATTGTCACTCTCGATGGAAGTGAAAAAAATTACCAAGTATTTAGTGGCTTGCAATATTCCGATATTCCATTGCTTTATGGAACATATGTACACCATAAGATCATTGAAAATAAAAGTAAATCGCTATTTCATGTAGCAATCGCAGAAGACACATTAACGGGCTATCTGCTTAATGAACAGGATGCACCAAAGTTCGCTTCAGCGTGCTCCGTAACAGGAACCGCTATTCAAGCAGCTGTTTATATGGGGGCATCTCATGTCATCTTTGTTGGCCAAGACTTTTCTTATCCTAATAATAGGCTTTATGCAAATAAAGTTGATCATTTTACAGATGAAGAGATAAGTAATTATTTAGAAACAGTAACAGAGTTAGAGGTTCCGAATGTTTGTGGCGGCACGAATCCTACGTCTATTCCAATGATGGTCACGTTAGAGTCTATTGAAGAACTTATTTCGTTTTTCAATTCTAAGATTGAATTTATTAATACATCCAAAATTGGAGCGCTTATCAAAGGAACAAAGCATACTCCAATTGAATATTTGCATGATGAGCATCCAGAATGGAATAAAACTGATGGCTCATTATTTATTAAAACATCGCATGAGTCATCATGTGTAGAGAATGGAAAAATGGCGCTCGAAAAGATGCGAGATCTCTTGGAGCAATTAGTGAAATGTAATTCTACACTAGAGGAAATAAACGAATATTGTCGGCAGGTTTTATCGACTGATAAGACCATGGATTCCTTCGATAATTATGTCAGTATTATTGAACAAAAGTGGTCCCAACTTGTAAATAAACCTGTATTTACATATATTTATTCCGCAATCCTTCAACATCAACTGGTAATTTTTCGTCGCTATATACCAAAAATTGTTAACGAGAAAGATGGGCATAAACGTGGAAGGCTTTTGGTAAAGCATCTTATCCCCGTTACTTCTAATATGCAGGAGGTCACTCCTAGGCTCATTGAATATTTTAGAGAAGGAATTAATAAGGTGGAAAAATGTATAGAGGAGCATAATCGTGAAGTCAAATAAAAAAATTCTTATTACAGGAGCAGACGGGTTCATCGGTTCACATTTAACCGAAACGCTGATCCGAGAAGGTTACGACGTAAGAGCCTTTGTCTTATATAATTCGTTCAACACGTGGGGATGGCTTGATAATTGCGCAGGTGATGTGCGTGGTCAATTTGAAGTGTTCAGTGGCGACATTCGTGATCCGCATGGTGTGAAATCAGCGATGAAGGAATGCGATGCGGTCCTGCACTTGGCTGCGCTCATCGCAATTCCTTACTCCTATCATTCGCCGGATACTTATGTAGACACAAATATTAAAGGAACGTTGAATGTGCTTCAGGCTGCAAGAGAGTTGGATATTGAGAAGGTAATCCATACATCTACCAGTGAAGTGTATGGTACGGCCCGGTATGTTCCGATTAATGAAGCTCACCCCTTGCAGGGACAATCGCCTTACTCTGCTTCCAAGATAGGAGCGGATCAGATGGCACTTTCATTTTACCGTTCTTTCGGAACTCCAGTTGGTGTTATACGCCCATTCAATACATATGGACCAAGACAATCTGCAAGGGCTATTATTCCGACAGTAATAACACAAATCGCTTCTGGCAAGGATGTGATTGAACTAGGCGCACTGCATCCAACCCGGGACTTTAATTATGTCGAAGATACCGTCCATGGGTTTATTGCAATGCTGGAATCACCGAGCTCTGTAGGAGAAGAAATTAATATTGGAAGTAATTATGAAATTAGTATCGGCGAAATGGTTGAATTAATTGCCGATGTTATGGGGCGATCAATAACGATTCAAACTGCTGAAGAAAGATTGCGTCCTGATAAAAGCGAAGTGGAGCGTTTGTGGGCGGATAATTCAAAAGCGGAAAGGCTTTTGGGATGGAACCCAAAGTATCAAGGAAAAGAGGGTTTAAGGGCGGGCCTGAAGTCGACGATCGAATGGTTTACACAACCGGATAACCTGCGTCTATACAAATCTGGCATTTATAATATATAGAAATCAGGCGATGGACCATGATAGTTAATGACATTATTAATAAGTTAAGTGAGTTGTTGCCACAACAAAGTGGAGTAGTAGCATTGCATGAACCGCGCTTTCAAGGAGAGGAATGGAATTACGTCAAGGATTGTTTAGATAGCGGTTGGGTATCATCAGTAGGCTCTTATGTTTCAAGGTTTGAACGGGACCTGGCGGATTATTTGGGAGCCAAGCATGCGGTAGCCGTCGTCAATGGGACAGCTGCTCTTCACGTTAGCTTGCTATTAGCTGGTGTTCAAGAGAAAGATGAAGTTTTGATTCCATCTCTATCCTTTGTAGCCACAGCCAATGCAGTAGCATATTGTCATGCTCTTCCCCATTTTATTGATGTATCTGCGCACACATTAGGCGTTGATTCTACTGCACTGGAAGATTACTTAACCGAGATAGCTGAAGTCCGTGAAGGGATTTGCTATAACCGGAAGACTGGAAATGTTATCCGGGCTGTGGTTCCTATGCATACATTTGGGCATCCTGCGGACATGGACCCGCTTATCGAATTATGTGCCAAGTTTCATATTGTATGTGTTGAAGATGCTGCAGAGTCTTTAGGATCGACATATAAGAGCCAACACTGTGGGACAATAGGAAGCATAGGAGCATTCAGCTTCAATGGAAATAAAATAATGACTACTGGCGGAGGCGGGGCAATCGTTACTAATGATGAAAACATCGCTAGACGGGCCAAACACATTACTACGACCGCCAAACAACCCCACCCATGGAACTTTGTGCACACGGAAGTGGGGTATAATTATCGGCTGCCAAATATTAATGCTGCGCTAGGATGTGCTCAATTAGAGTACTTACCGAGATTAATTGAAGCTAAGCGCAGGCTCGCGATGAAATACCAGACTGCATTTGAATCCATTGAGGGTGTTAGTATATTTCAGGAAAAGCCTTATGCAAAAAGCAATTACTGGCTAAATGCAATTGTATTGAAGCAACCAGATGAACTATTAAGGGAATCTATACTGCAGATGACGAACAAAAAAGGTTTTATGACACGTCCTATTTGGACTCCGCTTCATAAACTTTCCATGTACGAACAAATGCCGAAGATGCCATTAAAGGTAACTGAATCTCTGCAGAATCAGATTATTAATATTCCAAGCAGTCCACATTTGACAGGAGAAATTTATGCGTAAATTATGTTTTGTCACTGGCACACGTGCTGAATATGGGCTTATCTACTGGCTTTTGAGGGAAGTCTCTTCCGATTCTGAACTCCAATTACAGCTGGTAGCAACCGGTATGCATCTGGCTCCTGAGTTCGGGGCAACATATAAGGTTATCGAAGAAGATGGGTTCACGATAGATTGGAAAGTCGATATGCTGCTGTCTGGCGATACCGGATATGCTATGTCTAAGTCAGTCGGTCTAGGAATTATCGGTTTCACGGATGCATTTCGTATACTGCAACCCGATATAGTCGTGCTGACTGGAGATCGGTTCGAAACGCTTGCCGCTGCGCAAGCAGCCATGTTTCTGAATATCCCCATCGCTCATTTGTACGGAGGCGAGGTTACAGAGGGGGCTATCGACGAGTCGATCCGGCACGCGATTACGAAGATGGCGTATATACACTTTACTGCTACGGAATCATACCGCAAAAGGGTTATTCAATTAGGAGAGGCACCTGAACGGGTGTTTAATTATGGTGCCCCAGGATTAGATCACTTGACCAAAACAAAACTGCTATCTCAAAACGAGTTGAGCCAAGCATTGCAGTTTCATTTGGATCGTCCTTACTTTCTGGTGACCTATCATCCTGATACTCTGGGACAGCATTCTTCTGCTTTATCATTTCAAGAGTTACTGAAGGCACTTGAACAGTTTAATGACTATGCTGTCATTATAACTAAACCTAACGCAGATGCTGGAGGACGTGAACTTATAGGCTTAATTGAAGATTATGCTAGAACAAGAGCGGATAATGTTTATGTGAGCGCTTCGTTAGGGCAGGTTAAATATTTAAGTGCAATGAAATATGCAGCAGCCGTAGTCGGTAATTCATCCAGCGGCATTATTGAGGCACCGGCTATGAAGGTGGCTACAGTTAATATCGGAGACCGGCAGCAAGGCCGCCTGCGGAGCAAATCAATCGTCGATTGTCAACCACAAACTCATCAAATTGTAAAGGCTCTCCGCTTAGTTCTTTCAGGATCTTTTCAAGGGGATGTGCAACGACAAGTACCGGCTTACGGATCAGGGGGAGCTTCAGAATCTATTAAAGAAATACTAAAAAACATAAAGCTGACTCATGCGCCTAAAAAAAAGTTTTATGATTGTTTCTAGCATGATGGGGGTTAGAAATGAATAAGCGAACAATGATAATTGCAGAAGCAGGAGTTAATCATAATGGCTCGTTAGAATTAGCAAAAGAGCTCGTGCGCGTCGCGGCACAATCGGGGGCGGATGCAATCAAGTTCCAAACATTTAAAGCACAGAATCTTGTGACCACAAGTGCTGAAATAGCCGATTATCAGAAGAAGCATAGCCAGGCAGCTTCCCAATATGAGTTGCTTCAAAATTTGGAATTAAGTCAAAATGACCATATGACTCTAATCGATTTATGCAGAGAAGAGGGAATTGAATTCATTTCAACTCCATTCGATTCGGAAAGTCTGACTTTTTTGGTTGAAAGATGTGGAGTTTCAAGAATAAAGCTGTCCTCGGGCGATTTAACGAATGGACCTTTACTAATGAATGTGGCGCGCAGTGGGCTTCCGGTGATCCTATCAACCGGAATGGGGACATTGGGTGAGATTGAAGATGCTTTGTCTGTATTGGCATATGGCTACTTACATCAACAAGAACCTGTATCTTTTCAGGATATAAAAGAATGTTATAGGACAGATAATGGTCACAGCATTCTGAAGGAAATGGTGACTTTACTTCACTGTACAACAGAATACCCAACTCCATTTGACGAAGTAAATTTACAAGTGATAAATACGCTTAGCCAAGCATTTGATCTTTCTACTGGATTCTCTGACCATACAAATGGGATTGCTGCAGCTACCGCTTCCGTTGCCCTTGGAGTTAGTGTTATTGAAAAACACTTTACGCTAGATAAAAATTTACCGGGACCGGATCACCAAGCTTCCTTAGAGCCGCAAGAATTATATCAGTTAGTTCAATCCGTTCGTCAGGTGGAAGCAGCTATGGGATTGAAACGGAAATTTCCGACTCGATCAGAAAGTAAAAATATTCCTGTTGCACGTAAAAGCCTAGTCGCTGCCAAGCCAGTCCG
Source organism: Paenibacillus thiaminolyticus (assembly GCF_007066085.1). Lineage (NCBI taxonomy): Bacteria > Bacillati > Bacillota > Bacilli > Caryophanales > Paenibacillaceae > Paenibacillus > Paenibacillus thiaminolyticus. The sequence goes on along the minus strand of NZ_CP041405.1, from coordinate 3,251,260 downwards.
AAACGGTGAAGTGTGGACGAAGGATAACCTCACAACAAAGCGCCCAGGAAACGGAATCTCCCCAATGAAATACTGGGAAATAATCGGTAGCCAAGCAGAAAAAGACTACCAGACTGACGAGATATTATGACTTTCTATTCAGAAATAGACAAAAGCTCCAAAAAACCAGTAATCATCTTAGGTGGAGGAGGGCACGCAAAAGTATTACTGGATATCTTAAATGAGTGTAAAGTCAACATTATTGGATATACAGATATCAATGCCTCCGGTGCTTTGTCCGAGGAACTGAAATATATAGGAGACGATGAAGTAATTTTCCGTTATCATCCTGCGGAAGTAAGTCTAGTTAATGGCATTGGCTTGGTAGGGGATTCTTCCCTCAGAAGGCGGCTCTATGAGAAGTTTACTTCTCTAGGTTATGACTTTAAGCAAGTTATTCATCCTGCTGCAGTCATTTCCGCAACGGCAAGCCTTGGTGCAGGAGTACAAGTTGTGGCAGGAAGTGTCATTCAACCGGGAGTGACTATAGGAGATAACGTTATTATTAATACGCGTGCCTCTATTGATCATGACACAATTATTGGGAGTCATTCGCATATTTCTCCGGGTGCTACCATATGTGGCTCAGTTATTATAGGCTGCTCTGTATTTATCGGCGCTGGTGCAACCGTTGTACAAAACATACATATTGGTGATTCATGCGTGATAGGAGCGGGTTCTCTTGTTCTTCATACGTTACCAAGTAACAAAAAAGCGTATGGAGTTCCAGCGAAGGAGGTTTCAAAATGATAGACTGGAAGAAGCTATGGGTTAGCGCGGACACCTCTATTTTTCAGGTGATAGAAAAAATAGACTTATCAGGGCTGCAAATTGCGCTTGTAGTAGACGGCGAACATAGATTATTAGGAACCGTCACGGATGGAGATGTCCGGCGAGGAATTTTGAGGGGCGTATCTCTTCAAAGCCCTGTTACCGAGATTATGAATGAAAATCCTGTCGTGGCCCGTTTTAGCGATAGCAGACAAAGCATTTTTATGCTAATGAAAAAGAAACAGCTGCGGCAAATTCCGGTGGTGGATGACGAAGGAAGACTTGCTCGAATCGAACTGATGGACAATTTTATTGAGAAAAAACAGTATTCTAATCCCATAGTATTGATGGCGGGTGGTCTGGGTACTCGTTTACGACCGTTAACTGACGATTGTCCCAAACCCTTGTTGAAACTTGGAGACAAACCGATATTGGAATTAATCATCGAAAATTTCATGGAATATGGATTCCATAACTACTTTATATCCGTCAACTATCACGCCGATATGATTAAAGAGTATTTCGGGGATGGTTCAAAATGGGGCATAGGGATTACTTACATAAATGAGTCGGAACGCCTTGGAACAGCCGGAGCACTCAGTTACTTGAGCGACATGGGTATCACTGAACCTTTTTTTGTAATGAATGGAGATTTGCTTACTAAAGTTAATTTCGATCGTCTATTAGAATATCACATAGAGAATAAAGCTATGGCAACGATGGGTGTCCGTGAGTTCGAATACCAAGTTCCTTATGGTGTTGTACGTACAAATGATTATAAGTTGCTTGGGATAGAGGAAAAACCTGTTCAACGATATTTTATTAACGGCGGACTTTATGTTCTTCAACCTGAGACATTGCAGTTCATTCCGAAAGGAAGATATTACGATATGCCAGAATTGTTTCAGAAGCTTATTGAAAACAATTATGAAACCACAGTCTTTCCTATTCGCGAGTACTGGATTGACATAGGACGAATGGATGACTTCAAGCGGGCTAATTTCGATTTAGAAACGGGAGTTATTTAATTAAGTTTTGAACTCTTTATGGGTACATATTAATAATCTATAGTTAGAACAAATAGGATGGAGAATATATGGAAATAGCGGTCATCGGTTTAGGTTCGATGGGAAAAAGAAGAATAAAGCTCTTGCAAAAAAATGTTAGGGATATCATCATCTATGGTGTGGATTTGAGAAAAGACCGACGGGATGAGGCGCTAAGCTTATTGGGAATTGAGACATACAGCACCTTAGAGGAACTAAGGGATAGTAATTTATTGGCCGTTATAATTTGTACCTCCCCCAATACGCATCAAGATATGATAAAGCAAGCGATAGACTATCGACTTCATGTGTTCACGGAGATAAACTTAAACAGTGAATACTATGACGAGATTCTTGATTTAGCTGCAAAGAATGATGTGAAATTATTTCTATCTTCGACTTTTTTGTACCGGAAAGAAATCCAATATATAAATTCGTTAGTAGAGAAATCCAACAGAAAAATGTTCTATAGATATCATGTAGGTCAGTATCTAAAGGATTGGCATCCGTGGGAGTCGTATCGGGATTTCTTTGTAGCACATAAAGAAACTAATGGATGCAGGGAGATATTGGCCATTGAACTGCCTTGGATTACCGAAGTATTTGGTCATATTAATAATTATTTGGTTGTAAAAAATAAAGTATCTAATCTGGACATTGATTATCCAGATAATTATTCCGTTATTTTGGAACATAACAACGGAACTGTCGGGACGATAAATGTTAATGTGGTATCCAAGATAGCAAAGAGAGATTTCGAGTTAATAGGTGAGGAGTTCCAGGTACAATGGAATGGTTCGCCGACTGGCTTGCAAGTTTGGAACAATGAGAAAAATAAAATGGATAACATTATATTGTACAATGATTTCATAAATGATAAAGCATATGCTTCGTCCATCATTGAAGATGCATATTTGGAGGAACTAAATGAGTTTATCAGATACATTTCTGGCAAAATAACTGAACCAAAATACTCATTTGAAAAGGATAAGTACATTTTGCAGGTCATAGATGGGGTTGAAGGGGACATTTAATTGAAAGTTATATTTTTTGGCCTGGGTTCAATTGGGCAAAGGCATCTAAAAAATTTACGAACGCTATGTGAGCAGAAGTATATCGCTTTAGAAGTACATGCTTATAGAACGAATAAACAAAATAATGCCCATGTGAGCAGTGTTGCAACCAATTTTTACAGCATGGATGAAATTACAGGAAATTATGATGCTGCATTTATTACGAATCCTACCTCTTATCACTACGAGACCTTGAACTCTATTAAGAAAAGGGCGCGGTATTTTTTTGTAGAGAAACCACTATTTGATCGCAAGCATAATATAGAAGCAATGAAAATACAATCACATAAAGTTTATGTTGCCGCTCCCTTGCGTTTTAAAAATATCATGATGAGACTAAGAGAATTTATAGCAGACAAAGACATTTATTCCGTAAGAGTGATCTGCTCTTCTTATTTGCCCCATTGGAGAAACATGGATTATCGTAACAGTTATTCAGCCATGAAAGATTTAGGCGGAGGAGTAGAGTTGGACTGTATCCATGAACTGGACTATGTAACTTATTTATTCGGATTTCCATCGCGAGTGAATGTTTTATTAGGCAAGAAATCGAATCTGAGCATAGACAGTAACGATATTGCGGTATATACGATGGAGTATGACGATAAAATTGTAGAGGTTCATTTAGACTATTTCGGAATATATCCACAGAGAAAAATAGAGCTAACAACAAACGAGGACTTAATTGTATGTGATCTTTTGCAAGATACGATCACATCAAAAAAAAATGGTCTTATTGACCAGATCCGCGAGGAAACGAACGTAATGTATCTGAACGAGCTGAATTATTTTTTAAACGAAGTCGTTACCGAGAAAGACAACTTTAACGATTTAGTTCATGCTTATAAGGTTCTAATGCTTGCTAAGGGAGAAATATTACAATGAATATACTCATCACGGTTTGTGGAAGGGCCGGTTCCAAAGGGGTAAAGGGGAAAAATACAAAAATTTTTAACGGCTATCCTCTGGTCCTTTATACATTTTCTGTCATTGATTTGTTGATGGAGCAACTAAATCATTACGTTGATGTGGCCATAAATACGGACAGCATGGAAATTATAGAGTTAACTAAGTCTTTTCGCAACTTTATTTTAGTAAACAGAGAACAGGCGTTGGCTGGAGAACATGTTAGTAAACTCAATGTAATACGCGATACTTTATTGAAGACCAGTGATTATACGGGCATTAATTATGACCTTGTATTAGATTTGGATATTACATCACCGATAAGAACGGTGAATGATATTATACGGGTCATTGATTTGAAAAATGAAAACAAGGATTTGGATGTAGTATTTTCAGTGGTTAGGTCTAGAAGAAGCCCATTCTTCAATATGGTGAAAGATGAAGCCGGAAAGGCGAGATTAGTTCAAGAGGCAAGATACACAGCAAGACAACAGGTACCCCAAACTTATGACATGAACGCCTCTATTTATGCATATGACCCAAGTTACCTTATTACTGCGGAGCACCTTTTTGACGGCAACTGCGGAATGGTTGAAATGGAGGACACGCTTGTACTAGATATCGACTGCGAGCAAGATTTCCAATGGATGGAATACATATATATAAAGTTACTCCAAGACAATAAAGGGTTTGAGGAAGTGTACATAAATATTAAGAATATTTATGATTATAAGTCGAACATCAACATTTCCATTGACAACGCTTCCAGCCAGTGATATAGTCGGAATTGTGAAGGACAATCTTCACTGATTTGAAGATGAAGGGAATGTTATCGACATGCAAGGTAAAGTAAAATGGTTTAACGCTGAAAAGGGCTATGGCTTTATCGAGACTGCAGAAGGCAACGACGTGTTTGTTCACTTCTCCGCTATCCAATCGGACGGCTTCAAGACTCTGGAAGAAGGTCAAGAAGTTGAGTTCGATATCGTGGAAGGCGCACGCGGTCCACAAGCAGCTAACGTAATCAAACTGTAATTATACCGACGTGAGTCGAATTATATATGATTCCGATTAGCTAGACGAAATCCTGGCACTAAGTGCCAGGATTTTTTTGTTCTTGTGGAGGATTCTTCTGGTGTAATTTATATGATCTGAAGATAAATAATTATCTCTTAAAGACCGATATATACATTAGGATTTGGTTTACAGTTTATAAGTAATAGGAGAATTTACATGAAACCTCATGGCATAATGTTTCATCATTTTCATGATGATTCTGAACATATTCGTGGTCAGGGTTCGATATCGGCAGGTAAATTAGAAGAAATGATCCTATATTTACAAAAGAATAATGACATATTATCAGCAGATGAATGGATGGATAAGGCGTTACGCGGCACTTTGAAACATAATGAGCTTTGTTTAAGCTTCGACGATAACCTTAAATGTCAATATGATATAGCCTATCCCGTGTTACAAAAGTTCAGTTTGAAAGCATTTTGGTTTGTATATACATCTCCATTAGAAGGAAAATTAGAAAAACTGGAGATTTACAGATACTTTAGGTTTGCATACTTCCAAGATGTAGATGATTTTTATCATGCATTTTTTACTTTAGCTAAGAAGTCGGAATATGGAGCTGAGGTTATCAAATCCTTAGACAATTTTATCCCGTCATCATATTTAAAGGATTTTTCCTTTTATACGGATAACGATCGGACATTTCGATATCTAAGAGATCAGATTTTGAAAGCTACGAAATATCACCGACTTATGGAAGCGATGCTGTACGAATATAATATAGATTTTTATTCCTTAAAAAATAAACTTTGGATGACTAGGGAGAATGTTTTAGAATTACATAAAAAGGGACACAAGATCGGACTACATACGCACTCCCACCCTACATCAACGGCTGATTTAGATAGTAGGGAACAGATGAATGAGTACAAAACCAATCTACAGGTTCTTTCAGCTATTATTGGAGAGAAACCTGATTGTATGTCACATCCATGTAACTCTTATAACCATAAGACAATTGAAGTATTAAAAGAACTCCATATAAAACTAGGGTTTAGGTCCAATATGAAGGATAACTTTCATTCACTTTATGAATTTCCGAGAGAAGATCATGCTAACATTCTGAGAAAAATGGAGATTGACGTTATATGAAGATAACAGTTTTTACAAGCAACCAACCACGGCATGTGTCTTTAATAGAGTCTCTGGCGACTATTGCGGATGAAGTGTACGCGATTCAAGAGTGTAATACGGTTTTTCCAGGAAGAATTGCTGATTTTTTTATTAAGAGCGATGTTATGCAGAAATATTTCAGTAATGTTATCAACGCGGAACGAGAAGTATTCGGAAATATAAAGTTCACTTCTAAAAATGTAAGTCAGCTTGTACTAAAAAGCGGGGATTTAAATATGTTAGACATCCAAACGTTATCTCCTGCACTTAAATCCGATTACTACATTGTTTTTGGTTCATGTTACATTAAAGGACCATTATGCGATTTTCTGGTTGCCAATAAAGCCATAAACATTCACATGGGAACTTCTCCATATTATCGTGGAAGTTCATGCAATTTTTGGGCCATGTATGATGGTAATCCAGAATTGGTCGGGGCCACTATTCATATGTTAAGTAAGGGTCTCGATTCAGGAGATATGTTATTCCATGCATTTCCTAGAGCTGAAGTAATTGACCCTTTCGTTATTGGGATGAAGGCAGTCAAAGCTGCTCATGATTCATTGATCGAGTACATTAGTACGGGGAAAATAAATGAATTTACTCCGGTTAAACAAGAAAAAAAATACGAAATAAGATACACACGAAATATAGACTTTACCGATGTGGTTGCTCAAAAGTACTTACAAAACTCTCCCGATCCCCAATTTATTAAAGACAAACTTGAGTCTAGGGACTTAAAACAATTTTTGAATCCATATGTTGGATAATGAAGCGAATGATTTGCCAAGCCTGTTGAGTTGATCCCGAAAAATTGTATAAACCTCTTCCGATAAATGAAGAGAGCCATGTTCAAATCCCTCAAGTAGAATGTAGTTGTTGAGACAACAAACTAATGAGGTGTAACCCGTGAAAAGAACTTGGGCTGGAAGTGTTGCCACGGAGAAAACCAAAGCGGTGAACTTGAAGTACGACGACTTCGACTTTCTTGGATTCACGTTCCAGAACTGGAGGGAACGAAGGATAGATGGGAAGCCTTATTTCATTGTGGAACCCAGAGACGCTACCTGGAAGGACTTTAAGAAAAAAGTTAAAGCAAAGCGCTGAAAACACAGAGCAGTGCTAGGGCGCGTCAATTCCAATTATTCGAGGCAAGGTTAACTATTACCTGACCTTTAAAGCGTACGATGAAAACGAAATGGAACAACGAGGTCTTGATCCGATCGGATTTATCCCTGCGTTCTGGCTATACAACAATGCGCAGTACGGCTATACGCTCGAAGACTATTTCGACTACATAAAGAACAGACAAAGTCAATACATGCTTAGAAAGTGCAGAAAGCAAAGGAACAAGGACAAAACTATTACACTCCTGACCTTGTTCGAAAAAATGCAATATGCACAACGCTTAGCAACATATTGATTTCATTTTGAATCACGTTGGTGAGGCGCATGCCTTAATGGGGCACGTGCGGTTTGATAAGGGGGAGGCCTTGAGAACGGTTTTCTACTTTATTCTAAGATGGATTGACGAGTAATGAGAAAAGTAATTTTATTTAAAGGACAGAGTCAGTATGATGTATTACGTTATTTTGTTGATGATCTGGCACTAGCCTTTAATAAAATAGGTTATCAATCTATTATTATTGATTTGTTGGCTGAAAATTGTTTTAGTACACTGGAAGAAGCACTGAATAATGGGGATATTTTTTTGCATTAGGTATGAATGCAGTGGGAATGGAAATAAGTGTTGAGAAAGGTTCAATTTATGACTTATTTAACCTTCCATTCGTTTCTTTTGTGGATCACCCGATTTATCAATTAGAAAGAGTCAAATATTCAGCCGTAAACAATATGATTTTTTCATTTGTCGATAGAAACCATGTAAGTCTTATGGAAAAGTACATCCCTAAAGAAAAATTTTGTGATGAAATATCAGAAGAATTTTTGGCGTACTCTAATTTACCTTTTGAAAATTGTGTTCAGAGGATAATGTATTCACGAGGCTGGGAGTATAATATCAGTCATTATACCAAGCTTATTCCACTCTTTCAGTTAGTTGATTTATATAATAGAAACCTTATCAGGCGAGATGTTGTGACCAGGCTTTGTAAAATTGTTCCTATGAATATTTATGGAAATGGGTGGAACTCCTTGAGTAGTGGGATAACTGCCTCAATTCATTCTCCTATATCTTTTGAAGATACAATAATGAAAATGGGAACTGCAAAAATGTCCCTCTGTGTATTACCTACATTCAAACATTGAGGTCATGAACGGATTTTTACGGCTGCTCTTGCAGGGAGTGTTAATATAGTTGATTATAATGATGAGTACCTGGATGAACATTTTAAAGACACTGAGAGTATTTTATATTATAATTATCAGGAATTAAACTCATTAGATAGAATCGAGACACTCTATAAGAATACAGAATTATTAGAGTTTATGTCTCACAACGCTAGAAATGTAATACTTTCCGGACACTTATGGCTTCACAGAGCGCAACAAATAATTGATGCTGTGAAATTACATAAATTACTTCATTAATCGAAGGTTGTAAACGTCAGGAATGGATGGAAACGAGTCGAAAGGAACCGCACCATCGATGCTTAGTTCAGATTTGACGGAGTTTGTATTGCACAGCAATGGCTTTCATCGTGTGAAGTAAGCATTTACATCATATATTTCTAGCTTCAAAAACATTATTCAGTAAGTAACTTCTACCTAACAAAACAAGCCCAACGCCGCTAATAGGGCGTTGGGCTTGTTTTTTGTTTGTAAAAAATACCCCAACCGGGAATACTCCAAATACAATATACCGCGGAAGGAGGCTGGACATGAGCGGGAAGGATGAAACCTTGGAGTACTCCGCGCTGGAATACGAACCGTTAGCCGCGGCCTTGGAGAAGAATGTGCAAAAGGTAAAGGAGACGATGGGCGACAGCACGGATCTCGTCGTAAGAGAAATGTGGGTGGGAGGAAGGCCTGATCTGAAGGCAGCTATTTTGTACATCGATGGGTTGGCCGATACGACGGTAGTGCAAGATTTTGTCGTGAGGGCGGTTACGAGCAGCGAGATGATTTCGGAGGCGCAGGAGCGCTCGCCAGAGGCGGATTGGTTCACCATATTCAAAGAATATGCCGTGTCGGTATCCCACCTTGAAGAAGTCCCCGATTTTCGCAAGCTGTTCAGCTGCCTGATGAGCGGGGCAACGATTGTTTTGCTTGATCGATGCGACCGCGGACTTGCCGCGGATACGGCAGGCTGGGAGGATCGCGGGGTTCAAACTCCCGAAGATCAGACGGTGGTGAGAGGTCCGCGGGATGCGTTCACCGAAAACTTGAGGACGAACACGGCGCTCGTTCGCCGGAAAATCAAAAACCCGAAGCTGTGGTTTCAGACCAAAACGATCGGGACGCTGTCGCAGACGAGCGTAGCCGTCATGTACATGAAGGGAACGGCAGACGCTCAGGTGGTGGAAGAAGTTCATCGAAGATTGGACAACCTGGAGCTGGCCGGCATATTGGAAAGCGGCATGATTGAAGAGCTTATTGAAGACCGGACATTCACCCCTTTTCCGACGATGTACAACACGGAAAGGCCCGATGTGGTTGCATCCGGGCTGATGGAAGGACGCGTAGCGATATTGGTTGACGGGACGCCCTTCGTTTTGCTGGTGCCTGCCCTCTTCATTCAATACTTCCAGGCTTCCGAAGATTACTACCAGCGCTCCGACTTCGGGTTGATTCGAATGCTGAGAATGCTGGCCTTCTTTATTGCTCTGCTGGGCCCGTCCCTATATATCGCCGTTACGACATTCCACCAAGAGATGCTCCCTACACCGCTCATGATCAGTATCGCGGCCGGGCGGGAAGGCATTCCCTTCCCTGCTTTTGTGGAAGCTTTGATTATGGAGACGATTTTCGAGATTTTGCGGGAGGCAGGCGTTCGCATGCCCCGGGCGATCGGGCAGGCCGTATCCATTGTCGGCGCGCTGGTGATTGGCCAGGCGGCGGTAGAGGCGGGGCTGGTATCGCCAGGAATGGTTATTGTTGTCGCGATAACCGCGATCTCCAATTTCTCCATTCCTGCCTACAGCATGGGAATTGCCGTCAGAATCTTGAGGTATCCGTTAATGGGATTGGCGGCTATGGCGGGGTTGTATGGCATTTTTATCGGGCTCGGGATAATTATGGTTCACTTGTGCAGCCTGAGATCGTTCGGCGTGCCGTACATGACTCCGTTCTCCCCGTTCGATCTGCGGGAACAGCAAGACAGCCTCCTCAGACTGCCGAAAGTTAGTCTCGCCCAACGCATACACCCGATCAATACGAATAAGAAGCGTGATGGGGGCAGATAACCGTGATACATGCGGCATATATATGGCGTACTGCGGCGCTTTGGCTGATGGTGACGCTGGCCTTAACCGGGTGCTGGGACAGGAGAGAAGTCAACGATATGGTCATCGCCGTAGCGATGGGGGTGGACCAGGCGGAAGCGGGGTATACCGTAAGCGTGCAGGTCGTCGATCCGGCAGAAATCGCTTCGAAAAAGGGGAGCGGACATGCTCCGGTTACGGTCTATAAGGAGCAGGGAAAGACGGTGTTCGAGGCCATCAGGAGGATGACGACAACGTCGGCGCGGAAAATTTACTTTTCCCATCTAAGGATGTTCCTCATCGGCGAAGAAGCGGCGAGAAAGGGCATTGGCCATGCGGTCGAATTTATTTCCCGGGATCATGAATTTCGAACCGACTTTTATATCGCCATTGCCAGGGAGATCAGGGCTGAGGAGATTTTGAAGGATTACCCGGCTATCGAAAAAATCCCAGCAAATAAAATGTTCTCCTCGCTGGAGATGTCAAGCAAATCGTGGGCGGCGACCGGGACGGTGAAGCTGGATGAGCTGATATCCGATATGATGACGGCAGGAAAAACGCCGGTCATTACCGGCATTCGGTACCTTGGCGATATTAAGGAAGGGAAGACGAGAAAAAACGTACAGGCAACGGAATCGCCGGCCCAATTAAAATATGACGGTATGGCGGTCTTTCGGAAGGATAAGCTCATCGGTTGGCTTAATGAAGAGGAGAGCAAAGGCTATAACTACATAAAGGGGAGCGTAAGGAGCACCGTGGGCGTCATCCCTTGCCCTAGCGAAGAAGGCAATCTTGCGCTGGAAAATATGCGGACCAGTAGCCGGATTCATGTAGGTAAAGGCAGTCGTACGCCGCAAATCGATATCCATATCAAGGCGATTGCCAATGTCGGAGAAACGCAGTGCAAGGATAATCTTGGAGATCCAGCCGTCATTCGCGCCGCGGAAAAGATTGGAGAAAAGGAGTGGAAATTGATTTTAGAGAAGACGCTGAAAAAAGCGTACGACCTGAAGACGGACTTTATCGGCCTGGGGGCTGCCCTGCATCGTTCCGCTCCCGGAGCATGGGCACGACTGAAGTCGCATTGGCCAGAACGTATGGATTCCGTTCCCGTCCATTTTCATGTCGATGTGAAGCTAAGAACTTCCGGGAAAACGAAAGGTACCTTTCTTGAAAAAGTGAAAGAATAAGCTGCTTGTACCAATGGGGGCGAATTGGTGGTGAAGCCGATGAAAATCAATCTGCGTCAATTTAAAATATTTGCCATTCTCTTCACGGTCGGGACGACGATTTTGATTACGCCAGCTGGGTTAGCCGCTGAAATCGGACAAGACGCCTGGATGGCTCCCATCGCGGCAATGGCGCCGGGATTGTTGCTCGTCCTGCTCTATAACGGGATTACCCGTGCCGCTCCCGGAATGACGATCGTTGAAATAGGCGAGTCGCTGTTCGGCACATGGATTGGGAAGGGATTGGCGCTGCTGTTTATCCTGTTTTCCTTTTTTGGAGCCTCATTGGTGTTATTTGATGTCGGCAAGTTCATTATTACAGTGTTAATGCCGGAAACACCGCTTCTGTTTGTCAATGCATTGTTTGCTATTCTTCTCTTGTATGCGATCGGGAGCGGCTTCGATACATTGGCCAGAATGACGGAATTGCTGTTCCCATGGTTTGCGCTTCTGTTTCTCTTTATGGTGGCGCTTCTGCTTCCGCAAATCGATGTTCGGAATGTCCAGCCTTTCCTGGAAGCAGGGCCGAAGGAACTGGCCCATTCGGTTCTGGTGGTGTTGAGCCTGTCCTACATGCCCCTCGCGGTCTTCCTGATGGTTCAACCGGTCGAGCTGACAGATGCCAGGAAAGCCCCTCGAGCCTTCGCTGGGGCTGTACTGGTTGGCGGAGTTCTATCTAGTGTCGTCGCGGCATTAACCATCCTCGTGCTAGGCGCCAACGTCACTTCACTGCAAGAATATCCGGTTTATTCCTTGGCGCAGCGAATAAACATTGGCAAATTTCTGGAACGGGTTGAAGCGATTGCGGCGGGGCTGTGGTTAATAACGACTTTTGTGAAAATGTCCCTCTACTTCTACGCAGCGGTATCAGGGCTTGTTCGTCTTGCCCGCCTTCCAAGCTATCGACCCATATTGCTGCCTATGGTCGCGCTGTTAGTCGTTGTATCGGTAAAGGTTTTTCCGAATTCGGCTGCAGAGCATCAATTCACCGCCACAATCTGGATCACCATCGTATTTACGTCGGGTGTGGCTATTCCCCTTCTATTGTTCATAGGGTTGATGATTAAGCGTCAGTATCATAAGGGAAAACAGTAACCTCCAGCGTGTGCCCGACATCATACTGTCACTCTCTATGTGCGTGCAATCACAAGCTGTTCGAATGGGCCGTGTTACTCTGAAGCAAGAGATGAGAACTATTCTCATTCTAAGCATAGATGTACCATGCAAGCTGCAAGGGGGACTGGCAATGAATAAGACGCTCGATCTGACGAAAACGGTGTTCGACTTATGCGCATCCGATCCCGAGGTTATCCTCATTATGCAGTCATTGGGGTTTGAGCAGATTGCGAATCCCGCCTTATTAAATACGGCCGGCCGCATCATGACGATTCCGCGGGGAGCCAAGGCCAGGGGAATTGATATGGATGTCATTATGGATACATTCGAACGCGAAGGTTATCACGTCATCGGCAAGGAGGGGAACCGCAATGAGTGAGATCATTAGCAACCGCGGGCATCATGGTCATAAAACCAATCGGGAGCGTCAGGAGAAGCTAAAGCAAATTATTAAACAACTCCATGAGGGTAAGCCGGTTGATGAAGTCAGGGCCCAATATGAGGAGGCGGTGGGCGACGTTACGGTGGCGGAAATTTCGGAGCTTGAGCAGGCACTGATCGGAGAAGAGGGAATTCCAGTCGAGGAGGTGCAGCGTCTCTGCTCCGTCCACACGGCCGTATTCAAGGGGTCCATCCAGGAGCTGCACCGTTCGGCTCAGCCAGAGGAGCAGCCCGGACATCCGGTTCATACGTTCAAGCTGGAAAATCGCGAGATGGAGCGACTGCTGCATTTCAAGCTCTCCCTTCATATGGATCGGTTCATGCAGGATGGAAGCGAGCACAGCCGTGGCAAGGTACTGGAAGATTTGAAGCTGCTGATGGAGATAGATAAGCACTACAGCCGCAAGGAGAACTTGCTGTTTCCGTATTTGGAGCAGTACGGAATTCACGGCCCAACGCAGGTCATGTGGGGCGTCGACGATTGTATCCGGGCTGATGTGAAGGCGGTAAGACAGACTATATCCGACTTGTCTTCCGCCGACATTGAAGAACGGGAAGGCATCGCGGCACGTCTGCGCAGCCTTATTCAAGAAGTGGATGAGATGATCTTTAAGGAAGAAAATATACTTCTTCCTATGGCATTGCAGACATTGACAGAGGATGAATGGGTCCGCATCGCCGCAGAGAGCGGAGAGATCGGATACTGCTTTATCGAACCGCCCGCCGAATGGAAGCCTGAGCGTTCGCCAGCTGAAGCTGAGGATACGGCGATACGAGAAGGATATATCCGTCTGGAGACTGGCTTGCTATCTTTGAAGCAACTGGAACTGATGCTGAATCATCTTCCGGTTGATATCACTCTCATCGACGAGCATGATGTCGTCCGCTATTTTTCGCATGGCCCGGAACGCATCTTTACCCGCACGAAGTCGGTTATCGGCCGTACCGTGCAGAATTGCCATCCGCCGCAAAGCGTGCATATTGTCAACCGGCTGTTGGATGACTTCAAGTCGGGTGTGAGGGATGCAGAAGATTTCTGGATTCGGATGAAAGACAAGTATGTGCTGATCCGGTATTTTGCCATTCGAGAGACGGATGGACGCTATATGGGGACATTGGAGTTTACGCAGAATATAGCGCCGATTCAGGCCATTGAGGGAGAGAAGCGCATTTATTCCGGATTATCATAGATTCATGGGTGTGGCCGTTTCCCGGTATTAGCAGGGACGGCCTTTCCTATTTCTAACGATAATAAAATCCACAAAAATCCGGATTCAAACACGCTTCAACCGGGTACATAGCTCATACATATTGTTAATGAATTGTAACCGTTTCACGTAGTTCCCGCTGGGCAGTTATGGTATAATGTAGACATCAAAGGAGGAGTGTCCTATGAATTACAAAGTTCGAGGTCAACACATTGAAGTGACAGACGCCTTGCTCGATTATGTCGAGAAGAAGCTAGGGCGGCTGGAACGCTATTTCGAAGCTCCCCCTACGTCAGATGTCAACGTGACGCTGAGCGTAATACGCGACCAGCATAGCGTTGAAGTGACGATTCCTTTGCCAGGCTTGCTGCTGCGAGCGGAAGATCGGAGCAAGGATATGTATGCTTCCATCGATTCCGTTACGGATAAGCTGGAACGGCAAATTCGCAAGCACAAGACGAAGGTCAACCGGAAGTTCCGTCAGACGGGCACCGAGGCGCATCTGTTCAGTGATGCGGCTACACCAGTACCGGTGGATGAGGAAGACCAGCTCGAAGTCGTACGGACGAAGCGGTTCACGCTGAAGCCGATGGATGTCGAGGAAGCGATTCTGCAGATGAATATGATTGGACATAGTTTCTTCGTCTTCTCGAACTCTGAGACGAAGGAAGTGAACGTAGTCTACCGCCGCAATGACGGGCGCTACGGCTTGATTGAACAAGGCTGATAACGGCTTGGCCGGCTCTGGTGCATCGCGATGTCAGAGTCTGCACCCAATACCCAAATTTGGACTGAGCCTATTTCCACAACGGAATGGGCTCTTTTCGCGTATATATTCTAGTAAGGATGTTTTTTATATACAACTTGTGACTTGACTTGAAAAGTTTCATATTGTTTGCGAAAGCGAGACATTCACTCATTCTGCAAGGCAGGACGGCCTGAATTGGCCGAAATGCGCGAATTCCTGCCCTGCCAAGGTTGCGGGCGCCTTTTGAAACTGTTACAATTTATTGCAAAACGAGTCAACGCCGCCATTCCCGAATCCACCCGCTCCGCGGGGGTGGGATGGACGAAGAAATCACGAACGGATTTGCGTGAAAGGGGTTTAGCATGCTAGGACTTGTGAAAAAGATATTCGGTGATGCCAACGAACGCGAAGTGAAACGGTTGATGAAGACTGTGGAACAGATCAATGGCATGGAGCCGGAATTCGCGAAATTAACGGATGAACAGTTGCGTGGGAAGACGGAGGAATTCCGCGCCCGTCTCGAGAAAGGCGACACGCTGGATCAATTGCTGCCTGAAGCGTTCGCTACCGTCCGCGAAGCGGGCAAGCGCGTGCTCAACAAGCGTCACTATGATGTGCAGCTGCTTGGCGGTATGGTACTTCATGAAGGCAAGATTGCCGAAATGAAAACCGGGGAAGGGAAGACGCTGGTCGGAACTTTGCCCGTCTACCTGAACGCCCTCACAGGCAAAGGCGTGCATGTTGTCACGGTCAATGACTATTTGGCAACACGTGACAGCGAAGAGATGGGGCAAATATACCAGTTCTTAGGGATGACGGTCGGCTTGAACTTGGCTGGCATGGATCCTCTAATGAAAAAGGAAGCCTATACGTGCGATATTACGTATGGCACCAACAATGAGTACGGCTTTGATTACTTGCGCGATAACATGGTGCTCTATAAGGAACAAATGGTTCAGCGCCCGTTGAACTTTGCCATTATTGATGAAGTGGATTCGATTCTGATCGATGAAGCGCGGACGCCGCTGATTATTTCTGGACAAGCTGCCAAGTCGACAGATCTCTACCATTTTGCGGATTCATTCGCGAGACTGTTGGACCCAGAAGAGGATTACACGGTCGACGTCAAGACACGCCAGGTCGCTCTCACAGAAGCCGGGGTAACGAAGGCGGAGAAGGTGCTTGCTGTCGATAACCTGTTCGACCTGAAGAACGTCACGTTGAACCACCACTTGCAGCAGGCGCTCAAGGCGCACGTGATTATGCGCCGCGACGTTGACTATGTGGTGAATGACGGCGAGATTGTCATCGTCGATGAATTCACGGGCCGTATGATGGCGGGCCGCCGGTACAGCGACGGTCTCCATCAGGCGATTGAGGCGAAGGAAAAGCTGGAAGTGCAGAACGAGAGTATGACGCTCGCGACGATCACGTTCCAGAACTATTTCCGGATGTACCGTAAGCTGGCTGGCATGACTGGTACTGCGAAGACGGAGGAAGAAGAATTCAAGAGCATCTACGGCCTCGAGGTCATTCAGATTCCGACGAACAAGCCGAACCAGCGGAAGGACGGGGCGGATGTCGTCTACAAGACGGAGAACGCGAAGTACAACGCGGTCGTCGAAGAAATCGTGAACCGGCATCAGAAGCAGCAGCCAGTTCTTGTCGGTACGGTATCGATCGAGAACTCGGAGCTGCTGTCAGATAAGCTGCGGAAAAAAGGCGTTAAGCATCAGGTCTTGAACGCGAAGTTCCATAAGGAGGAAGCCGAGATTATCTCCCGTGCGGGCGAGCCGGGTCAAGTTACAATCGCGACCAATATGGCCGGGCGCGGTACAGATATTATTCTCGGTGAAGGTGTGGCGGAGCTTGGCGGGCTGCATATTATCGGAACGGAGCGCCATGAGAGCCGCCGGATCGATAACCAGCTTCGCGGCCGTGCGGGACGCCAGGGCGACCCGGGATCGACGCAGTTCTATCTGTCGCTCGGAGACGAGCTGATGCGCCGCTTCGGCGCGGACAACGTGCTCGGCATGATGGAGCGCCTCGGCTTCGAAGAAGATCAGCCGATCGAGTCGAAGCTGATTACCCGCGCGGTAGAATCGGCGCAGAAGCGGGTCGAAGGCAATAACTTCGACTTGCGCAAAGTCGTCCTTCAATATGACGACGTGATGAACCAGCAGCGCGAGATTATTTACCGCCAGCGCCACGAGGTGCTGGAAGCGGAAAATATCCGCCAGATCGTTATGGATATGATCAAGCCTTGCATCGAACGTAATGTCGACGCTCACTGCAATGAGGATGATATTCCGGAGAACTGGGAGCTGCAGGAGATCGTCGATTATATGCACCGGACGATGCTTGATGAAGATACGATTACGAAGGATGACCTGTGGGGCAAGGAGAAGGACGAGATCGTCCAGTTCCTGTTCGACAAGGTCATGGAGAAGTATACCGAGCGGGAAGAGCGTATCGGACCGGAGCTCGTGCGCGAGTTCGAGAAGGTCGTCGTGCTCCGCGCGGTCGATTCCAAATGGATGGATCATATCGATGCGATGGATCATCTTCGCCAGGGCATTCACTTGCGGGCCTACGGCGGTACCGATCCGCTGCGTGAATATCAGTTCGAAGGCTATGAGATGTTCAACAGCATGATTGCTTCCATTCAGGAAGAAGTCTCCCAATACATTATGAAGGCTCAGGTGGAGCAGAACGTGGAACGCCAAGCCGTAGTCGACGAGAGCAAAATGTCGACTAACGCCGAGCCGGCGGTCAAGCGTCCGGTTGCCAAGGGCGAAACGATTGGCCGGAACGACCCTTGCCCTTGCGGCAGCGGCAAGAAATACAAGCAATGTCATGGCAAGCAAGGATAAGGAGCCGTTCTTCGATAGGCCTCGGGTCGGTCAATGTACTACAACCACAGGAGGCACTGTCTGAGCGGCGGCATGGCAGTAAGCCGATGAGAAGGACGGGCGGCAGATTAGGGAGCCGCCCGTTATTCGGATCGGAGGGAATGGGACGCCTTTCCTTCCCATACACTATGGTCGAGGTGACAGCACATGATTGATGCAAGCGTACGTCATCAATTGCGGGATATCGCAGCCAAATTGACCAACCTTAGGGGGTCTCTTTGACTTCGATCTGAAGCAAGAGATGATATCGAACTATGAAGAGAAGATGTCGGCTCCGGACTTCTGGGACGACAACGAACGGGCACAAGGCCTTATTAGCGAGCTTAACGCCATCAAGGGTATTGTTGAGGAGTACAGCAAGCTGCAGCAGGACCACGAGGACACGCAGATGATGCTGGAACTGGCCGACGAGGAAAATGACGAAGGCCTGGCGCAAGAGCTGGCAGACAGCGTCAAGCAGCTGTACGAGCGGGTCGAGCAGTTCGAGCTTCAACTGCTGCTCAGCGA
This sequence comes from Paenibacillus thiaminolyticus, assembly GCF_007066085.1. Classification (NCBI taxonomy): domain Bacteria; kingdom Bacillati; phylum Bacillota; class Bacilli; order Caryophanales; family Paenibacillaceae; genus Paenibacillus; species Paenibacillus thiaminolyticus. The sequence continues at coordinate 3,232,689 of NZ_CP041405.1, read as the reverse complement.
GCCGTACGATAAGATGAATGCCATTCTGGAGCTTCATCCGGGCGCAGGCGGCACCGAGTCGCAGGACTGGGGCCAAATGCTGCTGCGCATGTATACGCGCTGGGCCGAGCAGCGGGGCTTCAAGGTCGAGGTTCTGGACTACCTTCCAGGGGATGAAGCCGGCATCAAGAGCGTGACGCTGCTTATCAAAGGATACAACGCGTACGGCTACTTGAAGGCGGAGAAAGGCGTTCACCGGCTGGTGCGCATCTCTCCATTCGATTCCTCAGGAAGACGCCATACGTCCTTCGTCTCCTGCGATGTCGTTCCCGAGATTACGGATGATGTCGACATCGAGGTGCGGACAGAGGACTTGAAGATTGATACGTACCGGGCCAGCGGCGCCGGCGGCCAGCATATCAATACGACAGATTCGGCCGTGCGGATTACGCATATTCCGACCGGCATCGTCGTGACATGCCAGACGGAACGCTCCCAGATCAAAAACCGCGAACGGGCGATGACCCTCCTGCGATCCAAATTGTACGAACGCAAGATCGAAGAGCAGCAGAAGCAGCTTGCCGAGATCCGCGGCGATCAGATGGATATCGCGTGGGGCAGCCAGATCCGTTCGTACGTGTTTCACCCGTACAGCATGGTCAAGGACCATCGCACCCAGGTGGAGACGGGCAACGTCGGGGCTGTCATGGACGGCGACATCGACGAATTCATTGAAGCGTATTTGCGCACATTAATCCAACCCGCTTCCGAATCTTGATAGAGGCTGTTCAGTTCAAAAAAGCCCCGGCTTTTTGACTCGCCCTAATATAGACCGACTTGCCACCTGCGCCGGTGTTTACATCGGCGCAGGTTTTTTTCTGCACGGCAATGCTTCACTTTACTAGAGTGCTGGCCGGAATGCAATACTATCATGGACGCGGTCCATGCTCTGCAATTATGGTGACGAAGGAGAGACGCAATCGTAATGCCAACTCAATCCCAATCTCAATCCCAATCGCAAGCCTCATCGGCATCTTCCCGCAAGCCGCGGCGCCGCGAGCCCCGGCTGCCCTACCATCATCCGCTCCGAATCGTTCTTGATTACGGCTGGATTTTGGCCGGCGCCTTCATTATGGCGCTCACGTTCAACAGTCTGATGCTGCCGAACCGCATTGCCTCCGGCGGCATCTCCGGTCTGTCCATTCTGCTTGACAAGCAATTCGGCTGGAACCCGGCCTACACTCAGTATGCCTTCAATATTCCGTTATTCATTATCGGCGTTCTGCTGCTCGGCAAGCAGTTCGGCGTACGGACATTCGTCGGCTCGCTGGCGCTGCCGACCTTTATTTTTCTGACGAGCCACATCGAGCCGGCGACAGATAACCCGCTGCTGGCGTCCATATTCGGCGGCATCGGCATCGGCCTGGGTCTCGGCATCGTCTTCCGCGGGCGCGGCTCGACAGGGGGCAACGCCATCTCGGCGCAGCTCCTGCACCGGTACGGACGCATCAGCCTCTCGCTGTCCGTCGCGATCTGCGACGGCGTCATCATCGCGCTGGCTGGCTTCATGCTCTCGTTCGAAAGCGCCATGTATGCGCTCATCGCGTTGTTCATTACGAGCAAGACGATCGACATCGTCCAGGTGGGCCTCGGCTCGACGAAGGTCGCCTTCATCATCAGCGAGGAGGCCGAGCGCATGTCGGAGGTTATCCTGCATGACCTTGATCGCGGCTTGACGAAGCTGCGCGGGGAAGGCGGCTTCACGGGGGAAGGAAGAACCGTATTGATGGTCGTCGTCGGCCAGACGGAGATTATCAGGCTGAAGGAGCTGGTCCGTTCTGTCGATCGGCAAGCTTTCGTCATTATTAGCGACACGAATGAAGTGCTGGGAGAAGGGTTCAAGCTGTCTCCCGACAAGCCGTAAGCGGAGTAATAACCATCAATATATCCCTCTTCAGGCAGGGTCTGGACATTTGTCGAATGTTCAGACTCTTTTCTACATGAATCTATCTAAACTTTCTTGACTTGGGCAGCCAGCCGATGGTACGATTATTACAGAATTGTTACCTACATATGGGAAGATACTCTTTTTACAAAAGTAGACGACTCCTATGAATGATTCCATCATATATATGTTGGATAGAGGATGGATAAGATTCATCTGCCAGAACCACGGCATGAACTAACCGGCCGATTGATGACTGAGTTATGGGAGGTGCATGAATGGCAGTTACGAACAATCGAATCCGTGGCAATCCGTGCGCGCTTCTCATCGTGGTGCTTATTCTCGTGACCTCGATTATCATGCCGATGCACGTTGATTTTCATCCGGTTACGGAAGAGTCGCCGAAGCAAGTGGCTGAACCGTATACGCATACCATTGTTATCACGAGGCCGAACGTCATGATGAAGTTCGTCGGCCCGCCTCCGATTAGTATGACCCCCTCGATTCTAAAATGGAACACTCCATCTGAAATTACACCTCATATCTTTCATTTTTTGGCATTTATTGCGATTGCGCTCAAATGTTTATTTCTCATGCCCGTAAAATTCACCTCGGCGTTTGTGGACAAATCCATGCCCACAGCTGGCAAAGCCGGGAGCAAAAAGCTGAATCATTACGATAGTGGAGGGAATCACATTGAATATCAGGCAATCGGATTTACCGGGAATTGGTCGGAAGTATTCTATGGAGACAGAGAGCGGAGACAAGCTGGTCATTATTATTCATGACGACGGGCGCCGGGAAATGTACCATTTCGACGAGGAAGATCCCGAGCTTATTCTGTCGACGGTAACGTTGGAGGATGAGGAGGCCCGCATGATCGCCGGTATTATCGGTGGATTGAATTATCAACCGAAAGCATTGGAAACGGTAGAGATGGCACTGAACGACCTTGTCATTGAATGGTACAAACTGGATTCGCATTCAAAATGCATCGGCAAACGCATCGGGGAATTGAAGATCCGCGAACAAACGGGCGCGACCATCATCGCCGTAGTCGAGAAAAACCAATCGAAGCACATTAATCCGGGTCCGGATTATCAATTTGCACCGAATACGACGCTGGTAGTCACCGGGGAAAGGCAGCACCTGAAAGCGCTGAAAGCATTTTTGTCTACTGGATGCGATGAAAGTTGATGAGGGGAGGCGGCGCTAAGCCGCATCGATATATGCTGCTATCCCTATGTACAAAGGGGGATATATGGATACATTAATTTTTGAAATCGGACTGGCGATAGCCTTAATTACGATCGTAGGACTCGTGTCGAACAAGCTCCGGTTCTCGGTCATCCCGTTCTATATTTTGATTGGGATGGCCGTCGGACCGCACGCTCCTCATTTCGGAGTCATCGACTTGCGGTTCATTGAGAGCGGAGTATTTATTGATTTCATGGGACGCATTGGCGTGCTGTTCCTGCTATTCTATCTCGGGTTGGAGTTCTCCGTCACACGGTTGCTGAAGTCGGGCAAATCGATTGTCGTCGGCGGGCTGTGCTACATCGGGATCAACTTTGTCTCGGGTTTGCTGCTCGGATGGCTGATGGGCTTCCCGCTCAAAGAGACGATGGTTATCTGCGGCATCATGACGAGCTCGTCCACCGCCATCGTGGCGAAGGTGCTCGTCGATCTGAAGCGGACAGCCAACCCCGAGACCGAGATTATTATGGGCATGATTATGTTCGATGATTTATTCATCGCCGTGCATATTTCGATTTTGTCCGGGCTTGTGCTGAGCGGAGACAGCTCATTCTGGAGCGTGCTCCTGACTTCGCTGTCGGCCTTAATCTTCATTCTGCTCTTCCTGTTCATCGGGCGAAGGTTCATTCCTTTTATCGACAAAGGGCTGAATATCAAGTCGGCGGAGCTGTTCCTGCTTGTCATTATCTCGGCGCTGTTCCTGACAGCAGGCTTCTCGGAGACCTTCCATGTCGCCGAGGCAATCGGGGCCTTGATGGTCGGTATGGTGCTTGCGGAATCGAGCCATGTGAAGCGGATTGAGCATTATATATTGCCGTTCCGCGACTTGTTCGGAGCAATCTTCTTCTTCAGCTTCGGCTTGACGATTGACCCGACCTCGCTGTTCGGGGCGGTATGGGTAGCTTTGCTGGGGGTTCTGCTTACGATTATCGGAAATATGCTCTCCGGCTATATCGCGGGACGCGTGGCCGGCATTTCCGGGCGTGCCTCGATAAACATCGGCTTTACGCTCGTATCCAGGGGCGAATTCTCAATTATTATGGCCAATATCGGAAAAATGGGCGGACTGCTGCCAGTCGTTCAGTCGTTCGCCGTACTGTATGTGCTTATATTGGCTGTCTTGGGCCCGCTGCTGACCAAGGAGTCAGAGCGAATATACGGATTATTCGGCAAGCCGAGGCAGAAGCCCAAGCCGAAGCAGCAGCATAAGGGAATGTAGTCCGTTCTCCGCATGGATCGGAGCGGGTAGCGGAAGCGTGTATACACTTATATGAAAAAGGCATGAGGAGGAGAAGCCCACGGCTTCGCTCCCCATGCCTTTTTCCTTTGTGGAGGGGACAAAAATGGAAAAATGGAAAAGTGATTGTATTTATATAAATCCAGATGTATAATGATACATAAATTATTGCGCCGGAACGTATTTTCTACTGAGAGGCAGAGAAATGGAGAGTGCGAGATATGGGGAAGGAACAGGCATTGAAGGTGGCGATTGTCGGATCGACGGGCTATGGCGGTGTGGAGTTGATTCGCCTGCTGCTGAATCACCCGCATGTGGATATTGCTTCCGTCATCTCGGCATCGAGCGCCGGGACACCGATAACCGCCGGATTTCCGCATCTGCATGAGATCGTGACCGACACGCTGGACGGGGTCGACCCGGAGCTTATCAAGAGCAAGGCCGAGGTTGTATTTACGGCGACGCCTTCGGGCGTCAGCGCCAAGCTCGTGCCGCAACTGCTGGAGGCGGGACTTAAGGTCATCGATTTATCCGGGGATTTCCGGTTGAAGGACGGGGCCGAATATACGAAATGGTATAAGCATGAGGCGCCATCTGCCGAGCTGTTGGAGGAAGCGGTCTACGGTCTGTGCGAATGGAGCGATCGAGCGGAGCTGGTGAAGGGACGAAGGCTGATCTCCAATCCGGGCTGCTATACGACAGCTGCGCTGCTGGGCCTTGCGCCTGCGGTGCAGGCGGGCTGGATCGATCCGGCGACGCTCATTATCGATGCCAAGTCCGGCGTGTCCGGAGCAGGCCGGGGCGTAAGCCTGAATGTTCATTATGCGGAGATGAACGAGAACTTCAAGGCGTACAAGGTGAATAAGCACCAGCATATCCCGGAGATCGAGCAGCTGCTGGGCGAAGCCGCGGGAACGCCAGTGACCGTGACCTTCACGACCCATCTGTCGCCGATGACGCGCGGCATTCTGTGCACGATGTACGCCACGCTGACCGGGGAGTATACGGAGCAGGACTTCATTCGGCTCTATCAGGAGAGCTACGCGGGGCGGCGCTTCGTCCGCATACGCCCGCAAGGGGAGCTGCCGGCGACGAAGGAAGTGTTCGGCTCGAACTATTGCGATATCGGCTTCGCGGTCGATGCCCGCACGAAGCGGGTGACGGTCATTTCCGTCCTCGACAACGTCGTCAAGGGAGCGGCCGGGCAGGCCATCCAGAATTTGAACCTGATGATGGGCTGGGAGGAGAGCAGCGGATTGCAGCTCGCTCCGGTCTACCCATAACCGCAACTTACCATTTCAGAAGAAGAAGGTCGATGCCTTATGAAAAATAAAGAAACCTTGGTTACTGCCACAGAGGTGCCCTATAAGGTGATTGCAGGTTCCATTACGACGCCGCTTGGCTTCCGGGCCGGGGGCCTCCATTGCGGACTGAAAAAAACCGATCGTAATGATCTCGGCGCCATCGTATGCGACGTGGCGGCGACGGCGGCGGCGGTCTACACGACGAACGCCTTCCAGGCGGCCCCGCTGGCTGTGACCCGCGCCAGCCTGGCGGAAGCCGGCACGCTGCGCGCCGTGCTCGTCAACAGCGGCAACGCCAACGCCTGCACCGGCAAGCAGGGCGAGGCGGATGCCTACCGCATGCGCAGCGCCTTCGCCGCGCAGTTGGGCTTCGCCCCGCATGAGGTGGCAGTCGCTTCGACCGGCGTTATCGGCGAGCGGCTGAAGATGGAGTGCGTCGAGCGGGGCATGGCGGCTTTGCCTGCCCGGCTGACGGCCGAGGCGGACGGCGCCGAGCAGTTCGCGCAGGCGATTTTGACGACGGATCTCGTCAAGAAGGAAGCCTGCGCGGCGGTAACGGTGAACGGCAAGAGCGTGACTGTTGCAGGCGCGGCCAAAGGATCCGGCATGATTCATCCGAACATGGCGACGATGCTGGGCTTCGTGACGACCGACGCTGCGATTGAGCGCTCCGCGCTGGAACGGCTGCTGCGGCAGACGACCGACGTGACGTTCAATATGATTACGGTCGATGGCGACACGAGCACGAACGATATGCTGCTCGCGATGGCCAGCGGCCTGGCGGGCAATGAACCGCTGCACGAGGGCCATCCGGATTGGGCGGCGTTCGCCGCCGCCTTCCGCTACATCTGCGGTCAGCTGGCGCAGGCGATTGCCCGTGACGGCGAAGGGGCGACGAAGCTCATCGAGGTAAACGTCATCGGCGCGGTGACCGAGGATGCGGCCCGGGCGATCGCGAAGTCGGTTATCGGCTCCAGCCTCGTCAAGTCTGCCGCTTTCGGGGCGGATGCGAACTGGGGGCGGATTATCGCGGCGGTCGGCTATTCGGGCCAGCCGGTGAATGTCGACACCGTCGATATTCATATCGGGCCGATTGAGGTGTTGAAGCAATCGACCCCGGTGCCGTTCGATGAAGACGCGGCGCTGGATTATTTGAAGGGCGACACGGTGCATATCCACGTGGACCTCCATATGGGCACCGGCGCAGCGACGGCATGGGGCTGCGACCTGACCTATGATTATGTCCGCATCAATGCGGCCTACCGGACATAGACAGACCTTGGATAATTGACGGGATGAATCATTTATCCCGCTAAGAAAATAGGCAGTAATAATGTTACTAAATAGATGTAATAGGCTTACAAAGAGATTGGCTTCCCGGTGGAGAGGGGGATGGACCTTGCACATGTTGTCTCAGGATCAGGAGAAGGGAACGAAGACGAAGCGCTTCGTACGGACGGAACGGTTCGTTATGAAATGCGGCGGCAGCACCCTGGCGGCGCTGCCCGATACATTCTATCAGCAGCTGACGCAGCTGCAGGCGGAAGGCATGATGCCGGTCATCGTGCACGGCGGCGGTCCGGCGATCTCGGCGATGCTCGACAAGCTCGGCATCGAGAGCGAATTCGTAGGCGGGCTGCGCAAGACGGATGAGACCGTGCTGGACGTTGTGGAAATGGTGCTGGCCGGACAGATCAACAAGCAGATTGTCCGGCGCTTGACCGGGACGGGCGCGCGTGCGGTCGGCCTGTCGGGAACGGACGGCGGGCTCATACAGGCCCGGCCGGTCGCCAACGAGACGGAAGTCGGCTACGTCGGCGACGTAACGCAGGTAAATGCCGAGTTAGTAGAGGCGCTGATCGGCCAACAGTATATGCTGGTAATCGCGCCGATCGGACTCGACGGCGGCGGACAGCGCTACAACATTAATGCGGATACGGCGGCCGGCGCGGTTGCTGCGCATCTCGGCGTGGAGCGGCTCATCGTCATTACCGATGTGCCGGGAATTATGAAGATGAACGACGGCGTTCGCACCGTTCTGCCCGTCGTGACGACAGAGGCGATCGAGTCGATGATCGCGAGCGGAGAGATTTACGGCGGGATGATTCCAAAGGTTCGCGCCGCGATGCAGTGCATGGCGGGCGGAGTGAAGGAAGTCGTCATCGCAGACGGAGCGGAGCCCGGAATATTGCATCGCCTGATGAGCGGAGAGATTATTGGCACGCGAATCGTGCAGGAACAGGATAAGGAGGGAGTACAGTGACGCAGGCGGACAACGTAACATCATCATTATTGCCAACCTATGCGCGCTATCCAATGACACTCGTGAAAGGAAGCGGCAGCCGATTATGGGATGATCGGGGCAACTCGTATCTCGACTTCATGAGCGGCATTGCTGTCGCGAATCTCGGGCATGTGCCGGAGCGGGTCAAGGCGCGCGTGCAGGAGCAACTGGAGACGCTCTGGCACGTCTCCAACCTGTTCCGCATTCCGCAGCAGGAGCAGGCGGCCGAATGGCTGACGAAGCATACCTGCGCGGACGCGGTCTTCTTTTGCAACAGTGGAGCGGAAGCGAATGAGGCCGCCATCAAGCTGGCCCGCCGCTACCACGCCAAGGTGGCCAAGAGCGGACGCTATGAGATCATTACGTTCCAGCAGTCGTTCCACGGACGGACGCTGGCGACGCTGACAGCGACAGGGCAGGATAAGGTGAAGGAAGGGTTTCACCCGCTGCCGGAAGGCTTCCGCTATGTGCCATTCAACGATATCGAGAGCCTGCGGGCGGCCGTGAGCGATAAGACAGCCGCTATCATGCTGGAGATCGTGCAGGCCGAAGGCGGCGTGCATACGATTAAGGCAGCCTTCGCCCAAGAAGTGGCGAAGCTGTGCGCCGAACACGGGCTGCTGCTTATCATCGACGAGGTGCAGACCGGCATGGGCCGCACGGGAGCGCTGTTCGCGCACGAGCATTACGGGCTTGAGCCCGATATATTCACCGTTGCGAAGGGGCTGGGCAGCGGCTTCCCGGTCGGCGCGATGCTCGCCAAGGAGCATCTGCGCGAAGCGTTCGGCCCCGGCAGCCACGGCTCAACCTTCGGCGGCAATCCGCTCGCGATGTCCGCGGTCATCGGCACGATGGAGACGATGATCGAGGAGAAGGCCGCCCAGCGGGCGGCGGAGCGCGGAGCGTATCTGCTGAACTCGCTGAAGGTGAAGCTGAGCGACGTGCCGGTGGTGAAGGATGTCCGCGGCTTGGGGCTCATTATCGGAATCGAATGCAGCGAACCGGCCGCGGACATCGTGGAAGCGGCCCGCGCCGCCGGACTCCTCGTCATTACGGCCGGTCCGAACGTCGTCCGGCTGCTGCCGAATCTGCTCGTAACGCCGGAGGAGATCGATGAGGCGGTCTCGATTCTGCATCAAGTGCTGGAGGCGCGTTCGCTGGCGAAGGCGCTCGTATAAATCAAATACCATACCCGGAGCCTGCCGGGCGCTTGCGGCCGGGGGCTTCGTTCATTGAAGGCGCAACAGGAATACATTCGCGGCGAACCGCCGCGACGAGACGGATTACGGAGGTGGCTTTATGACATTGACAGGGGCGAAGATTGATTTGCGCGGACGCGATTTCATCGCGTTGGCTGATTATACGAAGGAAGAGCTGGAGTACTTAATCGATTTGGCGATCGAACTGAAGCGCAAGCAGAAGGCGGGCGAGGTGTACCATCCGCTGGCGGGGAAGACGCTTGGCATGATTTTCGAGAAGTCGTCCACCCGGACGCGTGTCTCCTTCGAGGTGGGCATGTACCAGTTGGGCGGACATGCGCTCTTTTTGAGCAAAAACGATCTGCAGTTAGGGCGCGGAGAGACGATCTCGGATACGGCGCAGGTGATGTCCCGCTATCTGGACGGCATCATGATTCGAACGTTCGCTCATCGCACGGTCATTGATCTGGCGCGCAGCGCGACAATTCCGGTCATCAACGGACTGACGGATATGAGCCATCCTTGCCAGGTGCTGGCCGACTACCAGACGATTCTCGAGCATAAAGGCCGTCTGGCCGGCTTGAAAGTCGCTTATATCGGCGACGGCAATAATATGGCGCACTCGCTTATGATGGGCGCCGCGAAGCTGGGCGTCAACATGGCTGTCGCTTCTCCGGAAGGCTACGCGCCGGATGCCAATGTGATTGCCCAATGCAAGGAGCAGGCCGGGCTGACCGGAGCGGAACTGGTTGTCACCCAGGATCCTGCCGAAGCGGTCGCGGCTGCGGATGTCATTTACACGGATGTGTGGGCAAGCATGGGCTTCGAGGAAGAGCAGAAGGTACGGGAGCAGGCGTTCAAGAGCTTCCAGGTGAATGAGGACCTCGTGCGCTATGCGAAGCCGGATTACATCTTCATGCATTGCCTGCCGGCGCATCGCGGCGAAGAGGTAAGCGCGGACGTTATTGACGGCGGCAATTCGGTTATTTTCGACGAGGCGGAAAATCGCCTGCACGCACAGAAGGCGATCCTGGCGGCTTTGATGGGATAACGGGATAGAAGAGATAGTATGGCAGGAACGGGATGAAGAGGAACGGGGGAGACAGAAGTGGAAAAGATCAAAATCGTATTGGCGTATTCGGGCGGCCTCGATACGTCGGTCATTTTAACCTGGTTAAAAGAAACCTATGACGCCGAAATTATCGCGTTCACCGCAGATGTGGGCCAGAAGGAAGAACTGGACGGCCTCGAAGCGAAAGCGATCGCGACCGGCGCATCCAAAGTATATATCGACGATCTCCAGGAGGAGTTCGCTCGCGATTTCATCTACCCGATGTTCCAGGCGGGCGCCCTGTACGAAGGCCAATATTTGCTCGGCACGAGCATCGCGCGGCCGCTGATTGCGAAGCGCATGGTCGAGATCGCCCGCAAGGAGGGGGCCAAGTTCATTGCGCATGGCGCGACGGGCAAAGGCAATGATCAGGTGCGCTTCGAGCTGGCTGTCGCGTCGCTGGCGCCGGACATCGAAGTGATCGCCCCATGGCGCTCCGAAGAGTTCCGGTCCCAATTCCCGGGCCGCGCCGAGATGATCGCTTATGCGGAGAAGCATGGCATTCCGGTGCAGGCATCGGCGGCGAAGCCGTACTCGACCGACCGCAACCTGCTTCATATCAGCTTCGAGAGCGGCATGCTGGAGGATCCGTGGTTCGACGCGGCTGCCGACAGCAACAAGGAAATGTACGTGCTGAGCGTGGCGCCGGAAGACGCGCCAGACGAAGCCGAGTACGTCGAATTGACGTTCGATCAGGGGAACTGCGTCGCGGTCAACGGTGAGCATATGACGCCGCTGCAGGTGATGAACAAGCTGAATGAGCTTGGCGGCAAGCACGGCATCGGCCGCGTCGACATGGTCGAGAACCGCTTCGTCGGCATGAAGAGCCGGGGCGTATACGAGACGCCGGGAGGGACGATTCTGTTCACTGCACACCGGAAAATGGAGTCGCTCACGATGGACCGCGAAGTGATGCATCTGCGTGACTCGCTCATTCCGAAGTATAGCTCGATCGTGTATAACGGCTTCTGGTTCGCCCCGGAACGCCTTGCGATTCAAGCGCTCGTGGACGAGAGCCAGAAGCATGTGACGGGCACCGTTCGCCTGAAGCTGTACAAAGGCAATGTCCTCGGCGCCGGGGTGCAGAGCCCGTTGAGCCTGTACAACCCGGATATCGCAACGATGGAAGCCGATCCGACCCAGGCTTACGATCAGAATGATGCGACCGGCTTCATTCATCTGAACGCGCTGCGGCTGAAGGTCGCATCCGGCGTCCATGGCGCCAGCGTGCACGGAGCCAAGCTGGAGCAATAGACAGCACGGAACAGGCAGGCGGAGACTAGGGAGCTGCGCAAGGCAGTTACGTACGGCAGCTGCAGCCGCTTGCCGCAGGCACGGGTTGCGGGTCTGCAACGCAAGCAAGGTGGAGGGGGTTACAGGGTGAGCAAATTATGGGGCGGCCGGTTCACGAAGCAGACGAACGAGCTGGTGGAACAATATACGGCCTCGATCTCATTTGACAAATTGATGGCAGAAGAAGACATTCAGGGCAGCCTCGCGCATGTCACCATGCTGGGCCGCTGCGGAATTCTACCGCAGGACGATGTCGAGACTATTAAAAACGGATTGAATCAAGTCTTGAACCGGATTCAGAACGGCGAGATGGAATATTCCGTATCTGATGAAGATATCCATATGAATATCGAAAAGACGCTGATAGAAATCGTCGGCCCGGTCGGCGGGAAGCTGCATACGGGACGAAGCCGCAACGATCAGGTGGCGACCGATATGCATCTCTACTTGCGCAAGCATGTCGTCTCCTTCGTCGGCCTGCTGGCTGACCTGCAGAACGCGCTTATCAAGCAGGCCAAGGAAAATATCGGCACGATCGTGCCGGGATACACTCATTTGCAGCGGGCGCAGCCGATCCTGTTCGCCCATCATCTGATGGCGTACGTATCCATGTTCGAGCGCGATATCGAGCGCCTTATCGACAGCTACAAGCGGATCAATGTTCTGCCGCTTGGCGCCGGCGCCTTGGCGGGAACGACCTTCGCCATCGATCGGCATCTGGTCGCCGAGCTGCTTGGCTTCGACCGCGTGTACGAGAACAGCCTCGATGCGGTGAGCGACCGCGATTTCATCGTCGAGTTCCTCTCGAACGCGTCGCTCATTATGATGCACCTGTCCCGGCTGTGCGAGGAGATGGTGCTCTGGTCGAGTACCGAGTTCCAATTCATCGAGCTGGACGACGCGTTCTGCACGGGTTCGAGTATTATGCCACAGAAGAAAAATCCGGATGTGGCCGAACTGGTGCGTGGCAAGACTGGACGCGTGTACGGTCATCTCGTCGGCATGCTGACCGTGCTCAAGGCGCTGCCGCTCGCGTACAACAAAGACATGCAGGAAGACAAGGAAGGCATGTTCGATACGGTGGATACGCTCGATGGAGCGCTACGTCTGTTCGCGCCGATGATCGGCACGATGAAGGTCAACCGCGGCCGGATGGCCGACGCGGTCCGCCAGGACTTCTCCAACGCGACCGACATCGCCGACTTCCTCGTGAACAAAGGCTTGCCGTTCCGGCAGGCGCATGAAGTAATCGGCAAGACGGTGCTCTACTGCATCGAGAGGAACAAGTTTTTGCTCGATCTGACCCTGGAAGAATTCCAGCAATTCTCCCCGTTGTTCGACGAGCACATCTATACGGTGCTGCAGCCGGAGAACGTGGTCAACGCCCGGAACGTATACGGCGGCACCGCGACCGGTCAGGTGCAGGCGGCGATCGCCCGCGCCGAGCAAGCAGCGGCGAAGACGGCGGCCTGGGTGCAGGAGAAGTAGCCGAATGCATAACCGTTACATTTCGGACACATCGGGTTCATGAAAATGGGCCTTGCCCGTTATAACGCTGGGCATGCGTTAATAGCGTCCCGTGAGGCGCTGACGCATGCCAAGGTAATTCTAGAGGTCCCTGCCTGATGCGGCAGGGACCTTTTTCTCCGATGGGCACATAGGCCGCTTGTGGTTAGGTTGATATCTGTCCTTTGCTGCGAAAAGTCCGGAGGCATCCTCTCCCCGTCGTTGAGAAGTACGTTCTGGTGCTGCGAATTGCTTCTTTCCCTCCGCACCGGTAATGAAGTCTTCCTTATTGGCTGGAAGGTTATGCGGGGAAGAACTGGTGCTGATTGTATTAGTTTTGAACAGATTAATGCGTGAGCAGATTAACGATATTTAGATGGCGATAGTTATCGGTTAAATCCGGCTCGTAAGTAGAATAGTTTTTTAAATGCCCCATCACTTTTTCGGGATTATCCTTCCACCCGTATTTATCTATAATCAATGCTACAGCGGCTGAAACCTTTGGTGCTGCAAATGACGTTCCGGCATCATAATTGTACCCGCCTTCAAGCCAAGTTGTGAGTAACAGCTCTTTTTCAAACCATTTCTCTTCTGTCCATTGGTCTTGTCCATATTGATACAAGTATCTGAAATCCCCTCCTGGCGCAAGCACATTTAGGAAGTCTTGATCATAGTTGCTGAATAAGGACAGCTCCTTTGTTGGTCCAGTTGAACCAACGGCCACAACATTTTGATGATGTCCGGGCATATCCAGCACTTTTCCTTCGACCACGGTGATATTATTCAGCTTGCTATTTAATACATCTATCATTTGTTGATTGTCTGATATTTGTACACCGTCATTTCCAACTGAGGCGACAACAACGCTGCCTTTTTCATAGGCATAATTTATAGCACGCTTATAAGCGTTATATTCAGCCGAATCATTAGCTCCATTGCTAAATTGGCCGCTGACGAGCATATATTCACCTATGCTTAAGTTGATGACATCTACCTCATCGTTAGCCGCTTCAATAATTGCTTTAATCACCCAGCTTGTTTTTGCCGATTTGGTTCCGAATACTCGGTAAACTTTAATACCGATACCCGGGGCAGCGCCTTTAAGCATACCATTTGCTGTAATTTGTCCCGCCACGCCTGTACCATGTCCTAATTTATCCTCAATATCATCAAGTTTTCCTTGCTCTTCCGGCTCTGTTCCATTATGTCCGCCTGCGGGAACTAAATTTTTTGATCCCTCTACAATGCTATGCTGTAAATCTGGATGGGAGGTATCAATCCCTGAATCAATAATGCCAATCACCGTTCCCGTTGAAGGTGTATGCAAGGAATAGCTTTGACCGTCTGAGGTCACTGCCTTCATATCCCATTGAAAATCCCATAACAATGAAATAGGACTCATCAGAGTTTGAAGTCTTTGCACAGGCCGAAAGGTGACAGGTTGAATTGTGGTTATCTCCGGTTTTTTTATGGAGGTTGCCGGATTTAAAGCTTCAATGAAAGGGTGCCGCTCTAGCTCTGCGATTTGTGCTTCATCCATGTTTACCGTGACGAGATTTACCTCTGGAATTTCATAGAGCAGATCAAATTGATTTTGGGCTAAAAATTCTTGCTTTTCCTCTAGTGAAACCTCTGGTTTGAATAAAATAGTAGTTTCGCCAGCTTGGGCTCCTACATGAGAAGTAAATATAAACATTCCAAATAACATAAATAAACAAGAGTACATCAGTTTCTTCATACAACCTCTCCTTTCTTTACATACAAATCATAATAATGACCTTGCTGATGAATGAGGCTGGTATGATCGCCTTCTTCGATTATTTGACCGTTATGCAGGAGCAGAATTTTATCCGCATCTTGAATCGTATCCAGTCGATGGGCAATGATGAGCTTGGTGCATGGCTGTTTGCTGATGCTTTTTTTAATATACAATTCAGATATGTTATCCAAGCTGCTTGTTGCTTCATCCAATATAAGTACCTTTGGCGCGGACACCAATGCTCTTGCCAAAAGTAAACGTTGGCGTTGTCCACCCGAAAAGTTAGCTCCGGATTCTGTAACAATCGTATCGAAGCCTAATGGTGTACTCATGATTTCATTGTAAATATAAGCCTTCTGTGCAGCATGAATAACCTGCTCATCATTTGCTTCAGAGCTCATTCGAATATTTTCTCTGATCGTTCCGTTAAACAGTTGGGCTTCTTGAAGCACCGAACCCATCAAGGCTCTAAGCTTAACTAGGTTATATTGTTCAATCGGAATATCATCTATCAGAATTTGGCCTGAGGCAGGTTTGTTAAGCCCTAAAAGCAGCTTGGCAATGGTGCTTTTCCCTGAACCAGAGTGACCTACAATCGCTGCACTTTCCCCGGGATGAATAATAAAAGAAATGTTTTTAATTATTTCTTCATTAAAACGATTGTATTTAAATGATACATTCCGGAACTCAATTTTTCCCTTCAATTGCTTAGGGGCAAGTAGCTTATCGGGTTGCTCCTGTTCTTTTTTAGTCTTCAACACATCTTGAATACGTGAGAAATAAGACTTTAACGACACAAGTTCAGTATAGTTATTGCTGATCGAGATGACAGGGGTGATAAAAGAACCTGCAATGGAGCTGAAGGCAAGTAACGTCCCCATCGTAATATCGCCTCGAAGCACCATAAAAGCACCAAGCCATAATATTAAAAGCGGGAGAATCACTTGGATTGCAGAGGTGAATGTCTGAATTAAGGACCCCCAAATATTAAGCTTTTGTGTGCTGTGAAGCTGGTGCTCATATTTCTTTTTCCATTTACCAAACAGCCTGTCCTCAATGCCTAAAACCTTAATATCCAACGTATTATAGACCATTTCCGTGACGGTAGATTGAACTTGAATTTTATCACGTATATTGTTATCCACCATCTTTCTAACGACCTTGGAATTGAGGAACAATGTAAGTCCAAGTACAGCGCTTGTACAAATAAGTACTAGACTAAGCTGTAATGAAAACTTGATCATCATTGCGGAATAGGTAATTAACAACAATAAGTCAATAAATAACGTAACTAAGGTAGTTGACAAAATTTCCCGAATATAAATATTTGAATTTGCCCTAAACAAAATGTCACCGTTACTCCGATTGTCGAAGAAAGGGAAGGGAAGATGCAGCAAAGTATCCATAAAGTCATCCATGATAGCGCGATCCAGCTTGGTCTGGACAAAAGCGATAATGAGACTCCGCATACCGTTAATGAAAATATACGTAATAAGCATGAGCAACAGCATAAATCCCGTTTGGCTTAGAAAGCTTGCATCTTTAGTCGCTACCACCTGATCAATAAACCACTTCGTGAATAAAGGAATGCTTACCATAACGGCTTGCAGACCTAATGTAAATATAAGAATAGATAGGAGGATCCATTTATATTTTTTTAAATAATTTAAAAGAAGACTGCTCGTTGTCGCTTTTTTTGTTTCAAAATCGGAAGAGGGCTTCAGTGTCACAATATAACCTGTGAACTTGCGCAAAAAATCCTCCTCTGTGATGCGTTGACGCCCGCTGGCCGGATCTACAATGGTATAGCTGCGAGCATGGATTTTTTCCAACAAAACAAAATGCTTGCCTTCCCAGTGGATGATCGCCGGCAGATGAAGTTGTTTCAGGTGCCCGGTATCAGTTCGGAACGCTTCTGTCTCGAAATGCTTGTTTTGAGCTATTTCTACCAAATTGAAGAGAGAGTAGCCGCCTCTAGGAGCAGGATACTCTTCTCTTAATTGATTGAGGTCTATATGATGACGATAATAATTCAAAAGCATGGCCAGACAAGCTAAACCACATTCACTATATTCCATCTGTTGGATAAAAGGCACTCTTTTTCGTATCGTCATGCGCACATCTCATTTTTTTGAATAGAATCAATTGCATAGGTAATAATATCTTCTTGGCGATGATCCATAATCTTGTAAAGCCATTTTTTTGAATGCTGTAAGAGCTTCTGTCGGTTGTCTGTTTGGTGTCCTTCGGCATAATGAATCATTGCTTCCGCCAGATAGCAAAAAGAACGGCCATAGGTATAATTAATATTTTTAAGCCGCGCTAGAATGTCTTCATCAATGTCTGATTTAGATGCCCATAGGAATAAGCCGCGATAAAAAGAAATCAGATTTTCCATAATCGGATCATCTCCTTTTGTAAGCTTACTGGTCAGTTGATCAATAATATGCAAGCTGCGCTCATAATTACGATTTTGCATGTGGTATTGTATGAGCGTGATGCCTAGGTGATAGCTTTTGGAAAGCTGGGGTGTTTCATCAAGCTGCTGCTCGCAAGCATTGACCGTTGAAGCAGTTAATGTAAAATCCGGATTCAGATACTGGTTCCCTATACGATAAGGCTCCATATTTCGTCCACGAATCAGTTCCAATATTTTGCCGCCATCTGTATAACTACTAAAAGGAAACGCTGTACCAATAAATATTGCCATATTCAGAATGATGAAATAACTCGTTGCATCCCATAACCACTCGTTTTCAATTGGCATTAATCTGACGAGGAAACCTATCACAATGGCAAACAAATTAGCAAGCGGACCACCCAAATAAGCGGGAATCAGTTTTTTTTGCAGCACTTTATCTGATAAATGGTTCGAAGGGATATAGCTGCTTGCCATGCCACACATCATATATAAATCGGAGTTTAAAGCAACTCTGAATTGGCCCTGCTTGCCTGGCAAGAGTAGAATCGGACCTGCTGACATGAAATGAAACTTTGATCCCATTACATAATCGGCAAAAACATGACCTAACTCGTGAATTGTAATACATGCAAAACCTAATACAAAACATGTAGATACAAGAAACAAGGTGTCTTCCTTCGTCCACAAAAAAAGAAAAAATGAAATAAGCGGATAAATGATAGTAATCGTAAAAGGATGTAAGGAAAACTGCTTAAACTTTAACATATTTGTTTACAAGCTCCTCATAAGATTGGCAATCAAATAAGCCGTGATCCTTCCAATAACGATACTCAAAATGGTCCCGTGGGTAGTCAAGCAGGATCAGCTTCAAAGTTTGGAACGTAAGTTCCTGCTGACTTGTCGGTGTAACATGATAGCTATCATCACAAATTTCAATAATTTTGTGTGCAGCTTCTTCCGCGTACATCTCAGCAAGGTCTTGCTCACTATTTACAAAATTAACGATATGTTCAATCGAAGCGCCCATATAAGTCATTATTTTTGTCAGATAGTCGGCTACGAACTGTGCACCATTGCTTTCAGCCGTAGTCACGATAACACCGGATTTACCCGCAAGCTTGAAGATGTGTGCCCAATAGGAAAGGCGGTCAATTAGCACCTTCATATCCGATGACACGTTGTGAGAATAGACAGGGCTAGCCAAAATAACAATATCAGCCTGCTCTATTTTTGTTTTAATCAGTTCTCCATCATCGTTAGGCGATTCTTCATTCGGGCAAAATCCTTTTTGAAAGCAGTTTTTGCATCCTGTGGATGGATGAAGATTACAATTAAGTGGAGAGTAAATGTCGATATTTCCTACAGCATTACCATTGTTACGGACAAAATCGATAATTTGGTATGTGTACCGAAACAGTCTGGAATCCTTATTTCGAGATCCGATATATACAAATATGTTTTTCAATCTCCATCACCCTCCATTTAAATGGTTAGCTTAGTATTGAAGGGACTCCCTTTGGATCGGTTACACGCAACAGTTGGTAAGCAATTCCGGATAAGCCTGTAAATAAGGTTATATCCGGGTACTCGGTAATATCCATTAATTTATACTTGCGGTTATACTGCTGCTTCAGGTTTACGACATGACTAGCAATCGTTCTCGCCAATTCGATACTGTCGGTATCCTTGGTTAGCTTGTAGTGGGTAAGAAATAATTCGGTAATCCCCATATTTCCATGACACATGCAATCGTTGGCGAGGAGCTGCGAGTTTTTGGTTTTGTCTAGAATGGCCGCTTGAATAATGGCATCATCTAATTCGCCAAGCCACGGTTCCATCTCCATTCTGGCAATGCCTTCACCAATAAAGCCATGACACCAGCTCATAGCTTTATAGGTTTCATCAATATGCTCGTTAGCATATTTCATTAACGCTTTTGCTTGATTTGTATATTGCTGAAGCTGTGTGACCTCACCCATTCTGAACAGTGTTAACGCATAACCTGTGACGCCATGTGCGAAGCCTGTATCAAGCTGATCGAGGTGCGCTAATTTAGCAGTTAGATGGTTGGCTAATTTCATAGCAAGTTGAATGAATTTACTGTCTTTGCGTCTGTGATAAAATCTTAATAAAGCATTGATTAAGCTACTAAATCCATTAACATAATCGAACTGGAGCTTTTCTTCAATTTCCTTATCAGCAAGCTTTTCAAATCCTTCACAATATTTATTAATCATTTTCGTAATCTTTAGCTTGTTGGTGCCGTAATCATCAATAAGTGAAAAGGCATACAATAACCCCGGGTAACCGCTTAGCCCTAATTCAAAATTTATTGCTTGTTCAACAGGATAATGCTCTAAAATGTCATTTGCGAAATGTACATATTTCTCATTTTGTGTCTTCTGATACAAGAAGTGAAACAGTAAATAGATGCCTCCGACGCCATTATAAAAGTCTTCTCGAATCGGAATTAAAGACCACACATCCGGTTCTGAAGAGTATGGAATAATCCAACTGGTCATTTCTCCTGTAAAGGCACGCCTCATGATCTCTTCAGCAATAAGCTCTGCTTCCTGCACGAAATCTGTCGTCATGTACGGCAAGTCTTTAATTAAATTTATGCTTTGGGTTAGGGATTCATTTTCTTGTTTACGATATTCCGAGAAATCGCCAAAATGAAGATTAATGATAGAGATCTGCTTGTTGATTTCAGTTTCGCTTAAGTTGTTGATTGATTTTATGAAATATTCAAATGAGCTTATCGTATAGAAGTCTGAAATCTCTTCATTATTGCTATTTATAATGCTTGGTCTATCTGTCCGGCTGAAAAAAACAGGAATATCGTTATGCATCATATCTGCAGCTTCGGCTTGAATTAGGTGCTTATCTGTGGATGGAAAAGCCCACATATTTTCAATCGCCTTCTCACGGTCAAGCATATCCATCAGCATTTCAGGGTGCTGCATGTGCATCATTATATTGGCATATTGGCTCGTATCTCTAAATAAACAACGTGTATAAATCCCATTGAAGTGGTAGAGAACGCTGCCGTCTTGAATTAATTCCTCTTTATTTTGCAGGAAAACCTCACATACATCTCTAAACCCTTGAATAATATGCGTCCTATACAATTTGTAGTCAATGATCAGATCATCATTTTCGATAAAGGGAAGATTGTTTGCTCCTTCCAGCTCAAAATCCTGGTAGTCATATTTCAGTTGATCTGTTCCTTGATTTACAGGCTGTAACACCTTAAACTGAAACTTTTTTTTACGGCCATTTAAGGCGCTGAGATCAATTTTAAGCGGATCTTCGATTTTGACGCCGTTAGTAGGCAAAAACAGCGTACGTGTTACATGATGGAAAAGCGTATCCGTTATCTCCTTTATGTAGTGCAAGGACTGTCTCTCAATTGGCATGGGCTGCTGGATTAATGTTTCTAAATCAATAATTACTGGATATTCGCCATGAGAGATAAGATTTTCCATATGAATATCTGTACCGTTCAACAATTGAATAACAGCCATGAGTTGTCCAAACCGCTGATAATAAGCTCCTACCTCTTCCAAGTTATTACATGGCTTATACGCAATAAATTCTTCATATGCATACTCATCATAAACTAAAGTAGTAACACCACGAAGCTGTAGTATAGAATGAGCATTCAACCAGTCTAACAGATGGTTAAATGCCAGATTGATCTGCAATCGTTTGGGCTTATACACAATTTTATTGTTGTCGGCAAACGTAATGACGGAAACCGTATTCCCTTGCTGGTGCGTATCACCCTCGCCTAATGTAATGCTTTGTATCGTAAAATCGGTAATATCAAATGTTGTTGTGAGCTCCTGTTGATTCTCAAAGATGCGGGACAATAGAGTTTGAATATTTCGTGTAAAAAACATGGTGGCGGTGGATAACAGACGGGTTAACACAATATATTTATTGTAAAATTCATCAACAAAATTTTTCTCGTCAAATTTGCGGACAAATGATAAAAATCTTTCTTCGGATGTATCGCCTTCTAATCGTCCGTTTTCTCTGCACAGATTTAACTCCAGCACTAACGATTTATGTGCCATATCCATTAAAGTTTGCTCTAATTGGATAAGGATTTGATTTACTACTTCGATTTCTAAATGGATATGTTCGTGCGTTACTAAGAAATCGTGGATTATTTTACGAGAGTATCGCATAAAAGGACGCAAGCTATCATGTAAATCATTTTTACGGTCCTCATGAAAAGAGCTATCTTCCATCAAGGCCATGGCTTGCCGATAAACAATAAACCATTGTGATTGCATAGCTTTATTCCGATATTTCTCGATATTTTCAGCTTCAGGGGCATACTGTACTGCGTGTGAGAAGGTGTCTTGGTTGTAAAGATTTATGTACAGCATATGTTCAAAGGTTTTATCAGAAATGATAGACATGTCAGAGCGCCAATGGTTGATGCTTTGAGGAGCTTCTTTCAAATTCAGCGGTGCTAATAATTCGTAGCGCTCAGCAATAGTCAAAGATTTGAAAATATTGTTTAGCATATCTTCACCTCTTAGGAAGGTTTATTTAGCATATAGATATGGGGCAATACGATGAGTATTGCCCCAATGAACATATTATGCAGTTAGTTCTTATTTTTTTTACCGCATTTAAAAGCAGCAGATGCCAGGTATGAGGCAACATAGCTAATGCCTGCACCGCAAACCAGTGATGATCTTACCTCTACATCCATACCATTTCCACCGAAGATGGAGGCCATTTCCTCTTCGGATAAGCTCTTTAAGCTTTTCCCGACAGGGGAATGCTCTAATTGATTATTCAAGGCCATCTCTCCTTATCCTAAACAATCGTTATTATGGGAAGCAATACCACCGATAGCACTTGCAACTAAAGATAAACAAACCTTGGAGCTGGTTCGAACCGCAGCTGAAATAGCCGGGACAATTGTTGGTGTTGCTCTAGGCTCAACATCGGAAGCTCCATAAATATTTTGCATTTCTTCCATAGTTAGAGATTTCAGTCCATTTCCACAGCTTTGATTCATCAACTTGATTTCCTCTTGCGTCATGCAAAATCCCTCCTGAAAAGTATTAATCTAGCGTGGTTTGCTAGATTTAACCATAGATTATCATAAAAAGATTAGGTGGGCAAATATGGCGAAACCTACAGCAAAACCGAAATCAGTTCTTGACAACCCGGATGGGAGACTGGCCAAAAGAGCATCCGAGACACCCCCTCATCTAGAGGAAAATGGTACCAATTGGCGAAACTTAAACGTAAATGTTAACAAGACCTTCATTTGCCACCATATGTTACTTGTTGTATAATGAAAGGAAGGCGCTTTCATTGGCCGATACAACTTTATACAGGAGGGATGTCCATGCCTATGCCGAAGTACGTTACCGACATCGAGAAGATCACGCAGATACCCGAGACGGAAAGGAAAAGGCTGAAGCAGATCACGGAAAAGTTCGTATTTCGTGTAAATGACTATTATTTGAACCTCATTGATTGGAACGACCCCGATGACCCCATTCGGAAGCTAGTGATTCCGAATACGGGTGAACTGCAGGAGTACGGCCGTTGGGATGCCTCGGATGAGGACACCAACTATGTCGTCCCCGGCTGCCAGCACAAGTATGGCACCACCGCCTTATTAATTGTGTCGGAAGTATGCGGCGCCTATTGCCGATACTGCTTCCGCAAGCGTCTCTTCCGCAACGATGTCAAAGAAGCCATGTCCGATGTCAATCCCGGCTTGGCCTATATTGCCGACCACCCCGAAATCAACAATGTCCTGTTAACCGGCGGGGATAGCCTCATCCTCGCGACACCGAAGCTTAGAATGATTCTGGAACGCCTTCGCGCCATCCCGCATGTGCAAATCATTCGCTTGGGATCCAAAATGCCGGTATTCAATCCGATGCGAATCTATGAAGACGATGCACTGCTGGAGACGATCCGCGAATTCTCCTCGGCGGACAAGCGCATCTATGTGATGGCTCATATTAACCATCCGCGCGAGATTACGGCGGAAGCGAAGCGGGGCTTCGAAGCGCTTCATCAGGCCGGCGCCATCGTCGTCAATCAGACGCCCGTTCTCCGCGGCATCAATGACAATGCTGATGTGCTCGGCGAGCTGCTGGACAAGCTGTCCTGGGCAGGCGTAACGCCTTATTATTTCTTCATCAACCGCCCGGTAGCGGGGAATCGCGAGTTCGTGCTTCCGCTGAAGGATGTGTATCGCGTGGTAGAGGAAGCGAAGGCGAAGACATCCGGCTTAGGGAAGCGGGTCCGTCTCTCGATGAGCCATACGTCAGGGAAGATCGAGATTCTCGCAATCGAAGACGGCAAGGCGTATCTGAAATATCATCAATCCCGCGACAACCAATATGGGCGCTTCATGGTGCTGGATTGTCCGGACGACGCGGCTTGGTTCGATGATCTGCCGGGGAACGAGCAGTTCTGGACGCCGCCGGTGAAGAAGACCGAGGACGTCGTGTCCGTCAATGCGCTGCCGGATATGCCGCAGCGTCGAACGAAGAGGGATGCGTAATGCAAAGTTCCGCCCTGTCGATTGTCCGACTTGGTGTTCCCGTTGACCGCTCCGGGTTCCGGTGAACAGCCTGGCCTGTCCACCTGGCGGAAAGGCCAACAACCTCGGACGACCGACTACAGGGAATGGCGGCGAACTGCAATTGATCGCCTTGTATCCGGATCCAACTTCATTCTTATGAAGAGGCGGCGCTCACCGCATGACGGCAGGGCGACCCATAAGAACATCATATTGGACAGGGAACAGCCTTGGCCCCATACGGCCAAGGCTGTTCGTATGCCGCCCATACGTCTGCAAGGTCTCCGAGCGGCGTTCCCCGCATCACGGGATCCGATCAAGTATTCGGCTTGAAATCAGGCCCATTGATTCCATCCTCCACAATCGGTTCCTTCTCCGTCTTCGGCTTCGCAGGAACGGTCCCGCTGCCGTTGTTCACGGCAATCAGCGACGGCTGAGGCTGGTAGGTATCCATCGCAATGCGCTCGCGCTCCACCTCATTGCCGTCCACCAGTTTAATGCGGTACGACTCCACGACATATCCTTTTTTGCCCTGCTGCAGCACCTGCTCCGTGCCGGCGGGCAGATTCGGGTTTTTGACGTACTTTACTTGCGGATCCAGCACCTTGACGGTTTTCGTCTCCATCTTGTAGGAGAGGTTATTATCCATCGTGCCGAAAAATTTGATCGTCAAGCGCCCATCTTCGGTCTCGGTCCGGATAAGGAGGTGCTTGCCGGTAGAGTTTTTGAACTTGAAATTGATATAGCCCTGGGAAAAGGTCGCGTCCAGCCCCAGAGGCAGGTACGAGACCGGCAAGGAATGATTGCGCCGTTCGACGATTTCCAGTCCAGTCCGGAGCACGGCATTGTAAAGCGTGCTCGATACTTGGCAGATGCCGCCGCCGATGCCGGGTACCAATTTGCCGTTATAAATGACAGGAGCTTCCTTGAAGCCGTATTTCTTCTCGGTCTCCGCGATCACTTTGTCATAATCGAAAATATCGCCGGGCTTCAATATCATGTCATCGATCGTTTGGGCGGCCGATA
Source organism: Paenibacillus thiaminolyticus (assembly GCF_007066085.1). Classification (NCBI taxonomy): domain Bacteria; kingdom Bacillati; phylum Bacillota; class Bacilli; order Caryophanales; family Paenibacillaceae; genus Paenibacillus; species Paenibacillus thiaminolyticus. The sequence goes on along the minus strand of NZ_CP041405.1, from coordinate 3,207,793 downwards.
CGACATTATGCGTGCGCCCGTCCTCAGACTTGGCGAAGCCGGTCGAATACTCGATAATTTTCCGCTCGATCCCTTCCGCCTTCAGGGAGGCGACCGTTACCGGCGGATCGGTCAGCACCAGGGGGGCTTCGATGCGGATGGCCCCTCCTTCATACCAGACCGGAGGAATGGCTGCCCGAATCAACTGCTCCAGCTGCATCCGATCGACGCGGTATACTTGCCGCTCCGGCGTATAGACGACCTGGTCATCCTTCGAAATCTCGCGCGAGGCATTGACCGGCTTCCCGAAGCTTGCCGTCTCCCAGCCTGGCGTAAACCGTTCCTTCCACACATTCGCTTTCCAATGAAACTGCAGCTCCCACTCCTTGTTGAAGCTTCTTCTGGCGATAATCCGCTTCCAGAGAGAGCCTTCCTGCAACGGCTTCAGCGCGGCCAAGAGCGGCTTCGCGTCATAGGTTACCCCGAGCGCGGACAAGGTCGTCTTGACCGGAGCTACCCCGCTGGAGCCGAAGGTGACCTCCACCGGCGTCGCTTCCAATTGCCGCAGCCGCTGATCCAGTTCCTCGCGGAAGGCAGCAAAGGACATCCCGCCCACTTCCCAAGAAGAGAGCCGGACCTCCGGCGGAAGGCGGTCTTGCGAAGCATAGCTGTTCGCCCAGCCCCAGAGGGCGGTAACGGCCAGCAGCAGCGATGCGGCTACGATGAATAGCGCATGTATTTTTTTCAAACCGATTGCCTCCTGCATGAAGAAAGTAAAATTCAGTCTCTCTCACTATATGCGCGGGCAGAGGCAAACTTTACTTGGAAAGCGCAGGGGCGGTTACCGGGGCATCAGCTATGCTTTTTCAAAAATTCAAATGTTCTCCCTAATGTTTTTTCGGCATGGGGGGAAGTAAAGTCAAATTGATATTCATGGCCCAATTCGGGATTGGTGCCTTCAAATAATACACTATCCACTTCGACGCCGTTCTGAACGAGAACGTCGATGAGATCGGCGGAATGCGGCGCCAATGGATCGACGTCTCCCACGGTAAGAAAGACAGGGGGGTAATCCGGCGTGACATGGTTAATCGTGGACATCTCGTCCAGCCGGGAGAAGGTGGCGAAATCTTTAACTCCCGTATAGGACCAAAAAACCGACTTCACTCCAAGCCGCAGAATAAAAGAGGACTGGGACTGAGTCATTCTATCCATATTGTAAAGACCGCAGTATAAGAGGGCGCCTTTGAGTTGATTTTTATCGACGGAGGGCTGTATCCCCATCGACTTTGCCAGGTTTTCATTTGTTATGACGGCTGCAGTTTGACTGGCGATCTGGGCTCCCGCCGAATCGCCGCCAATAAATAACCGGCTCATGTCGCCGCCGTATTGCCCAATATGGTCCTGTAAATATATCAGCGCTTGGTTGGCCTGAATGACGGGCCCCGGATATTTCTGCCCCGGAGCAAGAGCGTAGTTGATATTGGCAACGACATACCCCTCATTGGCGAGTGCCATTCCATACTCTTGCGTTTGCTCTTTATTCCCGGATACGAATCCCCCTCCATGTATCCACATAATTACGGGGAGAGCCTTGTCGGCGTTTTGCGGATAGTAGATGTCGAGGAGGCTATTCTCTATTCCGTGCTCATCATACACAATATCTTTTACGACGTGGATTTGCTTAGTGATTGTCTCGATGTTGCTGGGCGACGCAAAGGGCTTCCATTCGAAAAGCTGCTTAATGATCAGGGCGTTAAGCGAAGGCGTAAACTGACCGATGATATATATGAGCAATACAGGAATAACCAAGATAGCCGCGATAACGGTGCCAAGTATCCATCGTGTAATTCGGTGACGTGATTGCTTTGTTCTCATTCGAATCAACCCTTCCTTTCTCGTTGTCGTTGCTTCCTTGGCTAGTTGACCCGCTAATGCAAGTATGGAGATTGTAACATAAGGAGGGTGGTCAGGAAAAATGGCCTTCCCCTTGTAGGGTTGACCTATGGTTCGAATCGACATTTTCCGCATGATGCGTAATATCGAGCCTCGTGCAGGCCGGAAAAAGATGTTGAATTTCGCTTGTTCTTAGAGGAATTGGCGTGCGGGTGTCGAATATGTAGAGGCTAATCTTTTATAACGTAGGGTGTGATGATTTGATAGAAATGCAGGATGTGTGGAAGACATACCAGGACGGGTCGCATGCATTGCGCGGGGTCTCTGTCCGAATTGACAAGGATGAGTTCGTCTATGTGGTTGGTCCTTCCGGAGCGGGGAAATCAACCTTTATGAAGCTGATATACAGAGAGGAAATTCCGACGAAAGGACAGATTGTCGTCAGCGGGTTCAATATCGGGAAGCTGAAGCAGCGCAAGATTCCGTTCGTGCGGCGCAATATCGGCGTTGTGTTCCAGGATTTCCGTCTGCTGCCCAAGCTTACCGCTTATGAAAATGTAGCCTTCGCAATGGAAGTCATCGAGGCTCCGCCGAAGGTCATTAAGCGCCGGGTGCCTGAGGTGCTCGAGCTGGTCGGCTTGAAGCATAAGGCATCGAGTCTGCCTGCCCAATTGTCTGGGGGGGAGCAGCAGCGAATTGCAATCGCCCGGGCGATTGTGAACAATCCTTCGGTTATCGTCGCGGACGAGCCGACCGGCAACCTCGACCCCGAGAACTCTTGGGGCATTATGAAGCTGCTGGAGGAAATCAATTACCGCGGAACGACCATTGTCATGGCGACGCACAACAAGGACATCGTCAATGCCATGCGTCAGCGGGTTATCGCGATTGAGCACGGACATATCGTGCGGGATGAGGTACGGGGGGAATACGGATATGACTTTTAATACGTTGGCCCGCCATCTGAGAGAAGGCAGCAAGAGCTTATTCCGCAACGGATGGATGTCATTCGCCTCCGTAAGTTCGATCGTAATCTCTCTGTTCATTCTCGGTGTATTCATGGTATTGTCCATCAACGTCAATGAGATTACGAACAATATTGATAATCAAGTGCAGATTCGGGTCTTCCTTCAACTGGATGTGACGCCGGAGGAGACGAAGCTGCTGGAGACCGATATCGGCAATATGTCCGAGGTCAGCAAGGTCGTCTTCATCTCGAAGAAGGAAGGAATGAAGCTGCTGGAGCAGCAAATGGGCGAAGACGGCAAGGAACTGCTCGCCGGGTACAACGACGAGACCAATCCGCTGCCGGATTCCTTCACGGTTGATGTGTACGAGCCGGATCATGTGCCGATCGTCGCCAAAAAAATCACAATGCTGAACGAGACGAACAGCGCCAAGCCGATCTGGAAGGTGCAGTACGGCAAGGGCACCGTCGAGACGCTGTTCAAAGTCACCTCGACCATCCGCAACTTCGGGCTGCTTGTCGTTGCCGGGCTGGCCGTTACGGCGATGTTCCTCATTTCGAATACGATTAAGGTGACGATTATGGCGCGCCAGCGCGAGATCGGCATTATGAAGCTGGTCGGCGCGACGAATTCATTCATTCGCGGACCGTTCTTCGTCGAAGGAGCCCTGCTCGGCATCATTGGCTCGGTGGTGACCATCGCATTGCTATTCTACGGGTATCAGCAGCTGACCACGCATTTTGAGTTCGGACTGATGATTATTAAGCTGGTTCCCCTGGCGGATATTTGGCTGCTCGTGGGCGGAACGCTGCTTGGCCTCGGCGTCGTCATCGGCGTATGGGGGAGCACGATTTCGATACGGAAGTTCTTGAAGGTATAATCCTTTTTTCAAAATAGGACACTCGATGCAGATGCACCAGATGACCAGGTAAGGAGGAGCCGTGTTGACGAAGCAAGGATGGAAGAAGAAATGGATTGCCCTGATAGCAGGGGGCGCTCTTCTATTAACACTCGTGCCGCCGACGGTTGGGGAAGCGTCGGAGCTGGATAAAGTGAACAAGCAGCTTCAGGACCTGCAGCGGCAGATGCAGGAAGCGGAGCAGAAGCAGCAGGAGGCCGATGCCCAGAAAGCGCAGGCCGAGAAGCTGATTAAGAAAACGACCAAGGATCTGAATTATGTTGTCGGCGAGATCGAGAAGAAGACGAAGGAAATGCTCGATCTGACGCTCGAAATCGACCAGACGGAGGCGAATCTGGAGGAGGCGGCCCAAGAACTGGAGGATATCAAGCACCGGATTGCCGAACGGGAGAAGCTGCTCGATTCGCGCGTGCAGCTGATGTATACGAACGGCGCCGTCTCTTATATCGATGTCTTGTTCAGCGCCACAAGCTTCTCCGACTTCGTCGATCGGCTCGATTCGATGCAGACGATCGCTTCGCGGGACAAGGAAATATTGACCGAGCATAAGCGCGACAAGGAGCTGGCCGTCGTCAAGAAGCAGGAGATCGAGACGGAGCTGAAGCGGGTCAAGCTGCTGTACGCCAAGCTGGATGAAGCGAAGAAGAACTTGCAGCTGAAGGAAAAAGAGAAGAAGGTCATGATCGCCAGCTACGAGAAAGAGGCGGAAGACAATCACGGCATAAGCGAAGAGCAGGAGCGTCTTCTGATGGAATTCGCCAAGCAGCGCGCCGAGCTGATTCGCAAAAAGAATGAGCTGAATGCGCAGCGCCAGCAGCGAAAGACGGGCCAAACGTCGCGGAAAGTATATACGTACTCCGGCGGCAAGCTCGGTCTGCCGCTGCAGGCTGACTACTACATTTCTTCGCCGTTCGGTTACCGCACGGATCCGATCACCGGCGCCAAAAGCGCGTTCCACAGCGGCATTGACATGGCGACCCCGGGCGGGACGGCAATCTATGCGGCCGAGGACGGAGCGGTTATCGTAGCCGAGTGGTATGGGGGATATGGCAATTGTGTTATAATTGATCACGGTAACGGGCTCTGGACGCTGTATGGCCATATTCGCCCGGGCGGCATCAAGGTTCAGAAGGGCGATATCGTCAAGCGTGGCGACAAAATCGCGGAAGTGGGCCAGACCGGCCGCGCGACGGGCAACCACCTTCATTTCGAGGTGCGGCTGAATGGCGAACAGGTGAATCCGGACACTTATCTCAAATAAAATGCACTGCAATGGCATATACTAGTAAAGACCTAAGCATGCGCATATGGACAAGACAAAGGCGGTGATTCAATGTCGTTCAAAGGACGGACGGTCGCCTTACTTGTAGGGGCGGCAGTGCTGGCGAGCAGCGTGGTGACGCTGGCTGCGGTGGATTTGCCCACTCTGGCCAGCGGAGGACAAGCGGCGGCCACAGGCAAAGGCTTGTCCCCACAGGAGATGCAGAAGATCAATTCCGCTCTCGGCATTATTGAAAATAAGTATGTAACCCCGGTAGAACGCGAGAAGATTGTGAACGGGGCTGTACATGGCATGATCTCGGCACTGCAGGATCCTTACTCCTCTTATATGGAGGCGGAGGAAGCCGAACAATTCAATCACAGCATCGAAGGCGCCTTTACGGGCATCGGCGCGGAAGTGACGATGGAGAATGGCGAGGTCACGGTCGTATCCCCGATCAAGGGCTCGCCTGCGGAGAAGGCGGGCGTGAAGCCGAAGGATGTGCTTCTTTCTGTCAACGGCGAGAGCCTGGCAGGCAAGACGCTGAATGAAGCCGTGGAGAAGATTCGCGGCCCGAAAGGCACCAAGGCGAAAATCACGATCAAGCGCGCCGGCCAATCCGATCCGATTGAGCTGACGGTCGTCCGCGACGAGGTGGACTTCGAGACGGTCTATCCGAAGATGCTGGATGACAAGATTGGATATATCGAGGTACGCCAGTTCTCGATGAACACGTTCGAGCGCTTCAAGGAAGAACTCGAGAAGCTGGAGAAGCAGGGCATGAAGGGCCTTGTCATCGACGTGCGCAGCAACCCGGGCGGGGTGCTCGATATCGTGCAGAAGATGACGGAGCAGTTCGTTCCGAAGGGCAAGACGATCGTGCAGGTGGAGAACCGCAATAAGGAGCGCGACAAGTACAACTCCCAAGGAACTTCCACCGCCGTGAAGCCGTATCCGATCGCGGTGCTGACCAACAAGGGCAGCGCGAGCGCATCCGAGATTATGGCGAGCGCGTTGAAGGAATCCGCCGGAGCGAAGCTGGTCGGCGAGCATACCTTCGGCAAAGGAACGGTGCAGACGAGTTATGATTCGGGCGACGGCGGGCTGATCAAGATTACGATCGCGAAGTGGCTCACTCCGGACGGCAATTGGATTCATGAAAAAGGCATCGAACCGGATATTGTTGTTCATCAGCCGGACTATTACAGCGTCGCGCCGATTCCGAAGGACAAAGTGCTCAAGTTCGATATGAACGATGCGGACGTGAAAAATATGCAGCTTATGCTGGATGGTCTCGGTTATAAGCCGGGCCGGACGGACGGCTATTTCTCCAAGGAGACCGAAGCCGCTCTGAAGTCGTTCCAGAGCGCCGCTGGATTGAGCGCGAACGGCCAGGCGGACGCGAAGACGGCGGAGAAGCTGGAAGCCGATATTTTGAAGGCGATGCGTGATCCGAAGAATGATGCGCAATTGAAAAAAGCGGTAGAAACGGTGAAGCAGGAAATTCGCTAACCGCCGTCGAATAGGGAAAGGAAGGTCGCAAGCTTGAACTTGCCGGCCTTCCTTTTTTCAGGTATACGGAAAAGTATGAGATTGAGCTATACGTGGCTTCGATTCCCCGCAGCAGCGCTGTCCTCGCTTGGAGCGGGACCGCGTCTCTGCTTGTGACATGGCAAGTCGCATATTCGAAAGGGGTGAATGAAGTGGACCTCCTTACGGAAATTGGCGTTCATTTGGCGGAAGCGCTGCTTCAGTGGCTGCTGTCGCCTTTTTATTGGGTATCCATTCTATTGATTGCACTCATCTATCGCAGACAGATGCTGCTCGAGCGAAGGCTGTTCGCGGTGAAGATGCATAGCTGGATCGAGCATACGTGGCATGCCTGGCTGGGCGGGCTGCTGGCGGGCCTCGCCGTCTCGGCCGCGGCGATCGGCCTGGGCATCTCCTTCACGTCGGAAGCGATAATCGCGCTCTGGACGGTCGCGCTGCTGCTCTTATTATTCCGCGTCCGGTTCTTATGTCTTGCTTATTCGGGGGGCGTGCTCGCGCTGGCGCAGTTCGCGCTGAACACGTTCGCCCCGGCCTGGGCGCCGGAAGGCTTCCTCGCGCCGTTCGTGGCCGCTATCCGGGAGATGGATGCGGCGGGGCTGCTCATCCTGGTGGCGCTGCTGCACGCGGCGGAGGCCTGGCTTATCCGCAAGCAGTCCGCGCGCATGGCCGGCCCGTTGTTCATGGAGAGCAAGCGGGGCCGGATTGTCGGCGCCTATCAGATGCAGAGCCTGTGGCCGCTTCCGCTGCTGCTGCTCTTTCCGTCGGTGACGACGGGAACGCCGCTTCCGTGGACGCCGCTCCTGGGCACGGGGTGGGAGCACGGCTGGACGCTGATCGCGTTCCCGGTCGTCATCGGCTTCTCCGAGCTGACCTACACCCGTCTGCCGCAGGAGAAGGCCGCGGTCAGCGCCTCGCGCTTGTTCGCCTATGCGGCGATTCTGCTTACGCTCGGGCTGGCGGCTTCCTGGTGGCCGCCGCTTGTCCCGCTGGCGGCGATCGCGGCGCTTGGGCTGCATGAAGCGCTCATCTGGCTCAGCCGCCGCGAGGAGAACGAGCGCAGCCCGGTCTTCACGCATGATCCGCTCGGGCTGCGTGTGCTGGCGGTGCTGCCGGGAAGTCCGGCGGAAGCGCTCGGCATTCGGATTGGCGAAGTCATCGCCAAGGTGAACGGCGTCCCGGTGCGCACGAAGGAGCAGCTGCATCAGGGGCTGCGCGCCAATGCCGCGTTCTGCAAGCTGGAGGTATATAACCGGGACGGCGAGGTGCGCTTCCTGCAGCGCGCGCTCTATGCCGGCGAGCATCATCAGCTCGGCGTCCTGCTCGCGCCGGACGATCGCGTCGCCTTCGTCGCCGTGACGCGTCAGCCGTCGCTGTTCGCGCTGCTGAGGATGCCTTGGACGAAGCTGAAGACGATGCTAGGCCGTCCGGAACCGGAGCCAGGAGCGGAACAGCCGGGCTTAGGCGCGGCGGATGCCCCGGAGGCGAAGCCGGTAGATACTTCAGCGACATAATGGTGCGACATCGTGGATAGAAGAAAAGCGAGAAGCTCCCTCCTGTGCTCAGGCGCAGGCGGGAGCTTTTATTTGTCGTTCTCTATTGATGTTTTTCGTTGTGCACAGATGGGTGTCTAGGTTGTGGATATCCTGTGGGTATTCGGGATAAGCATCGTCATTGACAGTCTTTTTATGTGGATAACTTGTTAGTAAATAAAAAAAGGAGGGGATAACTCCCCTCCAGGATGTGTATAAACGGTGGGTAATGGGGATAGTCTACTGCACCATGCTGCGCAGCACGATAATCTCCACCCGCCGATTCTGTTGGCGGTGCTCTTCCGTGTCATTATCCACAACCGGCCGCGTCTCGCCATAGCCGGCGATCTGGAACTGGTCGGCGTCCAGCTTCTTGTCGTCGACGAAGAAGCGGAGAACGGACAGGGCCCGGGCTGCGGACAGCTCCCAATTGTCCTTGTAGCGTCCGCCGGAAGCGAACGGGAGATTGTCCGTATGCCCTTCGATGCTGACCATCGTGTCCAGCTGCGGCAGCAGGGTAGCCAGCTTGTCCAGGGTCGGCAAGGCTTTGTCCTTCAGCTCGGCACGGCTCAAATCGAATAGCAGCCGGTCGCTGAGCCGAATCGAGATCCCTTTGGGGATATCCGTCACTTCGATCTGGCCGCCCAGATCGTTGTCGTTGATGTACTCCTGAATCACTCCCATGAAGTTCTTCAGCTGTTCTTCCTGCTTGCGGAACGCCAAGTCCTTGTCGGTCAGTACGCCGATGGCGACCGGTTTCTCTTCCTCGACTTCTCCGGAGCCCCCGTCCTCGGCGGTCTTCAGCGCTCCTGTCTGGCCGGGCTTCGTGTAGGCTCCGTCCAGGATGCCCGCGCCTTGGTCCATCGGAGTGTTGCCGCTCTTGAACGATTGCTGGAGCGTCTCGGACAGCGAGTGGTACTTGACGGCGTCTACCTGGCTCATGGCGTACATAATAACGAAAAAAATGAGCAGCAGCGTAATCAAATCGGCATAGGTGATAAGCCAACGTTCATGGTTGGCGGCTTCCTGGGCCCGTTGTCTACTTCTGCGTCTCATGGATCATCCCCCGCTTCATCAACGGATCCGCCTTGAGCGACTCGAACGCATCCTCGGCAAGCAGGAAGGAGCTCAGCTTTTTGCGCACGATCTGCGGGTTCTCACCTGCCTGAACGGCGAGAATGCCGTACTCCATCATCTCCATGATGCGGATGTCGTCTGCGCTGCGCTCTTTAATCTTGCTAGCGATAGGCAGATAGATGACGTTGGCGGTCGCTACGCCGTACAGGGTCGCCGTGAAGGCGACGGCAATCGCAGGTCCGAGCATGGAAGGATCGTTCAGGCTGCCGAGGACGTGAATCAGTCCCATGACCGTACCGAGAATCCCCATCGTCGGAGCGAAGCCGCCGGCGGCTTCGAATATTTTGGCATAGCCTTCGTGCTTCTCGGCGATTGCGTCCATCTCGAGCTCAAGCATCTGCTTCACCAGCTCGGGTTCCGTGCCGTCGATGACCATCATCATGCCGCTTCGCAAATATTCATTCTCGTGCCGCTGCACCGTGTCTTCCAGGGACAGCATTCCTTCGCGGCGCGCTACCGTGCTCAACGCCACGATATCGTCGATGAGCTTCTCAGGCTGAGGCGCGCGGTGCGCGAAGGCCATCTTCAGCGCCTGGGGAATGCTGCGGAGCCGCTTGCCCGGGAAGCTGACGACGACTGCGGCGATGGTGCCGCCAATAACGATGAGCGCTGCCGTTTTTTCCCATAAGCCGCCAATATTTCCGCCTTCCCACAAGAAACCGCCGATGAGCGCGGCTAATCCTGCGATAATCCCGATGACTGTTGTTTTATCCATACTGTAATCCTCTCCCATTTAACATTTCCCATTTGCATCCATACCGTGAAAAGAGTATAATCGAAAGGGAACAAACATTCTTATTTGTGGCTGTATATGGCAGCCGATTGGCGATGTTTGCGAGTTGTGTACTCTTTCACGTATAGAAGTTCGCGGGGGCGAGAAGGCCGTTCGTGGGCGGAACCCCGCTTCTTTCCACTTGCTTGTCTGATCCTATTATCGGGTCATTATCGGGTAAAGTTTAGGGAGCGGCAATTTACGCAGATTTTGGCCTGTTATTTGGTTCGGGAGACCTACAGAACCGCTGGAATTGGGCCTGAGCGGAAATGTGGCCCGTTCGGGAAGGCTTATTCCGGGAACGAAGCGGCAAGCTGCGGAACATGAAGCCCATGACAGCAAGCTTCTTCTTGCTCACGGGTTGAGCATATCGATTATTATTTGGAAGAAAGTGCGGTGAAGCTATGGCGGAATGGGAAGTGTTGACGAAGCCGTTTGAGCTGGTATCGGAATTTGCGCCACAGGGAGATCAGCCGGGAGCGATCGACAAGCTGGTCGAGGGCGTGCATGAGGGCAAGCGCCATCAGACGCTGCTTGGAGCGACGGGCACGGGGAAGACGTTCACGATTGCCCAGACGATCGCCAAGTTGAACAAGCCGACGCTGGTCATTGCCCACAACAAGACGTTGGCGGCCCAGTTGTGCAGCGAGTTTCAGGAATTTTTCCCGAACAACGCTGTATCCTACTTCGTCAGCTATTACGATTATTATCAGCCGGAAGCGTACATTCCGTCTTCCGATACGTATATTGAGAAGGATTCGAGCATCAACGAAGAGATCGACAAGCTGCGCCACTCGGCGACGAGCTCGTTGTTCGAGCGGCGGGACGTCATTATCGTCGCCAGCGTGTCATGCATCTATGGCTTGGGATCTCCGATGGAATACGGGAATCTGGTCCTGTCCTTGCGGACGGGGATGGAGAAGCCGCGCAATGCGATTCTGGCCAAGCTGGTCGATATTCAGTATCAGCGCAATGATCTGAACTTCATCCGGGGCACGTTCCGGGTGCGCGGCGATGTCATTGAGATCTTCCCGGCCTCGAAGAGCGAGCATGCCGTCCGCGTCGAGCTGTTCGGGGATGAGATCGAGCGTATCACCGAGATTGACGTGCTCACAGGCGAGATTATCGGCGAGCGCGATCATATCGCCATCTTCCCGGCATCTCACTTCGTTACGGCGGAGGAGACGATGAAGATCGCATTGAAAAATATCGAGCGCGAGCTGGAGGAGCGGCTCGAAGAACTGCGGAGCCAGGGCAAGCTGCTAGAAGCGCAGCGGCTCGAGCAGCGGACTCGGTACGACATTGAGATGATGCAGGAGATGGGCTTCTGCTCCGGCATCGAGAACTATTCCGGACCGTTGACATTCCGGGAGCCCGGGGCGACGCCGTATACGCTGATGGACTACTTCCCGGATGATTTCCTCGTCGTCGTCGATGAGTCGCACGTGACGCTGCCGCAGATTCGGGGAATGTACAACGGGGACCGGGCGCGGAAGGAAGTGCTCGTAGAGCACGGGTTCCGGCTGCCTTCGGCCTTGGATAACCGGCCGCTTCGCTTCGAGGAATTCGAATCGAAGGTGCCGCAGGCCATCTATGTCTCGGCGACGCCGGGTCCTTATGAGCTGGAGCATTGCCCGACGATGATCCAGCAGATTATCCGGCCTACCGGATTGCTTGATCCGGTCGTCGAGGTGCGGCCGACGAAGGGGCAGATCGACGATCTGCTTGAAGAGATTCGTCTGCGTCTGAAGAAGGACGAACGGGTGCTGGTCACCACCTTGACGAAGAAAATGGCCGAGGATCTGACCGATTATTTTAAGGAAATCGGAATCAAGGTCCGCTATCTTCACTCGGACGTCAAGACGCTGGAGCGGATGATGCTGCTTCGCGATTTGCGTCTTGGGGTATATGATGTGCTAATCGGGATTAACCTGCTAAGAGAAGGGCTTGATCTGCCGGAAGTGTCGCTTGTCGCCATACTGGATGCGGATAAGGAAGGCTTCCTGCGCGCCGAGCGATCGCTCATTCAGACGATCGGGCGGGCGGCCCGGAATGCCGACGGCCACGTCATCATGTATGGGGACAAAATGACCGAATCCATGGATAAGGCGATTAAGGAGACGGAGCGGCGCCGCACCATTCAGATGGCGTACAACGAGAAGCATGGCATTACGCCGCAGACGATTCGGAAGAAAATCCGCGAAGTCATCGAGGCGACGAAGACGGCAGAGTCGAAGACGGGCTATGATGTCAGCGCGTCAGTGGATAAGATGTCGAAGAAGGATCGCCAGACGGTCATTCAGCGGCTGGAGAAGGAAATGAAGGATGCGGCCAAGAACCTGCAGTTCGAGCGCGCGGCCGAGCTGCGCGACGCCTTGATGGAATTGCGGGCGATGGACTAGAATTTAGAGGCTTGACGAGGTTCGAGTGGACCCGAAGCGGGAGGTTAAAACATTGGCGAGTGAACATATCGTGATCAAAGGGGCGCGGGCCCACAACCTGAAAAATATTGATGTAACGATTCCGCGCGACAAGTTCGTCGTGCTCACCGGATTGAGCGGCTCGGGCAAATCCTCGCTGGCGTTCGATACGATTTATGCCGAAGGCCAGCGCCGTTATGTGGAGTCGCTCTCCGCCTATGCGCGCCAGTTCCTCGGGCAGATGGAGAAGCCGGACGTAGATTCGATTGACGGCCTGTCGCCCGCCATCTCCATCGACCAGAAGACGACGAGCCGCAACCCGCGTTCCACCGTTGGAACGGTAACGGAGATTTACGACTATTTGCGGCTGCTGTACGCGCGGATTGGGCGGCCTCATTGTCCGGTACACGGCCTCGAGATTACGTCGCAGACGGTCGAGCAAATGGTAGACCGCATTATGGCGTATCCGGAGCGGACCCGGCTGCAGATTCTGGCGCCGGTTATCTCCGGGCGCAAGGGCGAGCATAAGGGCGTCTTCGCCGACATTCAGAAGCAGGGCTTCGTGCGGGTGCGCGTCGACGGCGAGATTCGTGACGTGTCGGAGACGATCGAGCTGGAGAAGAACCGGAAGCATAATATTGAAGTGGTCGTCGACCGGATTGTCGTGAAGGACGATGTGCAGGCGCGGCTGGCCGACTCGATCGAGACGGCGCTCCATATGTCGGGCGGGCGGATTATCGTCGATATCATCGGCGAAGAAGAGCTGGTCTTCAGCTCGAATCTGGCTTGTCCGGAGTGCGGCTTCAGCATCGATGAGCTGTCGCCACGAATGTTCTCCTTCAACAGTCCGTTCGGCGCTTGCCCGGATTGCGACGGTCTCGGCGTCAAGATGATCGTCGATCCGGAGCTGCTCGTTCCGGACTCCCAGAAGACGATCGAGGACGGCGCGTTCGAGGCGTGGGCAGGCAGCACGTCGAACTACTACCCGCAGTTCCTGCAGTCAGTATGCGAGCATTACGGCATACCGACGGACGTGCCGGTGTCGCAGCTGGAGCCAGAGCAGATGACGAAGCTGCTGCATGGCACGGGAGGAGAGAAGGTGCGCTTCCGCTACGAGAACGACTTCGGTCACAAGAAGGAAGCGCAGGTGGCGTTCGAGGGGATTATTCATAACCTGGAACGGCGCTATCGCGAGACGGCATCGGAAGGAATCCGCGAGCATATTGAAGGCTTCATGAGCGCCAAGCCATGCGGCACCTGCAAAGGGCATCGGCTGCGCAAGGAAAGTCTCGCCGTTACCATCAATGATCAAAATATAGCGTATGTGACGGCGCTCTCTATTGGGGAGGCGCAGCGTTTCTTCTCGGGTCTGGAGCTGACGGAGAAGGAGCAGTTGATCGCCCATCTCATTCTGAAAGAGATCAACGCCCGGCTTGGCTTCCTGGTGAACGTCGGGCTGGATTACTTGACGCTAAGCCGCGCGGCGGGAACGCTGTCCGGCGGTGAAGCCCAGCGCATCCGGCTTGCGACCCAGATCGGGTCCAGCCTGATGGGCGTGCTGTATATATTGGACGAGCCGAGCATCGGGCTGCATCAACGCGACAACGATCGCTTGATTCAGACGCTGGAGCATATGCGCGATCTCGGCAACACGCTTATCGTCGTCGAGCATGACGAGGACACGATGCTAGCGGCGGACCATATTATCGATATCGGTCCGGGCGCCGGAATTCACGGCGGGCAGGTTATCGCCGAAGGGACGCCGGAAGAGATCATGAAGGACAAGCATTCGCTTACCGGCCAATATTTGAGCGGTCGCAAGTTCATTCCGGTCCCGTCGAAGCGCCGCGCGCCCGACGGCCGATGGCTCGAAATCGTCGGCGCCAAGGAGAACAATCTGCGCAGCGTGAACGTGAAGTTCCCGCTTGGCGTGTTCACGGCGGTGACCGGCGTCTCCGGCTCCGGCAAATCGACGCTCGTGAACGAGATTTTGTATAAGACGTTGGCGAGGGATCTGAACCGGGCGAAGGTGCGTCCCGGCCAGTACAAGGAGATCCGCGGCCTCGATCATATCGACAAGGTCGTCGATATCGACCAATCGCCTATCGGACGGACGCCACGCTCTAACCCGGCGACCTATACCGGCGTATTCGATGATATCCGCGATCTGTTCTCGACGACGAATGAAGCGAAGATTCGCGGCTACAAGAAGGGCCGCTTCAGCTTCAACGTCAAGGGAGGCCGTTGCGAGGCCTGCCGGGGCGACGGAATTATCAAGATTGAGATGCACTTCCTGCCCGATGTATACGTTCCTTGCGAAGTGTGCAAAGGCAAACGGTACAACCGGGAGACGCTGGAAGTGAAATATAAAGGCAAGAGCATCGCCGATGTGCTGGAGCTGACGATCGAGGATGCGGCGGAGTTCTTCCAGAACGTGCCGCGTATTCAACGCAAAATCCAGACGCTGCTTGATGTCGGGCTTGGCTACATGAAGATGGGCCAGCCGGCGACGACGCTGTCCGGGGGCGAAGCCCAACGGGTGAAGCTCGCGGCGGAGCTGCATCGCCGCAGCACAGGCAAGACGTTCTATATTCTCGACGAGCCGACGACCGGTCTTCACGTCGCGGATATCGACCGTCTGCTGCAGGTGCTGCATCGCCTGGTGGATTCCGGCGAGACGGTACTCGTGATCGAGCATAACCTCGACGTCATCAAGACGGCCGATTACTTGGTTGACCTCGGGCCGGAAGGCGGCAGCGGCGGCGGCACGATTGTGGCAACCGGCACGCCGGAGCAGGTCGTAAAGGTGGCAGGCTCCTATACGGGCCGCTACTTGAAGCCGATTCTGGAACGGGACCGGGAGCGGACCGCACAGCTTGAGACGGCCTGCAGCGTAGCGCAAGAGGCATAAACGCCAAGGAGCGTTCTGTGTGTGCTAAACGGCGAACAACTTACCAAATATATTCAAGAGGCACAGCCCCGAGAGGGCTGTGCCTTCTTTCGTGTTCAGAAGCAAGTTCAAGAAGGGGCATCACATTGCTTGACGAATATACGTTGAAGTCTTACAAACAAACTCCCCAAGTTTCAGGTAAGTAGCTGTATCTGGAAGGGCTTATGGGCAATCTCCCCAAGCTTCAGGTAAGGGCTGTATGTGGAAGGCTTATAGACAATCTCCCCAAGCTTCAGGTAAGTGGCTGTATGTGGAAGCCTTATGGATAATCTCCCCAAGGTTCAGGTACGGGCTGTATGTTGAAGGCTTATGGGTAATCTCCCTAAGGTTCAGGTAAGTAGTTGTATGTTGAAGGGCTTATGGACAATCTCCCCTTGACTCAGGCACCCAAACTATTTGTTTTAAACTCCTATTAGGTATTTTCCCTTGTAGTGACCCGATTCATCTCGATTTCTTTTCGAAAATTTATAACTTTCTTCGATGTAAAACATATCGTCATTTGGATGGAAGGAGAAGCTGATGGGGCCGAGGAGTCCCTATATCCGGCGGTTATTTTCCATTAGTGAATGGAAGAAGACCGAGGGTCCCTGACCTGATGGTATAGTGAAAATAAGAGTTCGTGTCTCCCTGACACGATGGGATAGTGAACATAAGAGTCTGTGGCTACCTGACCTGATGGGATAGTGAAAATAGGAGCCCGGGACACCTTATGCGATGGGATAGTGAAATAAGAGTCCGAGTCACCTGACCCAATGGGAGAGTGGTCGTAAGGAAATAATAGGGAAGTATGAACCCGGTATTCCCCATTCCAGTTCTGTCGATTTTCATTTCTGGCGGAAGTCAGAGAGGGCGGTTTTTACACCTTCACAAATCTGTCGTTGCTTTTTACATTTTTAACCTATAATATGGAAGTGATAATAAGTAGAGTACAATATTAACAAAATAACTAGCGGGAGCCTGCTGAAGCAAGCTGAGAGTACAACTAGTCTGTTGTTGACCGATCGAACCTGTTGGGTAATGCCAGCGTAGGAAGCGAACATGAGGGAACATGTATTGGATTGGCCATGCATGTTTTTTCGCGAATGTTATTTGTTATCAAATGTCTAGCTAACTATGATTTTTCATGTCTTCTTTTTGATACTGCTTCATATACCTCATGTCTATCGGGCAGGATGCTCGTTCTCGTGAAGCGAGAAGAATGTTCTTGCACGTTATGTTCCGTTCTCTGTAACCTTCCTGCAATGGTTTTGTCCTAATAGTCTAGCAATCTATGTAAAGACTCGATTCTACCGGCTTTCGGCAAGCTCCCGCTCGTGAGAAAGGTTGGATGGATCATGATGGTACATCAAGTGTCCGCGCTGATTGACAAGCTGCGGGAAGCTCGACCGCTCGTTCATAATATGACGAATGTGGTGGTGACGAATTTTACGGCGAACGGCTTGCTCGCGTTAGGGGCGTCGCCTGTCATGGCGTATGCGCGTGAAGAAGTGGCCGACATGGCATCTATCGCGGGGGCGTTGGTGCTCAATCTGGGCACTCTCTCCGAGGATACGATAGAGTCGATGATCGTCGCCGGACAGGCTGCCAATGCCCATGGAGTACCCGTGCTGCTCGATCCGGTCGGAGCGGGTGCGACGCGTTATCGGACGGCGTCGGCGCTGCGCGTGCTGCGCGAGGTGCAAGTGTCACTAGTCCGCGGCAATGCCTCGGAATTGGCGAATCTGATTGGTGAACAGCGTGTTATCAAAGGCGTGGATGCAGGGGACTCAGCAGAGGATGAGCGAGTGGAGCTGGCTGTTCGCGCTGCCCGCAGCCTGCAGACGGTTGTGGCCATTACGGGGCCGGAGGATGTCATTACCGACGGACAAGCCGGCTATATCGTGAAGGGCGGGCATCCTCTGCTGGCACAGGTCACGGGCGCGGGCTGCTTGCTGACATCGGTGCTGGGGTCATTCGCCGCCGTGGAGCGGGATGTGCTGCTGGCGGGAGCTGCGGGGCTTGCCTTCTACGCTGCGGCTGCGTACGATGCGGCGGCACGTACGGAAGAGGACGGGCCGGGAAGCTTCCAGATTGCGCTGCTGGACGAGCTGTCCCGCTTGAATCGGGATTCGCTGAAAACGCATACGGAAGTGAAGCCGTTCGAGCCCGCTTTAGCAAAGGAAGGTGAAGCGCGATGACCATATACAAGGCATTGACGATTGCCGGTTCGGACAGCGGCGGGGGAGCCGGGATTCAGGCCGACATCAAGACGTTCCAGGAGCTCGGTGTATTCGGGATGTCGGCGATTGCGGCCATCACGGTTCAGAATACGTTGGGCGTGTCTGGGGTGCATTCAATTCCGACCGAGACTGTCATCGGACAAATGGATGCGATCGGATCCGATCTCGCCCCGGATGCCGTCAAGACAGGCATGCTGTTCAACAAGGAAATTATTATGGCGGTAGCTGACCGCATCGTGCGTTTCGGCTGGAAGGCCGTCGTGGTTGACCCGGTGATGATCGCCAAGGGCGGATCGGAGCTGCTGCAAAAAGAGGCGGTCGAAGCGTTGAAGGAGCACCTGCTGCCGCATGCCCTCGTCGTGACCCCCAATATCCCCGAGGCCGAGGTGCTGACCGGAATTCCGATCCGGACGATGGAGGACCGGCGCGAGGCTGCCAAGCGGCTCAGCGATTGTGGCCCTGCATACGTCGTCATCAAGGGCGGACACAGCGAAGGGGAAGAGCATGTGACGGACCTGCTCTATGACGGCGTGCATTTCACGGAGCTGCACGGGAAGCGGGTTCATACCCGCCATACGCATGGAACCGGGTGCACCTTCTCCGCGGCCATGGCGGCGGAGCTGGCCAAAGGCTCGTCCGTCACCGATGCCGTCGGAACCGCCCGTGCGTTCATCCAGGCGGCGCTGGAAGAGACACTCGGCATCGGCCAAGGCCATGGGCCGACCAACCACTGGGCTTACGGCCGCAGAATGGCGGTGCGCTCATGAGCAGAGTCCGGTCGGAGGAGATGCGCGCTCATCTGCCGCTTTACCTGGTCATGGGCAGCGTGAACTGCCGGATGGATCCGGTTCAGGTAGCCGAAGAAGCGTTGGCGGGTGGCGTGTCGGTGCTGCAATACCGCGAGAAGGGGAGAGGCGCATTAATCGGCGACGATAAAAAGCGGCTGGGAGCCGAGCTGCAAGCGGTGTGCAAGCGGCACGGCGTTCCGTTCATCGTGAACGACGATCTGGAGCTGGCCCTGGAGCTTGGCGCCGACGGCCTCCATATCGGGCAGCAGGATGAGCAGGCCGATCGCGTGCGCTCCCGTATTGGCGGACTCATGCTTGGCGTATCGGCACACACGGTCGAGGAGGCGCGGCTGGCAATAGAGCAGGGAGCGGATTATTTGGGCATCGGTCCCATTTACCCGACCCAATCGAAGGAAGATGCCCTGGAAGCACAGGGTCCCTCTATCATCGGAGACATTCGGGCGGCGGGCATCCATGTGCCGCTTGTCGGCATCGGCGGGATTACGCTCGCGAACGCCGGGGCGGTCATGGAAGCGGGGGCGGATGGCATCGCTGTCATCTCGGCGCTGACCGGCGCGGACGATATTCGGGCGGCCGCGGCCAGCTTCCGCCGGTTGGGGCCGGAATCGGACCAGGGCAAGAGAGTCGCCGGGTCGCGGCGAGCATAGCACAGGGGCGGAGCAGGAGCGTATTGACATTGACTCATTCAATTTTTAGGGAAGGTGGAATTCAGGATGGGTATCGCGAAGGAAGCGGGTACGAAGAAGCTGTTTTTGGCAGGGCCATTCAAGAGCTTGGTAGATGTGGAAACAGGCTGCATGCAGGAGAATGAACAACGTAAGCTGATTCAGCTCATCTCATTTTTTGAAGCGAGAGATTATGATGTTCACAATGCCCATAAACGTGAGGGCTGGGGAAAAGATTTCATGACGCCCGATCAGTGCACAGCCATTGACTTCGAAGAAATTCGCGCCTGCGATCAGTTCGTCGCCTTTCCCGGCTGTCCGGCTTCTCCGGGGACGCATATCGAGATTGGTTGGGCCTCCGCTTTTGGCAAGCCGATCATTTTGCTGCTGGAGGAGGGGAAGGAGTATGCCTTCCTCATTCGGGGGCTAGGCCAGGTGGCCAACGTAACATATATCTATTACCGGGAGGAGCAAGATTATCTATCGGAATTGGAGCGAATGTTCGCTATTTCATAATAGAAGGGGGAGGGGCAAGTGCGCTTCGACCGTTTTCACGAAGCTTATCTGGCTACGCTGGATACCGTCGGCAGCCAGCCGCAATTCCGCAATGCGCCGCGCGGCCATCAGAGCCGCGAGCGGCTGAATTATCAATTCTCTCTAGCGAATCCCGCAGAGCGTATCTGTTATTTGGCGAGCCGCCGCACGAATATCGTATTCAATTTTGCCGAGGCGCTGTGGTACTTGTCTGCCAGGGACGATCTGGACTTTATCGGCTATTACAATCGAAAAATGAGAGAGTACTCGATGAACGGCCAAACGCTTACCGGAACGGCATACGGGCCTAAAATATTCCGCTTCGGAACCAGCCAGGTGAATCAATGGCAGCGAATCGCGGATTTGCTGGGCCAGGATGATCCCGATTCCAAGCGGGCGTTCATTCAAATCTTCGACGCCAACGAGGAGCTTGGCTCCGCCAATATCGATGTGTCCTGCACGTTGGGGCTGCAATTTTTCGTACGGGAGCAGAAGCTGTATGCGATCGCCTACATGCGCGCGAACGATGCGTTCCGGGGGATGGTCAGCGATGTGTTCTCGTTCACGTTCATGCAGGAGCTGCTCGCGCGAGAATTGGGGCTGGAGCTGGGCGATTATTATCATGTTGTCGGTTCGGTACATATCTATCAGCCGGATGACGAGGCGGTGGAGAGAGTGTTGGCCGAAGCCGCATCCGGTACGCAGGGGCAGAGGGACGAATTTCCGGTCATGCCTTCCGGTAATCCATGGCCTCATCTGGAGACGGTCCTGGAATATGAAACGCTGCTGAGAGAAGACCGCGTTGCCTTGTCGGGCCCGGACATCGAGGCGCTGGATCTGCCTGTATACTGGCAGCAGGTTCTGCTGCTATTCAGCTTCTACCAGTCTGTCGCTTACCGGAGGCCTGCGGACGCTTCCGTGTTCCGTGCGTTGTGTCCGCTCTATCAGCGGCTGCTGCATCACAAATGGCCGCAGCAGGCGACGCTATCGCTTCTCGAGCATCATCAGCAAAAATAAGGGGGATTACGATGCAGACTTCGTGGAAGGAAGAGGACGTGGCGAAGCAGTTCGAAGCGTATAACGACATTTTGGAGCAGACGTTGGGGTTCCGCTTCGTGTTCGATCTATTGAAGACCGTTCCCGCCGGCAAGCGGGTGCTGGATTATGGCTGCGGTCCCGGCAAGGTGGCTTACCGCTTGGCGGAAACGGCCGATGTGCAAGTGATTGCCGCAGATGAATCGAGGCATATGCTCGATATCGCCATGCAGAAACGCTCTCACCCCCGGATCGACTATCGCCATATCGAGCAGGATCGGTTAGCATTCCTGGAAGACAACTCGGTAGATGGGGCCATGACCTGCTATGTGTTCATTAATACGAGCAGTCAAGAGCGAATCGCGCGCATTATCGGTGAGATTCATCGGGTGCTGGCTCCGGGCGCTTCCTACGTTATTTTGGATACGCATCCGGATTCGACCGGGATCGATTTCTCGACGTTCCGCAACGGGGTTCCGGGGAAAGTCTACGGGCATGGCGAAACCCGGCAAGAATGGCTTCATCTTCCGAACGGCGAAGAGATGATTCTCCATGACTTCCACTGGCCCAAGGAGATGTACCGGGAGCTTTTGGAGGATGCGGGCTTCCGGCATATCGAATGTATGGAGCCGACGTTGCACGATATTTCGCCGGATGAGTTAAGAAGAATCGAGATGGAGAGCCGGTTCGATCAATGGAAAATGGAGCGGGATTATCCGCCCTTCCTCATTTATCGGGCAGTCAAAGAGGCGTGAATGTAAGGAGGAACGACGTGTTATACGATGCATTTGACGTGTTTTTGTTTGATTTGGACGGTGTCATCTATGTCGGGCCGGAAGCTCTGCCCGGTGCAGTCGAAGCGCTGGACCGTTTGCGCTCCGGAGGGAAGACGATCAGGTTCTTGACCAATAATCCCTGTATGACGCGGGAGCAGACCGCAGCCAGGCTGAACCGTCTTGGTATTGAGGCCATGACGGATGAAGTTATCTCCTCAGGCTGGGCAACGGCATGCTGCCTGCGGGAACGGCAGGTGGGCTCGGTGTATGTGCTCGGGGATGAGCATCTGGAGCGGGAGTGCCGGGAGGCTGGCCTTGACATTGTGGGCGTGAACGACGCCGAGGCCGTCGTGGTCGGCTGGAACGATGATTTGACGCTGCGGGACATCCAAAGCGCGGTGACGCGTATCGCAAATGGCGCCCAGTTCTTCGCCACCAATGCCGATTGGAGCTTCCCGGGCCCTGATGGGCCCATGATGGCGGTTGGGACGGCCGTGGAAGCTATCAAAATGGCTTCAGGCAAGACGCCCTATATCGTAGGCAAGCCTTACCCTTATATGTTCCGGCAAGCGCTGCAGCAGGTGGAGGACTGGTCGCGGGCCATCATGTTCGGGGACACGCCCGATGCGGATATCGTAGGCGCACACCGGATAGGCATCTCGGCGGTTCTTATATCCAGCGGGCCGTATAGCGGATATTCGTCTGCCCGGGATTACCGCAAGCCCGATGCGATTATCCCCGATTTGCGCAGCTTGTGGGATGAAGAGCTGATCCTGGATCGTTGGGTTCACCCGGCTTTTCCTTGGCCGGACGATATCAAGCCTGGAGTGGCGGGCATCGTCATGGACGAACAAGGCAGGGTTCTCCTGATGAAGCGGTCAGACAACGGATGCTGGGGAATCCCATCGGGTCATGTGGAGCGGGGGGAGAGCGTAGAAGAGGCAATCGTGCGGGAAATCCGTGAAGAGACCGGATTGCAGGTGGAAGTCAAGCGGTTGGTCGGCCTGTATTCCGATCCCGAGTCCCAAGTATACACCTACCCGAACGGAGCGGTCAGCCATTTCGTGACGGCATGCTTTCGCTGTGACACGGTGGGAGGAGCGCTTGTTAGAACGGGGGACGAGACGTTGGATGTCAACTTTTTCGAAGTGGACCGACTGCCGGACAATGTGCTCCCGATGAATCCCCGGTGGATCGCGGATGCCTTGGCGGCGGAATCGCTTTGTATTTTCCGTTAGAACGAATCTATTAAGTAAGGATAGCAAGTTCCATTTTAATAGAGGCGGTGATTAGGTTATGTCAAAGATAAAAGGCTTCATTTATAAGCAATTCATGGTTATGCTGGTATTGCTGCTCGTGGTTGTCAGTCCGGCCGGAGCCGGGGCGGCTCTTTCCGACGCTTCTTCCGATATTACGTTGAAGGTGGCAATCTATCCGTACGTGCCCGATCCTTCCCGTTTCCAAGCAGCCGTCCTTGACCAGTGGCAGCAGCTAGAGCCTGGCGTCAGGCTGGAGTTTACGGAATGGGATTCCTATTCCGAGGATCCGCCGGATGATTTGGATGTGTTCGTGCTGGATTCTATTTTTTTAAGCCATTTTGTCGATGGGGGGTATCTGCTGCCCTTCGACAGCCAAGATATCGATCAGGCGGAGGATGTAATCCCTTTTGCTCTGCAAGGAGCGACGCGCAACGGCAAGGTATACGGCCTGCCGCAAATTTTGTGCACGAACCTGCTTTTTTACCGGAAAGGCGATTTGAAGATAGGGCAAGTCAACAATATATATGAGCTGTACAAAAAAATAGGAACCAACCATTCCGAGCAGATTCCGCCTTTGAAAAATAAGGGCTTGTTAATTAATATGGCTGGCGGGACGACGAAGGCGAGCATGTATTTGGAGGCGCTTATCGATGTGACTGGCCAGTATACGGAATATGACCTTCTTCCGCCGCTCGACCCCCTGAATGACAAAGTCATTCGCGGCTTGCGGCTGCTAATTGATATGGCGGGGGAGAAGCCGTCTCAGTATGCTCCTGAGGATGGCGACTCCTATGTAAGAGCGTCGTGGTTCGCGCAAGGCAGCGGAAGGGCCTTCATCGGCTACAGCGAGTCGATGATGCGCATGGGCGAGTATGCGGATCAGGTCCAGTTCAAGACGATTTCCTCATCGGCGGGGCAGGACATTCCTCTTTTCTACAGCGATGTCGTGAGCGTGAACTCCAAGACGGCCTATCCGGAGCTGGCCCAAAAACTGGCGAATATTATGGCTTCCGCGGATACGGTAGAGCAAGCTCTGCGCCCGCAGGCCGATGGCCAATATCCACAGTATCTGTTGCCTGCCCGGCATCAGGTATACGAAGCATTGATGCAAGATTATCCGATTTATTCCGAATTGTCGGGTATCGTGAACCAGCCGTCGAATCGTGTGTTCCGGCTTGGGCCTGAAGTGCGCACGTGGCTGAAGGATGCCAAGCGAGTGCTGCCCGAAGCGCTCGGCTTGACGGACGCCTCGAGCCTGGCGAGCTAAAGCTTCCATATCCCCCTCCATCCGGCGCGTACGGGAGAGGGGGATTGTTGTGTGTGCGGGGAAGGGAAGGAAGCCGGAGCTTGACGAAGCCATGAAAAGGCAGCCGTGAAAAGAGGAAAAAAGGGTCCGGCGCCGAATGTAGTTGTCAATACAGAGGAGAGGTTGATGCAGATGGTTCAGTTGAGTGCGGGAGATCGCAGCGCCCGGGTCCGCGGCATTCTGTTCGACAAGGACGGCACGCTGCTGCAATTTATGAGCTTGTGGGGCTGGTGGGCTGAGAAGGTGCTTCACGACCTGGAGCAGGAGTTGAAAAAAGAGGGCGGCTCCCTGCCGGAGCAGCCTGGATATATATTAGGGGTTATCATTGAAGAGGATGGTTCGATTCGTAGGCATGACCGCCAGGGAGCGCTCGCGATGGGCTCTCCGTCGCAAATGATCGGCATCGCGACGTATTTGCTGCATCGGACGGGGGTGCCGTGGAATGAAGCCTTGCGGCGCGTTACCGCCGTTTTCGAGAACGCGAACGAGCAGGTGCTCGAGCAAGCCAATATCGTGCCGATTACCGGCACCGTCGCATTTCTGGAGCGCTGCAAGGCGTTGGGGCTGACATTGGCCGTCGTCACGGCCGATGACCAGGGACCATCGGAGCAGCATTTGGAGAAGATGGGGATTCGGCATTATTTTGATGCGGTCATCGGTGATGATTGCGTCGAGCGGGGCAAGCCATTCCCGGACATGGTCGAGTTGGCCTGCCGCGAGATCGGCTTGAAGCCGGCGGAAGTCGCCGTCATCGGCGACTCGGTCGGCGACATGGAGATGGGACGCAGCGCCGGAGTAGCGCTGAACATCTTCATCGATGAAGAGCGCGCCTTCCTCGATGCGCCGGCCGCCGCCGATGCGATGATTCGCGCTTATGGTGAGATCGGGCTGCAAGCGTAGGTGGATCGGAATGTGTTGAAAAAAATATCCCCCTCGTTCCGGGATTGCGGAACGAGGGGGGGTGCCCGTTCTTATAAGGCGGAATATATGTTCTGACAAAGGTGATAGTGTGGTATAATATGGGTGCAATAGAATAGGCTCGTTAAGGGTGGTCGGCACATCTCCTGGAAGGGAGGTGAGGCTATGACAGTATTTGAATCACTCAGTCTGATGATTGCATTCGGATTGTTCGTGATTGCGCTGCTGTCCTTCTCTAACAAGAAGTAGACCTCCCTGAGCTTCCCGGCCGGTGGAGGTCTACCTTCCATAATGGTCGACTGCCTAAGAGGCAATCTATTGCAAGACCGTAGATGTTCCAGCATCTGCGGTCTTTTTTAGTGTATTCAGGTGTTGTTCCAAATAAACATGTCACTATAAAAATAATACCATAGATAAAAATAAATAGGAAGATGGACTGCAACAATTGCCGCCTTCTCCGGGCTTGGCTGCTACGACGTGAGTGCGGGGGAAGCGAGCACCTCCGTCAGCTTCGCCTGGAAGGCTTCCGCGCCGACGCGGAGGAAGAAGGCGTGGAACGATTCCTGCCCGTTCCGCTCCTGTTTGTAGTAGCGGAGGAGCTGCTCCAGAACGTAAGGCACGTCGTCGGCTCGGACCCGGCCCTTGAGCGCCGTGTTGAAGCGGGCGCCCGGACCGAGGATGCCGCCGACCGCGATATCGAAGGCGTCGACCATGCCCTGCTCGGTCTTGATGAGCGAGCCTTGCAGACCGATGTCGGCGACATGCTTCTGGCCGCAGGAGTTCGGGCAGCCGATGAAATGAATCCGTACCTTTTCGTTCAAATCGCCGACATGGTCGTCCAAGTATTGGGCTACGCGCCGCGCCCGTTCCTTCGTCTCGACAATGGCGAGATTGCAGAACTCGTTGCCCGTGCAGGAGACGGTGCGGCTCATGAACGGCCGCGGATACGGAGTCAGGCGCTCGAGCACCGGCAGCGCCAGCACCGTATCCAGGGCTCGCTCCGGAATGCCGGTAAGGATGATGTTCTGTGACATCGTCGTGCGCAGCGTGCCGTCGCCATATCGTTCCGCAGCGTCTGCCAGCTGCTCGAACTCATCGGCGTCAAGCCGGCCGACGGGGACATTCAGGCCGATGTAGTGAAGCCCCGGCTGCTTCTGCGGGTGGACGCCATCGAAATAAGCGGCCTGCCACCCGGCAATCCGGTCTTCGCCCCGGGAAGGGAGCTTGCCGATCAGCTCCTCCAGATGAGCTTGGAATTTCTCGATTCCCCAAGCTGCGATCAGGAATTTCAGGCGGGCTTGATGCCGCTTCTCGCGGAAGCCGTAGTCGCGGAACAGCGTCGTGACCCCGATGGCTAGCTTGAGCACCTCTTCCGGGCGGACGAACAGGTCGAGCTGCTGCGCCAGATACGGCTTCGCCGACAAGCCGCCGCCGACCCAGGCGTGGAAGCCGATAACTTCCTGTCCGCCGATCTGCTTCGTCGCCGGGGTGAAGGCAAGGTCGTTAATTTCCGCATGCGCGTTATTATAGATGTTGGATGAAATGGACATTTTGTATTTGCGCGGCAGGTTCGAGAAATCCCGGTTCAGCAGGAAGAAATCATTCACCTCATTAACTAATTCGGTCGTGTCCATTAGCTCATCCGGGTCTATACCTGCCAGCGGGTTGCCGACGATTGTGCGGGGGCAGTCGCCGCAAGCTTCATAGGAGTACAAGCCGACGGCTTCCAACCGCTTGAAAATGTCCGGCAGATGCTCGACGCGCAGCCAGTGGTACTGCACGGCCTGGCGCGTCGTCACATCGATGAGTCCTCGTCCGTACAGCCTGGAGATGTCCGCCAAGGCCCGGGCTTGCGCCGCCTGCAATATGCCCGAATTGATCCGGATGCGCATCATGAAGTGGCCGTCCTTCGGCTTTTGCTCGTAGACGCCGGCCCATTTAAACCGGTTTTTGTCATCCTCCGGTATGGACTCATAGCCCTGCTCGGCATAGGTCTCAATGATGTCGCGGATGACATCCAGCCCGTCCTTTTCCATCTTAATAAATTCAAACTTGTTCAACTTCGAAGGGTCCTTCATCCATACCGGTTCGTATGCCATTTGGTTATCCCCCGCCCTCTAAAATTAATAATTCCGATATAAATAGTGTGAATTGATTGGTGTCATCGTACCACATTTCCTGGGGAGCGACAACAAAAATAGGGAAAAACCAGGAATCATTTTTTCTAATGAATCCCATTTAAATCAGTTATAATTGGCGAATTAGAATGCTAGCTATGACATGATTCATCCGTAAATAGCATTTGGACCGGAAAACTTGAAAAATTCGTGACAATCTTGTTAAATATAAGGGAGAAGTATTGCAACTCTTGCTGGGTAAATATAACATAGGGGAAGATAGGTAAAATGCGCGTGTAGAGGGAGGTCGCACCATGTTTCTGGCCGAAGGAGCAGAGCAGACCGAAAGTCTGTTTCAATTATTTGACATCTTTATGATCGTGTTTACGTTAATCTTGGTTTGGGCGGTATTCCGCCAAGTTAAGCAGCGTCCGCGCAATAAGTTTGCGATTGGATTTGCTGTAGTCAGCTTGATTATCTTTTTGATTGCAGACGTGAAGATGATCTCAGGTTGGTAACGTAAAGCTACATAATAGTTAAGCGGTTTCAATGGGAATCCGAGCTCCGCACACATACGAACAGTGAACATGCAGGCTCTTTGATGTAGATCATCAAAGGGCTTTTTTTCGCCGTTTTGGCGGGAGAATGAGGTCTTTTGGCAAAAAGGGAGAGAAGAGTATGAAAGGAGATCATGTCACGGTGAAGGGGCCCTACTGCGGGGTATTGGCCCTGGCGGTCCTATACGACGTATCCCGCACGCCAGAATGGTGGAACAGTTCGAAAAGGACCTCGACTCGTTCCGGTTCACCAAACCATAATATAGGAAGCAAAGATGCTATGCTGTGGGGCATGGCGTCTTTTTGTAAGTCGGGACAGGGATTGTCGTAGGGTAGCGTTGTTGTGGGGTGCCGGCATCGGTGTTCCGGAGTAGCGTTGCCGGGTGCGTGAGTGCCGATGGTTCCGGGTAGATACGGGCTAAAGAGAGGGAGAAGATGGGCCAGGGGGAGAAGTGGCGAGCTCCAATTGCAGTTGTTCGGGATTTGTGGGAGTGCTGTGCTCTTATCTTAGCATCAATATCCCGTCGGTTCAGGGAGGCAGTGTGGAATTAGCGCTTTTGCGATACAGCCAACGGTGGTGAACAGGTGCAGCGCGCTTCTTTTCTCCATTCTCCCATCGGGTCAGGCAACGAGGACGATTGTAAATCTTCTGCTAAAGGTAGAGATGGAGTGTAGCGGAAGTTTTTCGGACAACATGGTAGAGGAGGCTGGCTGCTCTATTTTCTGGATAGGGAGGGCAGAATGGATATAGGTGTTCGAGTTCTTTTAGCCAAACTCCCTCTCGCTCAGGAAGAAAAGTCCCCTATCGGTTGTTCATTGCCGCGGCTTGGCGGGAGAAGAGTGTTCTATTGATTTTATATGAAGGCAGGGACAGGAAACAGGAGGTTCGGAAGTCATAGAAACAGGCTGTAATCCAGGAGCTGTTGTGCGGCAGGCACGCCGTGTGTCTGAACATTCCTGTCAGAGCCAAGATTCTGGCTTTGAAAAAAAAGGAGCGTCCCTTGTACAATGGGGGTGTCAACGGGTCATAGCCCTAAAAAACCCATCATCCAAGGAGGACGCTCTATATGAAGTTTAAACAATCTACCGCATATAATCAACGAGTTGAACGAATTACCACGATTCACCTTGTAGTTGGGATTGACATTGCTAAGAATACACATGTTGCACGAGCCGTCAATTTCCGTGGAATCGAACAGGGCCGTGGATTAGCATTTGAAAATAATCAATTCGGTTTCAGTAAATTATTGAACTGGATTCGTGATTTACAAAAGAAAAGTGAGCTGTCTGAAGAGATTGTTGGCTTGGAGTCTACGGGGCATTACTGGCTTAATCTTGCCGACTGGCTTTCAGAAAAGGGGATTAAAGTCGTTTTGGTCAATCCACTTACTACGAAGCGGAACAAAGAAAATCGGGATAATTCGCAGTCGAAAAATGATGCCAAGGACGCTCTCGTGATTGCGGATGTCGTTTCACGAGGGTATTACAGCGACTATAACAAGCAGGAGCCTTTTTACAGACGTCTTCGCGTAGTCGTTAACGAAAGGGAATACTGGGCCGACATCCGCGGGAATATCATGAACCGTCTCATTCGCTGGATGGATATCTATTTTCCTGAGTTCACTCAGGTCTTCAAGTATTGGGAGCAGCCTCGTCCGCTCGCTACGTTAAAGGATTTTCCGCTTCCAGCCGATGTTCTGAAGCATACTGCTGAAGACCTCGTGCATGCCTGGAAGAAACGGATGCAACGTGCCGGCGGGAGAACCGGCCTGCTGAAGGCACAGGAGCTATTGAGGCCTGCCGTCTGTCTGTTGGCGCTGCGGATGCTAATGAAGAAGCGAGACGTGAAGTAAGCCGCCTGGTGGAAGATTATGAACGTCTCACTGAGCGCTTGCAGGAAATAGACCGTGAGATAGCTGCGCTGCTGGAGGAAATTCCGGAGACTGTGGAGTTATTTTCCTCCATTAAGGGCTAAGTCCCTCTATATTGCAGTCCTCTTAGCCAATGCAGGCGACTTGCGGCAATTCAATCATGGCCGCCAACTGCTGTCGATGGCAGGCCTAAATCTGGCCGAAAGCATGTCAGGAAAGAAGAAGGGGCAAGTCGTCATCTCCAAA
This sequence comes from Paenibacillus thiaminolyticus, assembly GCF_007066085.1. Lineage (NCBI taxonomy): Bacteria > Bacillati > Bacillota > Bacilli > Caryophanales > Paenibacillaceae > Paenibacillus > Paenibacillus thiaminolyticus. Next base: position 3,178,099 of record NZ_CP041405.1, on the reverse strand, counting down.
CGCGGGCGGAGGCAACTCCGTAAGTATTTGTACTTGGCTGTCATGAACTTGGTCGCTCACCATCCATCCTTTAAAAAATGGCATCGGCAGAACGTAGAGGTACGGAAGATGAAAAAACAGAGATCGGTATTCAAGCTTATAGGCAAACTAGCGCGTATTCTGGTTGCCATGGCTCGGACAGGAGAAGCATTTCAAGAAGGGAGGGCAAATCCATTGACTAGAGCGGCATAGTGACACCGTCTGCGCAATCGTTTATCTGAAGTAGTAGTAGTTGCATACTGGCTCGTTCGCAGGAATTCAAATCGCACGGAGGATCGAGTTCCCGTCGCTAAAGGGCCTGGACCCGTTTACTGAACATGATCGACCTCCACTCCTTGAGCAGGTATAACGAAGGAAGGTAAGGGCGTAGACCCGCTGAGACATGGGAGCGTGAATCCTCAGAGGATTGTGGAGAAACGTGCGACATGCAAGGAATAAAATGGGATTTGGATTGATCCCTCTATTCCCGCATGCCGTTGAACCGATTTCGGGTTCACCTGCCGATTCTAAATCCTGTTACTGCTTCTCAAAGGAAGATGAAATCCTGCGAATAAGCGAGTATGCAAGAGAAAAGTGCTGCCTCTAGAGGGAGCGATGGGGAGAGGGAGCGGGAGAAGGCAGATAGAGGGGCTGGGGCCGCAGCTAGACAGGGTCCAATCGCAGGGGAGGAAGATATCGCCGCTACTGGAGTTTTGGCCGAAAGACCGCTATACTATGTAAGGCATCTTCGATGTCTGGCCTTGTTGAATGGTAGGCAGAGTTGAAGAATTCAGGTTGGGGGTCAACGTAATGACGACGATCAAGCAACATAACGATAGACAAGCCGTAGATGTCGTGAAGGCTGCGATGCAGGAAGCGGGCATGGCGCCCCGGAATCTGCGGCGTGAAGATATTGAGCTGCTGGCGCCTGCGGGCGACTGGGATTGCATGCGGGCCGCGGTGGCGAATGGGGCGGACGCGATCTTTTTCGGCGTGGAGAAATTCAATGCGCGGGCGCGCGCGAACAATTTCCAGATGGATGAACTGCCTGAGATTATGGCGTTTTTGCATAGCTATGGCGTGAAGGGTTTTTTGACGTTCAATATTCTTGTATTTGAAAATGAGCTGGCGGATGCGAAGGAGCTGATCGATGCGTGCGTCACGGCCGGGGTCGATGCGGTCATCGTGCAGGATCTGGGACTGGTGAAGCTGATTCGCGAGATTTCGCCGGATTTCCCGATTCACGGCTCGACGCAGATGACGATTACGTCGCCGGAGGCGGCTTCGTTCACGAAGCCGTACGGGCTGGAGCGGGTCGTGCTCGGCCGCGAGAACAATCTGAAGCAGATTCAGAAGATCGGGGCCGAGGCGCAGCTTCCGATGGAGGTGTTCGTGCACGGCGCTTTGTGCGTGTCCTATTCGGGGCAATGCCTTACCTCGGAAATGTGGGGCGGGCGCTCCGCGAACCGCGGGGAATGCGCGCAGGCGTGCCGTCTGCCGTATGACATGATGGTCGACGGCAAGCATCAGCCGATGGGCGATGTGACGTATTTGCTGTCGCCGAAGGATCTGGCGGCGCTCGATCTCGTGCCGGAGCTAATTGAAGCGGGCGTGACGTCGTTCAAAATCGAGGGCCGCATGAAGCAGCCGGAATATGTGGCGAATGTGGTCAGCAAGTACCGGAAGGCGATCGATGATTATTTTGATGGCCGCTGGACCGGGCCGACGAAGGAAGAGGTTCGCGAGCTGCAGCAGAGCTTCTCGCGCGGCTTCACGCACGGCTTCCTGAAGGGGACGAACAACAAGCAGCTCGTGGACGGCACGTTCCCGAAGAGCCGCGGCGTCTATCTCGGCCGTGTCGAGCAGGTGCTGCGCGACGGGATCGTGTGCAAGCTGGAGGCGCCGTTGAAGCGCGGCGACGGGATTGGATTTGACGCAGGCGACCCGACGAAGAAGGAGGAGGGCGGCCGCGTGTACGACCTGCGCCGCAAAGGCGTTAAGCTGGAAGGCGAGGCGCAGGAGGGCTGGCTGGTCGATATCGTGCCGGGACGACACGATGTTGACCTGCGGCGGGTGAAGGTCGGCGACCGGATTTGGAAGACGAGCGACCCGGCTTTGGACAAGCGCATGCGGGCCACGTTCGATACGGAGAAGCCGTATCGCGTGTTCCCCGTGCATGTGCGCGTGGAAGGCCGCGCCGGCGAGCCGCTCCGCACCTGGTGGACCGACGTCCCGAAGGGCACGACGGTGCAGGTGGATTCGGAGCTGGCGCTGGAAGCGGCCCAGAAGCGCCCGATGGATCAGGCGCTTCTGGAGGAGCAGTTCGGCCGCCTTGGCGGAACGGTGTATCAGCTCGAGCGGCTGGACGTCGCCCTGGAAGGCGACGTTATCGTGCCGATGCGAGAGCTGAATGCGGTCCGCCGCCGGGCGGTGGAACTGCTCGCGGGCGAGCGGCCGAAGCCGCCGGTCTACGAGCACCGCGGCGTTGACGTCTACGGCGGCGCGGTGCGGGAGCACACGGCGGTGCAGCCGGGCCAAGCGCGGCTGACGGCGCTGTGCCGTTCGCTCGCGCAAGTGGAGGCGGCCGTGAACACGGAGGCGGAACTCATCTACGCCGACTTCGAGTTCATCAAGCAGTTCCCGGCCGCCATCGAGGCGTGCCGCGCTGCCGGCAAGCCGATCGCTCTCGTCACGCCGCGCATCCATATGCCCGGCGAAAATGGCTATCACCGGAACATCCTAAAGCTGAAGCCGGACGCGGTGCTTGTCCGCAATACTGGCGCGCTGCAGTTCTACATGCAGGCGAAGGCCGAGGCCGCTGAGCGGGGCGAAGTCTTCCCGCAGCTCATCGGCGACTTCTCCTTGAACGTAGCTAACCACAAAACAGTGGAACTGTTCGCCGCCTCGGGTCTGGATTGCATCACGCCATCCTATGATCTGAACATTCAGCAGATGGTCGATATGCTGCGACATAGCGACACCTCGTTGCTGGAAATCGTCATCCATCAGCATTTGCCGATGTTCCATACGGAGCACTGCGTCTACTGCACCTTCCTTAGCGAAGGAACAGATTACACGAACTGCGGCCGCCCGTGCGAAGAGCACCGCGTCTCCCTGCGCGACCGCATCGGCATGTCCCACCCGGTCCGCGTGGATGAAGGCTGCCGCAACACGGTCTACAACGCCATTGAGCAGTCCGGAGCCGAGTACATTGCCAACTTCCTGGACTTAGGCGTAGGCAGCTACCGCGTCGAATTCCTGGAGGAGACGCCGGAACAGGTTCATCAAGTTATCGACCTGTACGGCCGCGCTCTCCGTGCTGAGATCAGCGGCACCGAAGTATGGCGCACTTTGAAGGCGACGAACCAGCTCGGTGTCACGCGCGGGCAGTTGGTGAAATAACGTAATTGCTTATATAAGGCAGGAACCATTGCATTGCGTGGGTTCCTGCTTTTTTTGTTAGGAAGGGTTTTTCTCTCCACCTGAAGCTCCTTATGAAGCGGGTCTACCGTTTTTGCGATATAATAGGCGGTAACCAATACAAGAAAAAACGGTGATTTAGAATAGAAATTGAAGTAGAGAGGAGAAACTTCATGAAGGTCAGAAAGGCGATTATCCCGGCGGCTGGGCTGGGAACCCGATTCCTGCCAGCGACGAAAGCGATGCCGAAAGAAATGCTTCCTATTGTGGACAAGCCGACCATTCAATATATCGTCGAAGAAGCTGTCGCATCGGGGATTGAGGATATTATTATTGTGACGGGAAAAGGCAAGCGCGCGATCGAGGATCATTTTGATAGTATCTTTGAACTGGAGTATTTGCTTCGTGAACGAGACAAACTTGCCCTGCTTGAAGAAGTTCAAAAGCCGTCCGAATTGGCAGATATCCATTACATAAGACAAAGAGAGCCGCGCGGATTGGGCCATGCCATCTGGTGTGCCCGCAAATTTATTGGCAATGAGCCATTCGCCGTGCTGCTGGGGGACGATATCGTCGAAGCCAATACGCCGTGTCTGAGACAAATGCTTGACGTGTACGAGGCACATGAAGCGCCCATTGTCGGGGTCCAGCCTGTTCCGTGGGAAGACGTATCACGTTACGGCGTCGTTGCAGGGGAACAAATAAACGAACGGTTGCTTCGTGCAAAACAGCTTATCGAAAAACCAGCTCAAGACCAAGCCCCTTCGAACTGGGCCATTATGGGTCGGTATATCCTTACACCGCATATCTTTGAACTGCTGGAGCAGCAGAAAGAGGGAGTACATGGCGAAATTCAACTTACGGACGCCATAGCTGAGCTAAGCCAAGAGAAGGAAGTGCTGGCATATCACTTTGAAGGGGAAAGGCATGATGTCGGAGAGAAGTTAGGCTTTATCAAAACGACCCTTCACTATGCCCTGCAACGGCCTGATTTGCGAGATGAGCTCCTGAAATATTTAAAGGATATTATAAAGGAGCCATACTATTTTAAATGAGTATTAAAAAAACGGCCCGTAAGGACAATGTCATTAAGTTTAGCTCCAAGACAAGAGCGGAAATAAAAATGGAATCCGAAACGGCATGGGAAAAAGCCCTGTGCCGTTTCTTTTTTGTATACAAGCAAGGAAAAAAGTGTACAGCAAACAAAGCGGAGGGATGATCCGCTTAAAAAAAATGTTCATATGAAACGAATTATGCTACTCTATAGACGAAGCTAACTACTGATTTCCAGCGGATTTTGCGCGTATTCTGCTGCCCTGGGCGAACGGGGCGAATCGGCAAAATGTTTTTGCGGATCAGTGCTTCAACATCGGGCGAGGGTTCATCGTCCCTTGAGCGCAGGAAGTGTCTACACACGTGAACGGCAACCGTGAAGTTGACTTGATAGGGGTGCCGTTTCTCCATTTGGGAAATGACGACGTGCGAGGTCATCATTTCAGCGAAATTGTACAGGATCATTCTTGCGAAAATCTCTTGGGTAATGGACTCTCGTTTCTTTGCATGAAAATTCGTCAGACCGACGGTGTACTTTAATGCCCGGAATGAGGTTTCAATGCCCCATCGCATGTTATACATAGACATGATTTCACCCGGTGGGAAATCCGTGGCGGTAAGATTCGTAATGACGGTCTCAAAAGCGCCACTCGGCAGGACGAAACGAACCACCCGAAAGGAAATCGGGTAAAACAAGTTCTCGTGAAAATACAAAAAATCAAAGGTTGACGTGGAAGGGACGAACTTGTACCTCTCTGGATGAGCCTTGACCGCTTTGGTTTGTTTTTTGGTAAGTGTCAGATGAATGTCCCTATCAAACTCTCCGCTAGAGGGCAAACGCAAGCCCGAAAGAATACCATTGGAATCCAAATCCTTTACCCGTATGACATAGTTCCACCCTTTGCGTTCAAGATGCGCGAAATTGTTGTAACTTTCATAGCTCTATCGGCAATCACAATGGTTTTGCCCTTGATGGGAGAACGGTCAACCATAGCAGCCAGCGCCCTTCCCTCGTTGCATAACCTTCGTGGCTGAACAATGGCATCCACGTACAGTCTGTTGCACAAGTCATAGGCAGCGTTCAAATGCAGAAGGTTATAGCCTTTCGTGTTCGGTTGACTTTGAAAATAGGTGTCCGTGTCCGCAGAGTCAGTTGCGATATGCAAATCCGAACCGTCAACGGCAAGTAATCGATACCCTCGGTAGTCCTTGATGTCCATAACCGATTGCGTAAATGCGTGAAACAAGAATTCCAAAGCAGACGGCAGAATTTTATTCCGCTGTTGGACAAAAGCAGAAGTGGTTGCGGTGTTTACGTCATAGCCTTGTGATTCCAAAAGTTCCTTATATAGGCTGTTCCCTCCCATGGAGATAAGGAGTTGCATCACCGTTTCAAAAGAAAGCTTTTTCTTTCGGGTAAAGTCTTTTTTAGGATTTTTGACATAAGGAGCTGGTGCGGCTGCCATTTCTCGTATGAGGGATGTCAGCGTTTTTTTTAGCGAAATCGCATACTCATTCATGGACGTGGCCTCCTCGTGTTTCAAGGGTCTTCGCCACACATATCCATCTACCTGTTAAGTCTTGATTTTCTTTCAAAAAAAAGAGCGGGCTATCTTTTCGATAACCTGCTCTTTTGCTAGATTATGGTTTCCGCGCCTTATCTTAATGACATTGCCCGTAAGGACCGTTTTTTAGTTTCTATTGTTTTAAAAACCGCATTCCAGCAACTTGCTCAATTCGCTCTTTTTCTTCAGGGTCCACACTGAGCATCTTATCATACCATACCTGATCAACTTGGCCGTTCTGGATAGTTGCTCCGACATACCAACGGGCTAGCTCCCGGTTATCCGCATTAGAAAGGTCCTCGTTCAGGTAAGGCTTCATTGCTTCAGCCCCCTCCCCAGGCTCTCCTTTCATGATATACGCCCGGCCAGCATTCATGGCCATCGTGTTCGTTACTATGAATTCTCGCCCCTGAAGCTGTCCTTCCGGCAAAGTTTTGAGATGTTCCACACCTTGTTCGACATGGCGCAATGCTGCAATAATCTCATCCATATATTCATTTTTCTTGTCTGGTGAATCGTTATTAATGATAATCCCTTGGCGTAAAGTAGCAGCCATGTACTTCTCATACCAAGTCATATCCCATGGAAAACGTTCAGCATTTTCAGAGAGTACTTCGTACAACTCCGAATCCATTCCCTTTTGTTCATAAAGATCTATCAGTCGTAATAGTAATATTCGGTTCCCTGGTTGTTTATCAAGGGCTTGTCGCAACGTATGCTCCGCTTCAGCAAAAAAGTCCTCATCTCCCTGTTGAGTATATACTTGTTTGAACAGGTCAGCTTTAAATGCAGCATACTCTGGAACGGTTGGTCGTATTTTCAATGCCTTATTCAAGTATTCCATTGTCAGATTGAAATTTTTGGTTTCAACTAGCGTTTTATCCGCTTTGGCGAACGAGCTCGACGCCTGAATAAACAATAGAGATGTGATGAACATTATTATTCCTGCGATGCCGAGAATACTTGCCGTAGCCGCTTTGATTGTACTTGGCTTTATTTTCTTAAGTGGCTCCGTTGAAATTGATGCCGCCATTCCTCCCAAGCTAATAAAGACGATAATCCCGATATAAACATAGCTCATGTTAAAATCCATCACGCTATGTACCAAAATGCTGGTCGCCAAAATGAAATACATGAAATAGCTATTCCGCTTCGTCTCTTCCGCGTTACGGAAGGATTGAACGTACTTCCAGTAAATAATGCCCAGAAAGGCGATTAATATAATGAAGCCAAAAAATCCAGACTCAACAAGATACTGCATGTAGTAGCTGTGAGCTTGGGCTGATTCATACGGGTTGTTTTGGTACTTTTCATACAATGCGCTCCAAGCGCCGCCGCCCGCACCGAAGACTGGATAGTCAGCCACTAGCTTCATAGAGTCTTTGTAGAACGTAATCCGCTCGAGCACACTGTGCTGCTGGAAGTTGATTGAACTGAGACGTGAAGAGATACTTTCCGGCAACAAGTTCTTGAGGCCGGTTCCTAGCAAAAAGATTATCAGCACTCCAGCAATGATGGTTCCCCCTACAGGAAGAAGAGCATTGGACCACTTCTTCATTGAGAAGCCTTCCAGTTTGCGTTCCAACCATGGTGCAAAGAATCGTTGTACAATCCAACATAATATGGCACATGCAGCGGACGCTCCAAGAATATAGAGCCACCCTCTCAAGGTGGAGCTGCCTGACTCGTTCAGATGTACTTGATTCCCGATAGCCGATACTGTATTCAAAATAACTAGTGTCGCAGCGCCGCTGATGGCCAGATGGATAATCCACAGAATCTGCCGTGCCGGCTTTACAAATAAGAGAACCACCACAAACACAACTGGCAATAACACCAGACCGCTACGGGAAAGGGTTAGAAGAATAGATAAAATAATCGGCACCAACATAAAACCGTGGACCGCATGACTAACGGCCTTACGGGTTGTCGTTAAGTAAAACACGGCTACAAACAAAAAGGCCATCAAATAGGCCGCATACGTATTCGGGTATTGGAACACCGAGGCAAGACGCGGTCCATTCGCATCTACCCAAATCGCTTGCTCATATAGTCCATCCGCATTAAGCCTAGAAAACCAGCCAATCAATGCCGCCGCAAGCTTCCCATTTCCTAACCAGTTCATTAATCCAAACCAGACTATGGCGTAGGCGGAACCTGTTAACGTAATCTGGATGATGCGATTGATCTTCTCTTCGCCTGTTGTTAGTTTAATAAGAGCGAAGAAAACGGCATAAATTAACATAATAAAAATCGCATTTACTGCCAAATAACTGGAAGCCGCGAAAAATGCCGAAACTCCGTAGGTTAAAGGCAGTAGAAATACAAAGAGAGTAAGCACGTCAGACTGGTCATAATTTCTTTTTTTGAATTGAAGCAGGACTCCTACTGTCAAAAATGCTAGAATAGAAGCTATGAGAATAGACCAGTAAATTGGTTTTTCAAATTGTGTGATTTGTCCGTTGAATAGACCGAACTGAAATGGCGACCAGATTAAGAATAAAATAAGAGTAACTATTGCTCCCCATTGAGCAAGAGAAAAATGGTTACTTTTGTCGTTTTTTTGTTTGGGCTTTTTAGCCCCGTAGCCATATGTAGACAAAGTTATTCTCCTTTGCTAGTAAATTACGAATATAATAATAGCATAGGCGGGGGAGAACTTCCATTTGACTGCTTTATGAGAACTAGACCTACAACATTTTACTTAGCGATTGTAGTGAAAGATTCGACACTAGATTTTATGTTCGATCCCTGTCATCAACTTGCGCTATAATGTATAAAGCGACAAAAATATGGCTGAATCAACATAAGCAATTGCATATTGTCGTTTGTTGCTGCATTTCCAAGTTGGAAGCAAGAATAAGATGATGAACTCCAAGTTGCTATCAAGCCGCTTTGGAGTCATTGGCATTTTTCTGGATCTTGAGCTCTATCACTTGAAATGATGGAAGACGATACTATAAATATAGCTAAGGGAGATAAAATGAATCAATATCTAAGTAATTTATTTAAGTATAAAGATTTATTTTTCGAATTGGTTAGAAAAGATATAAAGTTAAAATATCGTAACTCCGTATTGGGAATTTTGTGGAGTATGTTAAATCCTTTATTAATGATGGTCGTGTTGAGTATTGTGTTCGCAACATTATTTAAAAATGAGATTCCTCATTTTGCCGTTTATGTTTTGATTGGACGAATTGTCTATCAGTTTTTTTCGGAGGCTACAAATTTTGCGATGGATTCAATCTATGCAAATGGTCAATTAATAAAGAAAGTATATGTTCCAAAGTACTTCTTCCCGTTATCGCGTGTGTGTTCATCTTTTATTACGACATTTGTGGCACTAGTCCCGCTTGGAGCAGTAATGATAGTTACCGGACTCTCTTTTCGATGGATTAACCTAATGTTTCTTTTCCCTATGTTGTATTTATTAATTATTTCAGCCGGCATAGGATTAATCCTAGCCTCAATAAATGTGTTTTTTAAAGATATGAAGCATTTTTATTCAATTATATTAATGGTTGTTATGTACATGACGCCAATTTTTTATCCTGCGTCTATTATTCCCGAGAAATATATGCCGTTAATAATGATAAATCCTCTGTTCACAATCGTGAATATGTTTCGAGACGTTATGATGAATGGCGTTGCTCCTGATCTTATGTCGCATTTGCTTTGCATCGCATATATGCTTATATATGGAGTTCTGGGGTTATTTGTGTTTTATAAGTCACAGGATCGTTTTATTTATCATTTATGAGACAGAGGTATACTATGAATGAAATAGTTATTGAGGTATCCAATGTAACGATGAAATATCGCTTGGCTACAGAACGAGTTGATTCATTTAAACATTTTCTTGTAAAAAAGATGAAGAAGGAAATCAGCTATGAAGATTTTTTTGCACTACGTAATGTAAGCCTCAGCGTAAAAAAAGGTGAAGTGTTTGGTATTATTGGGAACAATGGTGCTGGAAAGAGTACTCTGCTTAAGATTATTGCTGGCGTGATAAAGCCTACGACCGGAACGATTACTAGAAGGGGTAACATTGCCCCCTTAATAGAATTAGGGGCCGGTTTCAATGGGGAGCTAACTGGCATTGAAAATATAAAACTGAATGGATTGCTGCTAGGTTACTCCAAAAAATTTATTGATGAAAAACTTAGGGAAATTGTTGAGTTCTCTGATCTAGGTAAGTTTATCCATACTCCATTAAAAAACTACTCTTCCGGGATGAAAGCCAGACTAGGTTTCTCCATTGCTACAATAGTTCAACCTGAGATTCTAATCGTGGATGAAGTGTTGGCCGTCGGGGATATGAACTTTAAAGAAAAATCAGAAAAGAAAATTCTATCTATGATGGAGGGGGGGACTACCGTACTGTTTGTTTCTCACTCTTTAGGTCAAGTGGAAAAGTTGTGTGATCGTGTGCTTTGGTTAGAACAGGGACAAGTAGCAAGAGTCGGAGATTCTAAAGAGGTCATTAAAGAATATCAAAATATGTCGAAAAGTAAATGAAATGAGTACAAAATGTTAATTGCGTTTGATGCTGTAAGAGGTGAAACATGAGAATTTTATATTTCTCTACTGTTAGTTGGAAATGGATTAAGCAAAGACCTCAATTTATAGCCGAGTATTTATCTTTACAAGATGTAGAGGTGGATTTTCTTTCACTAACACCGTTGGGCAAAGGCGTAGTTCAAAAGCTTAGTAAAGGAAACTTAAGTATTATAGATACTTATGTTCTCCCCTTCTCGCTTAAGCTGAGAGCTATTGAAATGATAAACGTAAAATATATACAAACGCTATTAAACCACCGTGAATACGATATTATTATACTAACAGGCCCTTTGCAGCATCAATACATTCCAGAGTGTAAAAAAGGGAAAGCTGTACTTGTATACGAGTGTATGGATAACATGCCTTTTTTTTATAGCGGCAGGCTTCGAGAAAGAATGATTATAGAAGAAAGCATCACTCTTAATCAAGTAGATGCAGTAATTACAAGCTCTCAACAATTGTCTCTTGAATTGAAACGCAGATATCAAGACTGTCGGTTGGCTGTGACGACCATTCCAAATGCAGTGGATGAGAACACGTTTAGTCGAGTACCTAAAAAAAGGGTACTCTTTGAACCCAACCTAGTTTATATAGGAACGATTAGTCATTGGCTCGATTGGGAGACCATTATTTTTTTTGCAAAGCAATACCCAGACTATTCAATTTATTTAATAGGTCCATGCGAATACAAGCCTGAAGGGTTGCCAGACAACATCATTTTAGTGGGGGTAATTCCCCATGAAGACGTTATTGACTATATCTATTCAGGAAATATCATGTTATTACCATTTCAGGTTAATGAACTGATTAGGGCCGTTGATCCCGTGAAGCTTTACGAGTATATTGCTTTAACTAAACCAATCATAAGCAGTTATTGGAAAGAATTAGATAAATTTAATTACAATCGGTTGGAATTCTATTCCCAGCACAAAGAATTCGAGAGGGCAGTGCTACAGTTATCTCAATCGAATGATCATACTGAGGTAAATGAATCATTTATAAATGAAAATTCTTGGATTAAAAGGTCATCAGACTATCTGGCATTTTTAAATAGACTTATAAAATGAAGATGTAGATGTGAGGGATTAATAATGAAAATTTGTGTGCTAGGTCTTGGTTATATTGGCTTACCTACTGCAGCAATGTTCTCGAGTCATGGATACGAAGTTATTGGTGTGGATGTAAATGCAAGCATTGTTGAGACATTGAACAACGGGTCTATACATATTGAAGAACCTGGGCTTGCGGATTTGATTAAAGATGCTATTCATTCTCAGAGGTTTAAGGCTTCCTTACATCCCGAAAAGGCTGATGTGTTTATTGTGGCAGTTCCTACTCCAAATAATAATGACTCATATATGAGCTGTGATTTGTCCTATGTGGTAAGTGCGTGTCAATCCATTATCCCGTATTTGGAACAAGGAAATACTATTATTGTGGAATCTACAATCTCTCCGAGATCTATGGATGATCATATTAAAGTAGTATTCGAAAATAATGGATTTAAAGCAGGAGAGGATGTCTATCTTGCACACTGTCCTGAACGAGTGCTCCCTGGGCAAATTTTAGAAGAATTAATCCATAATAATCGAATTGTAGGTGGGATTACTGAAAAATGCACACAAGCTGCAGCAGAGGTGTATTCAGCGTTTGTACAAGGGGAGATCATAAGGACAGAAGCAAAGACTGCCGAGATGTCGAAATGTATGGAAAATACCTTCAGAGACGTGAATATTGCATTGGCAAATGAATTAGTTAAAATTTGCTATGACTTAGATATAAACGCGTTGGATGTAATTAATATGGCTAATAAGCATCCGAGAGTAAATATACATAGTCCGGGTCCAGGTGTGGGAGGACATTGCTTAGCGGTAGATCCCTATTTTATTTACGCAAAGTCACCTGATTATGCAAATATCATTAAACTTGCAAGAGATACAAACAACAGTATGCCAGAATTTGTTGTTCAACTATCTAGTGAATTGTTGCAGGGGATCGATTGTCCGAAGATCGCGGTCTTTGGTGTAACTTATAAAGGGAACGTGGATGATATGCGTGAATCTCCTGCACTAGAAATCATAGAGATCCTCAAAGAAAAAGGATATAACCTATCAATCCATGATCCACATGTTTCCCATATTGAATTTGTAGATGAGGAAACAGCTGTTACCGGCGCTGATCTAATTTTGGTACTAACAGATCATAATGAATTTAAGGAATTAAATCAAATTAAGATAGCAAAATTAATGCGAACTCCAATGTTATTAGATACGAAGAATATCATTAGGTCACAGTTGAGATCAGGCTTGGAAGTAATCAATTTTGGTAATATATACCAATATAAACGCAATAGTAAAGGAGAAATGTATGAAGTTGTTGGATGAGGTAATAATGGAACACACAACTTTTTCTAGAGATTTTGGTATGTAATCCATCGAGAGACATAACAGTGCAAGATAAGAATGAGTATTAAAAGTCATTAACTAATTTTTCTTTTATGTTGAGTTTTAGAAGCTAAACCTTACTAAAGTTTTAGGAGTCGAAAAAATGGTATCGCAATCAGATTGTTCATTTGATTTTTTAAAAAAGTTGAAAGAAGAAAATGAAGAACTTAAGGGGAGAATACAACAGTTAGAACAAATCATCGATCAAAAAAATAGAGACCTACTTGAACAACTAGACAATGAAGAAGAAACCCTAAGACATTACAGGTCTGCAATATACCAAAACTGCCAATTAGAGTCAAAATATTTTGATTTAGAATACAAGTATAATCTGATACGTAATGCGAAACTTGCTAAATTGACAATTAAATATTGGAAGTATAGGAAGAGGGTGCCAGAAAATTTTTGAATGTTTAAACTGTAAAGGAGCTAAATGTGAATGTCGAACGATTACAGTGCGAGTCGAAAAAAAAAGAATTATTGTGAGACACAGCTTAAAGCTATTTGTAAACTATATCAAGAAGAAAATAGGGAGCTGCGGCAGCAAGTAGACATATTAAACTTAGAATTGATGAAGTGTAAAGGTAGCGGCAGCACTTCTCGAAGGCATTTTGCTGAGAAACCAGTACAAAACCCAAAAGTAAGCCATTTAAACATTTCAACAGCTTCATATGATCAATTTCCTATTATTTTATCGTCTGAATCTAGTTTTTTTTCGAAAGTTCTCTATCCTACTAAAAAGCTTGCTTATTATTATGCTGTGCTAGGTATAAAAGGAACTGCCAAAAAAATTGGGGGATATCTAAAGAAAAAACGTTGAATCAACTAAATGGGAGAGGTATTAATAGTGCTATTGTATAGAATGAAGACGATTGAGCCACCAGTTCAGGTTGCATCAGACTTAAGAATTGCTGGTATGTTGGACGAGCTAAGTGAATTGTTTTTTCCTCATGAGTGTAAATTCTTGAATCTGGACTTTACAAATTGGAAAGAGCAAATTGAAGAATTTAAGCCTCATATTTTTTTTGTAGAGTCAATTTGGAATGGATTTAATAAGTCTTGGAAAAGAAAGCTATTACCTAAACCTTCAGATGAATTTCTTGATTTGCTTAAATGGTGTAATTCTAATGCTGTACCAACAGTTTTTTGGAATAAGGAGGATCCTATTCATTTTACTACTTTTCTGCACATTGCTTCATATTTTGATTATGTGTTAACTACCGACTTAGATTGCGTTCCACTCTATAAGCGATTATTAGGGCATGATCAAATTTACTGTATGCCGTTTGCTTCTTGTGTTCAGATATATTCACCTCTAGAAAAGTACAAACGGGTTAATGCGGCTTGCTTTGCCGGCTCATTTTACAATAAGCGAGAAGAAAGAAAAAAAGACTTTGAAGATATGATAGAGAATTTGACGAAATATGGGGAAGTGGTAATTTATGATCGGAATCCTTATCCAGGAAATACCGATTATATGTACCCTAAAAAATATAAAAAATTAATTGCTGGTTCCCTTCCACCGAGTAAAGTAGATATTGCATATAAAAGCTATACAATGGGGATTACTCTTAATATTGTAAAGCACTCTTCAACCATGCAGGCAAGGAGAGCATTTGAACTTTTATCATGTAACACTCTGGTAGTGAGTAATGAATGTCAGGGACTTAAGACTATTTTTGGAGATCTAATAATTCAATTCGAGGATCCTGATACTTTCCAGCGACGTTTAACTGCAGTCTTAAGTGATCAGCTTTTGCTAGATAAAATTAGGCTTGCTGCATTACGTAAAGTATTGAGTCAGCATACTTATAAGGAGAGAATCGAATTTATTTATGAAATTGTATATAAGACTAGTGCAAATAGCAATTCTCCTAGAATTACCATTTACAGCATAGTTGAAGATATAGCTGAGGCTACTTCTGTTATTACATTATTTAAAAGACAAAAGTACCAGTATAAAAGATTATATATATTCACTGATAAATGGTCGTCAATATCAAATCAAATTGACGACAGTAATATTTCAGTTGTACCGAAGAGTTCGATGTCTTCAGCTATCTTCAATGATTCTGATTATTGTGCTTTTCTGCGTCCTAACAACTATTATGGAGAAAACTATTTAACTGATTTGGTTTTATCTCTAAAATATGAAAAAGTAACAGCCGTTGGTAAAGGGTGTTATTATTCTTATAGAGATAATTCGTTTGAGTTGAAAGATGGAAACAAAAAATATGTAATAACCGATAATTTGAAAATAGATCGTTCAATTATTTCAGTGAATTATATAAAAGAGATTGGGTTCGAAAGTAATTTTATAGACTCTTCAACAATTAATGGCGTCCCTTGTCTATCTATTGACCCCTTTAATTTTTGTGAAGGATATCCTTTTGAGAAGTGTGATTTAGTAGATGATATTGAATTAAATGAAGGCGTATCAATGCAGGTAATAAATGAAATTAGTGATTTTATTAAACCTGAATCACTATACTATGACATTCCATTGTCAATTAAAGGAAATCATTTATTTAATATTGTTCATACACCGAAGAGTTTGCAGAAGTATATTACATCAGATGGAAGTGTTGGATTGTATACAGTTGATTCCATCAAAAAAACGATTAAGTTAGATTTTAGGAAAAAAATAACGGTTGAAGAGTATTGCAACTCTGAAGGTCTGATTTGTGTATATTTAAATACCGTTGTTCAAGGACATTTTAGACTGTTATGTTCCTTTTACGATGCTCAGGATCGGTATTTGGGAGCAAATCAGTTATTACCTACTGGATGCACTACTATTAGAAAAAAGGAAAGTTCGCATTATTTAACGTTTACGATGGAAATAAAATCGGATGTCCAAGTTATTATAAAAGAAATTGCTCTTAACCCAACTCCAAAGTCGTCTTTAGTAAACCTATTAAAAAAACAGGTTTAAGTTTTTCGTCCTATAGTATGATAACCATCCTAACTTTAATTTGCATGGATGTGAATGTTACTTTAGTCGTGCATTTTAGTCCCTTTTTTGAGTTTCATAGCGGAATTTATTATGGGGCGTGCTCTTAAAGCTACTGAAGTATGCAGAATGTACAGGCGTACTGGCAGGGTGTTTGCGAAAGATGCTTTTTATGCTTGAGGAGAGACCAGCGAGAACCGAAGGATTTGTGTGGAAAGGAAGATAGGCACTTCCCAAAGAAGTGGGTATCCATGGAATTTATCAATTGTTTGAATTTAAAAAATAGAGCTTTAAATACTGGTTATTTTAAAGATTAGCGGGATATTTTGAAGAAAACGAATTTGTTTTCCTAATAGTGGCGCAAGTTAGCCTTATTTCAGGCGATAGGGGGATGGATATGGCTCCGAAGATAACTGTTGTTGTCCCTGTATATAATACCGAAAAGTATTTAGATGAGTGTCTTTATTCTATTGAAAATCAGACAATGGAGGATATCGAAGTACTAATTATCAATGATTGTACACCAGATAATTCAATGATTATAGCCGAAAAATATGCAAGAAGAAATAAAAAATTCAAGATATTACATCATACCGAAAATAGTGGCCTTGGAGAAGCGAGAAATACAGGAATTGATTATGCAGAAGGTACTTATATTACATTTTTAGATTCAGATGATGCATATCCTTTAGATGCTTTAGAAAAAATGTATACCTGCATAAGTGGAAATAATGCAGATATGGCCCTAGGCAGAATGTTTCAAAAATTGGAGTCTAACGAAAAATTAATTCCTGTCCAGTATATTGAGTCTAAAATTAACAATTATATAAGACAACCTTATACTAATCTTCGGTTAGGACCTCCTCATGATTTTTTCAGTGGAAGTTTTACAAATCGGATTTACAAATTATCACTCTTGAAAGAGAACAATATTGGTTTTTTAAAAAAAACTTACTTTGAAGATTTACCACCATCGTTAGAGACATGGTTTTATTCTAAAAAAATTGTAGTTTGTCCTTATATTATTCATTTTCGAACCATTCGTGAAGATGATGAGAACTTATCTATTACTCAAATATTTAACCGTAAGTCATTTTTTGACCGTGATACAATCTTACAATGTATTTTTGATTTTTGTTTAGAAAATGCAAGCCCTGAAAATGATTTAATTGAACTGACAATAGAACTTATAAAGAGGATTAATAGTACAACTGAAAGTATGCTTACAAAAGTAACTGAAGGAGATTATGATGAAATAATAAAAAAATGGTATCCTCTACACAAGAAAAAAACAGAGTCTATCCTGGAAAGTATCAAAATCTTACACAGTGAAATATATGTGTAAGATTGGGCATTATATAGGCAGATGGGAGGAGGGATGAACTTTTGGACATCGATTATTACAATAAAAGAACTACTATCTTAAATCAAAAAAGAAGAGAACTATTTTTAGAATTAAATATTGTTCAGGATATTGATGATGCTAACAATAAACACTTTAACAATCTAAAAAACGTAAAAATTTCCTGTATAATGGATGAATTTACGTACCACTCTTTTGAACCGGAGTGTAAAATGCTTCAGATCAAACCTGATTTATGGAAAATTCAATTCGATAACTTTCAACCGGATTTGTTCTTTGTTGAATCTGCATGGAGAGGCATTAATGGATCTTGGAATTCTAAAGTTAATTTCTTAAGTGATGAATTAATTGGGATATTTCATTACTGCAGAAAAAAGAATATCCCCATTGTTTTTTGGAATAAGGAGGATCCTGTTCATTTTAATACATTTCTAGCTGTAGCAAAGTACGCTGATTATGTATTTACAACTGACATTGATTGTATTTCTAAATATAAGAAATTGCTTAAGCATGAACGGGTTTTTTTAATGCCATTTGCAGCTCAGCCTAAATTCCATAATCCAATAGAATGGATAGAAAGAGAAGATAAGGTTTGCTTTGCAGGAGCTTATTATAAAAGATATCCAGAGCGGAATAAAGATTTAAATGTTTTTATTGAAAAACTCTCCAAAATCAAAGAAGTTGATATCTACGATAGAAATTATAATGGTAAGGACGCTAATTATATGTTTCCGCCATCGTTTAGGCGTTTAATTAAAGGATACTTACCTCCAAAGGAAATTAATAAAGCCTATAAAGGTTATCGTTATAATATAAATTTGAATTCTGTTAAGCAGTCACAAACTATGTGTGCAAGACGTATTTTTGAATTGCTTGCATCCAATACAGTTACGTTTAGTAATTACTCAAGGGGGGGACGTAATTTTTTTGGAGATTTAGTTATTTCTACAGATGATGGGGAAAGATTGATTGATGAAATTATAAATTTTTCTGATGATATTTATTATGCCAAATTTAGACTTTTAGGTCTTAGAAAAGTCTTACGTGAACACACTTATCGTCATCGTCTCCTCTATATACTTAACAAAATCTCTAACTTTTCGGTTGAATCAGAAGATGACCAAGTTGCGATATTTGCGAACTGTACAACTATTGAAGAAATTCAATACATCATTAAGCAATTTCAAAATCAATCGTTACTAAATAAACATTTGTTTATTATTTCGGATTTAGGGAACCTTGAAATTGAAAATGATTTAGTTAGTATCTATGAAGAGATTACTTTATCAGAAATGAATATTATTAAGAATAAATACCCTTATTTTGTATTTTTTTCTCCTCACGATTACTATGGCAGACATTATGTTGAAGATTTCATTTTATCTATTCAGTATACGAAATTGGATGCTTTAGGAAAATGTCGTTATTATTATTTCGATAATGGAATGGTTAACTTGTACGAAGAGGGCTTAAGCTATCACACAACAGAAGAATTCGCAATGAGGAGAGCGTTTATACGCTCACAGGCTTTTAGTAGCGAGCAACTAAATACTATAATTAAAGATATTGATGAGGGGGTACTTAAAGCCAAGGGTTTATCAATTGATGAATTCAATTATTGTATGAATTTTACAGGTGATAATTGCAGTACTGTTGATGATCTTGTAGTAACTGATACTGGAATTAGTATGAATAAGTTATACAAGATTGCTGAAATGATAGAACCTTCCATGGAAGACCGTAGTGAGTGGATTGATGATGTTCATTTAAATAAATCGAGTATTATGCTAATTTCAAATTTTTACCCATCTTATGACAATCTATATAGTTATACGTTTATTCATTCGCGGTTATTGGAGTATAAGAAAAACGGCATGATTGTAGATGTGTTTAAATATAATAACCAAGAAGTATCAAAATATTCTGAATTTTATGGAATTGACATTACTACGGGTTATTATGAACATTTAAACAGTCTTCTTCTAAATGGGAATTACAAAACTATTCTTATTCATTCTCTAACTGAAGAGTTATGGGGAAGTATAAAAAATATCATAAAAGGAAAAAGAGTAATAATATGGATTCACGGTGCAGAAATTCAATCATATCGAAGAAGAGAGCATAATTTAACTAATACTCGCACAATTGAAAATGCTAAGATACAGAGTGAAAAGAGAATAGCATTTTGGAAACAAATATTTGATTTAGCTTTGGGTTCCGATTATTCATTACATTTTGTATTTGTTTCGTCATATCTATTAGATACAGTTTTTGAGGATGTAGGTATGAGACTGCCTGAAAAATATTATAGTATCATTCACAATTACGTCAACGAGGAAGTATTTGTGTTTGCAGAGAAAAAAACAAATCAGAGAAAAAAGATTTTATCTATAAGACCATATAGTAATCATAATTATGCTAACGATCTTATGGTTAAGACACTCCTTGAACTAGCCAAAGAACCGTTTTTTTATGATTTACAATTTATGATAGTTGGACACGGGAAATTATTTAAGGCAACAACAAAGCCATTGAAAAAATATTCCAATGTTACTTTGGTTGAAAAATTTCTTAGGCAAAGTGAGATTGCAAATCTACATCGAGACTTTGGTATTTTTTTGGTTCCCACAAGAATGGATACTCAAGGAGTATCTAGAGATGAGGCTATGTGTTCAGGTTTGGTTCCTATTACGAATAAAGTTGCGGCAGTACCTGAATTTTTAGATGATAAGTGTGGGATTATCGTCGACGCTGAGGATTATAAAGGATTGGCTACTGGAATAAAAAAATTATACTATGACCCAGACTTGTTTTCTTTTTTATCAAAGAATGCTGCAGAGCGGGTTAGAGTACAGTGTGGGAAAGAAAATAGTATTATGCGAGAAATTGGCCTGATAAGCCCTCGGCAAACTGATTTATAAAAAAGGGGCGGTTTGTCTTACGTAGCCTAAAACCATCCAAAGGTTTGCAGAAGAATTCATTTTTCATAATATGAGTCGTTTGTAGTATCGGGTAATATTGCGCATTAGAACCTACAAAAAAATTAATGACAAACCATCACTCGGTGGAAGGTCGCATTACCAGCCTCTCCCAACCTCGTGTTTTCGCGGGAAAAGTGGAACGATAATAGAAACTATCTAGTTGTTGGATAATTAAGCCTAGAAGCCTCCTAGAGTGAGTGGACGACTCACTAATTCAACTGGACACAGTTCTTCAGCGCTAAGGATTACAAGAATACACGAATGCATTCTTGCGGATAAAATCTACTTAAACTAGGAATACGGGTTAATGTAAGCTGTGCTAGCCGAAATTGGTTCCAGAAAGGTGGGGGACAACAGGATCGGTAGCAGGTACGGTATGATCCCATACCACGAGGGATTGGAGAGCTCAGGGAGGGGAAATGTACGAATGATATTTGAACGCGATTGCGGGTAGAAACCAACGCTTATTGCCCTCAGCTACCCTAACTACACAATATTGTTGATAGACTCGTTGTGAACTGTCCCCACACTACCAGAATGCTGGAGTGCCGCCTTATAATTTCATTGGTTTACCCAGGGAGGGGTTACCAAAATCTGTTATAAGGGGCACTTCAACTGGCTAGGGACCTTTATCGATGTCTACGAAATAGGTGGTCCATACTGATCAGGAGGGTTCTATCTATTTATGTAATGCGAAATAGTGGGATAAAGTTATTTTTAGGCCTTCATAGAGATCAATTTTTGGTTCCCAGCCAAGTTGCTTATTGGCTTTTTTAGGGCATAATGAACTTCTTCTTATATCCCCAGCACGTTCATCTCTTCGTACTAAGGGGAGATTAGTATTCGTTAATTCCTGAAGCAACTCATAAATAGTTGCAACTCCGATCTCAGTACCCAAACCAATGTTGTATATTTGATTATCCCCTTTATTTAATACTATATTATTCACAGAAGATACGTCACTTACATATACATAGTCTCTTGTTGTTCCGCCTGGCATGTCATGGTATGTGAAAAGGTATGATGGTCGACCATTAATAATATTTTCGATAAATATTGGAATAACCCCACATTCACCGTCCGAAGTTTGTCTTTTCCCATATACATTGGCATACCTTAATATAGTATAAGATATTCCATAAGCATCAGAAAAATATTGTATGTATTTTTCTCCCATAAACTTAGTAATTGAATAGGGTGACATGAGAATAGGAACAGTTACTTCTGAGGTAGGTATAATAGAATTATCTCCACTTAGTGCTCCGCCTGAAGAAGCGAAGATAATTTTTTTTACTTCTGCTTGAATTGAGGCATTCAATATATTTAATAAACCCAAAATATTTATTTCAGCATCTAGAGTTGGGTTTTTTACCGATGCTGGTACAGACTTTTGAGCGGCATGATGATTTATAACATCTGGACGCTCTGATTTAATGATATTGATTATGTCTTTGTTGCGTATATCTTTATTATAAAAACGAGCATTTTTATTGATGTTGGACAGCTTTCCAGAACTGAGATTATCAACAACAACAACTTCATGACCGTTTTCAACATATGTATCTACTATATTCGAGCCAATAAATCCTGCACCGCCAATTACCATTATTTTCAAGTCAAACACCTCTTGAGTATTATCTAATAGATAAATAGTTAATTACACCTTATAATTGATTAGAATTAAAGTCAACATTCAAGCCCCTTTCAAAGAAATGAAGAGAGCAATAGAAAAAGTAGAAAGAGTTTACTGAGCTAGCTAAATTTATGAGGTCGATTGAAAGTGGCTCATAACCATTATAATATCTGCGAACTTACTTGTATATTGGCTCAAGTAATGCAAGCGTAGGTACTAATATCTAAATGTAGATCGCTTAGACATCAGAAGAAATCAGTGAGTGAGTAGGAATTCCTGAGCTATTTCTAAATACTGAAGTAGCGTGGCTTGGAAGATGTGAGCAATATTTTTCCGACCAACCTGTCGGACTAGACAGGTTGCCTCTAAACATATTTCTTGATGTAATCCTGAAAAATTTGAATGATGTAGTCTATAGCACCGGATTGTAACCGTCGTGAGCGACTTATATGAGAATCTACCCTGCGCTTATACTGGTGAGCGTAATAATGGTTATGTGTGAACATAATTTTTTAGGCAAAGCAAATAAAAAGTATAGTGGCCAGACAACAATAAAGTCAGCGGGAATTAACAATTGTGGGGTTAGTAAATAAGTCTTTTTTGGGTTTACATAGTTCTTTTCTTTCAATTTACTATAACTGAAAACTGAAACAACACATGAATGTGTCAGAAAAATTAATTAAAAAGGATGTATGCATGAAATGAAAGGAATCATACTTGCTGGTGGAACGGGTTCCCGTCTCTTCCCGTTAACGAAGGTTACAAACAAACATTTGCTTCCTGTAGGCAAATATCCCATGATTTTTCATTCTATACATAAACTTAAGGATGCAGGGATATATGATATACTTGTTGTAACAGGCAGAGAGCATATGGGGGAAGTCGTAAATCTCTTAGGCAGTGGAACAGAAATGGGAGTTTCTTTTACCTATAAAGTACAAGATGAAGCAGGTGGAATTGCACAGGCATTAGGGTTGGCCGAACAATTTGTTGGCAATGATCAAATGGTAGTTATTCTTGGGGATAATGTATTTCAAGACCAAATTGGAGAGTATGTTCAAAATTTTAGAGAACAGTCATCAGGTGCTAAAATTCTATTGCAAAAAGTACATGATCCACAACGTTTTGGAGTAGCCGAATTGTTGGGGGACCATATCTTGTCTATAGAGGAAAAGCCCATACAGCCCAAAAGCAGCTATGCTGTTACTGGAATTTATATGTACGACCATCATGTGTTCGAGATCATTAAAACCTTACAACCTTCACTACGTGGTGAACTAGAGATAACGGATGTTAATAATGCCTATATCCAACGTAATGAATTAACATATGATATTTTACAGGGCTGGTGGACAGATGCCGGGACGCACACTTCTTTGTCACGAGCTAATGAGTTAGCTAAAAATATTGTCTTAGGTGATGAATTTGGTAAATTGAAACTGTGAGGAGGTAGAGTAATATTGAAGATCACTCCACTATCCATAGAGGGTGCATTGCGAATTGAACCGGTGGTCCATGGTGACCACCGTGGTTTTTTTATGGAGAGTTACAATGAGAACGAGTTCAACTCTTTAGGCGTTATGAATAAATTTATACAAGACAACCATTCTTTATCTATACAACCAGGTGTTCTAAGGGGATTGCATTATCAAT
This sequence comes from Paenibacillus thiaminolyticus, assembly GCF_007066085.1. Lineage (NCBI taxonomy): Bacteria > Bacillati > Bacillota > Bacilli > Caryophanales > Paenibacillaceae > Paenibacillus > Paenibacillus thiaminolyticus. The sequence goes on along the minus strand of NZ_CP041405.1, from coordinate 3,154,456 downwards.
TGAATCCTAAGGCACAGACTAAGCTGGTACGTGTATTATCCGGGGCCATTTACGATGTGGTTGTAGATCTTCGGCGGGAATCACCTACATTCGGCCAATGGGAAGCGGTAGTACTAACCGAATATAATAAACATCAGTTACTGGTACCTAAGGGGTTTGCCCATGGTTTTTGCACGCTCGTCCCTAATACTCAAGTATTTTATAAAGTGGATGAGTATTACTCTCCAGAGCATGATCGAGGGATTCTGTGGAATGATCCGGACCTTGGGATTGATTGGCCAACATCATATCCCATTCTTTCCGACAAGGATAAGGTTCATCCTGTCCTCAAATTGGCAGAAATCAATTTTGAATAGGAGAAAGTCTTATGAAACTGCTAGTCACTGGTGGAGCAGGATTCATCGGAAGTAACTTTGTTATTTACATGCTATACAAATACCCGGACTATAAAATAGTAAACGTAGACGCATTAACGTACGCAGGTAATCTTGAGAATTTGAGTCAAATTCAAGACAACCCAAATTATAGCTTTGTTAAAGCGGATATTGCAGATTCTCAAGCGATGGAGAAGTTGTTTAGCGAAGGTGTGGACGTGGTTGTCAACTTTGCGGCGGAATCCCACGTCGATCGGAGTATTCTTGACCCTGAAATATTTGTGAAGACAAATGTATTAGGAACACAAGTACTTCTTGATGCTGCCAAAAAGCACGGTGTCACAAAATTCGTTCAAGTATCGACGGATGAGGTTTACGGTTCCCTTGGGGAAACGGGGCTGTTTTCTGAAACAACACCATTGGCCCCAAACAGTCCTTATTCTGCTAGCAAAGCTGGAGGAGATTTGCTGGTACGAGCTTATCATGAGACTTTTGGTCTCCCTGTGAATATCACCCGTTGTTCGAATAACTATGGACCCTATCAATTCCCTGAAAAATTGATTCCATTAATGATTGCCAATGCCTTGAATGATAAACAACTCCCAATTTATGGGGATGGACTTAATGTTCGCGACTGGTTGTATGTCGAGGATCATTGCAGCGCCATTGATTTGGTTATTCATAAAGGCCGCGGTGGGGAAGTATACAATATAGGTGGGAATAATGAACGGACGAACATTCACATTGTTCGAACCATTCTTGAACAGCTTGGAAAGCCTGATTCGTTAATCAAGTATGTGGAAGACCGATTAGGGCATGATCGCCGCTATGGAATTGATGCGACGAAGATAACGACCGAACTCGGCTGGAAGCCGAAGCATACCTTTGAGACAGGGATTAAAGAAACGATTGAATGGTATTTGAACAACCGAACATGGTGGGAGAGAATACAGTCCGGAGCATACCAAACCTATTATGAAAAACAATACGGGGTACGGCTGGGGGAGTAAGGGATGAAAGTACTCGTAACAGGCGCTAATGGGCAGTTAGGGGCGGACGTAGTCCGCCTTTTTGCTGAAAAAGGACATCGTGTAATAGGGATGGGAAGATCGGACTTAGATATTACGGACGAGAAGCGATGCCGAGACATTATTACTGAATTGCAGCCAGAGGCGATCATTCATTGTGCGGCGTATACCGAGGTCGACCATGCAGAAACGGATCAAGATAATGCCTACCTGGTGAACGCCATCGGAACGAGAAATATTGTTGCAGCAGCAGAGCATGTGAAAGCCAAAGTTTGTTATATTAGCACAGACTACGTATTTGACGGCAATAGCTCAAGCCCCTATTATGAATATGACAATACTAACCCATTAACCGTGTACGGAAAATCGAAGCGAGCGGGGGAACAATTGGTTCAGTCTCTAAGTTCCCGTTGGTTTATTGTAAGAACGTCCTGGGTGTATGGAGCTTCCGGCAGTAATTTTGTCAAAACGATGTTAAAGCTTGGTGCTGAACGCGATTCCTTACAAGTCGTCAATGACCAATGGGGCTCGCCGACATACACGTGTGATTTGTCGTTCTTTTTGGAAGAACTGATTGCGACTGAAAAGTACGGCATCTATCATGCATCGAATACGGGAATATGCACCTGGTATGAATTTGCCAAAGCTATTTTTGAAGAAGCCAAGATGGCAGTCCAGGTTGATCCATGTACGACAGAGCAATTCCCGCGCCCGGCTCCTCGGCCTCGTTATTCAGCTTTGGAGCCAATGGCCATTCGAGTGAATGGCTTTACGCCGATTCGGCACTGGCGGGAAGCGCTGCGTGATTTTTTACATCAACCTTGAGATGGAAGTGAATGAGTATGGGAGAACAGCGGGGCAAAGTTCAGATTCTTGTTTCTACTTATAACGGGGAAAAGTATTTGGCGGAGCAGCTCGATAGTTTATTGAAGCAGACTCACTCCCATTTCTTCATTACCATACGTGATGACGGTTCATCTGACCGTACAACAGCAATTATTCGCGAATATGTATCCCACTACCCTTATAAAATAGAGGCTTTTTATGAAAAAAACGTAGGAGTCATTACTAGTTTTTTTGAGCTTCTTACCAATCATGTTCATAAGGATACAGACTATATATGCTTCTGCGATCAGGATGATGTTTGTATGCCGGATAAGTTGGAGAGAGGCATACAGACATTAAGTATCCATTCCGGCGGTCTACCCATGATGTATTTAACTCCTACACTCATGGTGGATAATACGCTGCAGCCGCTCAACTGTTGGCCCCCGGTCCCGAAGAAAGGACCATCTTTTTTTAATGCATTGGTTGAAAATATTGCAGTGGGTGCCACAATCATGATCAACCGCCCGGCAATTGATTTGATGCAGCGTAATATGCCGTCTCCCAAAAATATCGTCATGCATGATTGGTGGGCATATTTGGTCGTATCTGCCTTTGGCAAAGTCATTTATGATGAGAAACCAAGCATTTACTATCGGCAGCATCAACATAATGTTGTAGGTGGGCAGCAAGGCTTTGTTGATAAATGGACAAAAAAATGGAACAGCTATAAAAAGCATCGGGCTCAAAAAATATTATGGACTCAAGCGAAAGAGTTTGAACGTTGCTGGGGAGATTTATTACCAATAGAGCAGAGAGAGGGATTGCAACACTTTCTCGTATCAGGCCGGACCCTTGCACCGCGAATTCATTATGCTTTGACGACGCCGCTCTACCGGCAATCCAAGTTGGACAATCTCGTTTTTCGTCTTATGATGATAAGAGGGGACATTCTAAAATGATTGATTTATCTGTCATCATCGTCAACTATAACACCAAACAGCTCACGCTGAACTGCATAGAGTCCGTCTACCGATCGGTAACGAACTTCCAGTATGAAGTCATCCTAATCGACAACGCTTCACGTGACGACTCGCTGCAAGTCTTCCGTCAGCAATGCCCGCAAGTCAAGCTTATTACGAACGAACACAACCTTGGCTTTTCGAAAGCCAATAATCAAGGTATGCGTGTCGCGGAAGGCCGGTATGTTCTGCTTCTTAATTCCGATACGGTTATCCAACCGGATACGCTCGATGTGATGATTCGGTTCATGGACGAACATCCTGAAGTTGGGGCGTCAGGATGTAAAGTCGTTCTGCCGGATGGGTCACTGGATAAGGCATGCCGCAGGGGGTTCCCTACGCCGGCGGCTACGTTCTTCTATGTATCCCGCTTATCGAAGCTGTTTCCGAAGAGTCCAAGGATCAATGCGTATCATCGTGAAGATTTGGACCCCGACGAGGCTTATCCGATCGATTGTTTGATTGGGGCTTTTATGATGGTAAGGCGTGAAGCGATCGATCAGGTCGGCATGTTGGACGAGCAGTTTTTTATGTATGGGGAAGATGTCGACTGGTGCTACCGGATTAAGCAGGCGGGGTGGGTCAATTATTATTACCCGAAGACCCAGATCATTCATTACAAACGAGCCAGCAGCCGGAATAAACCGTATAAGATTACGTATGAATTTCATAGGGCGATTTACGTGCTTTACAATAAGCATTTTAAGAAAAAGTATCCGTTCTGGGTGACTGCGCTCATGTATGCCGGGATAGGAGCAAAGCTGGGACTGGCGATGCTCATGAATGTATTGGCTCGTGTAAGAGCGTCTCTACGGCCGCCCAAGCCAGCCTATTCCAACAAAAAGGATATATCGTCTTAACCTTATTGCCGAATCCTAGTATAATGGGGCTAGGTCTAGGAAAAAGAGGGTTGCATATGCTCCGCAAAAATCAAAATTTTCTGTCGAAGTTGTACATGATTTTCGACATTCTAATTATCGCGATAGCGTTTGGGATGGCCTGGTGGATAAAGTTCATAAGCGGATGGCTGGAGAACGACAGCGCTCTCCCTTATTCTACATATGTCGCTTGGGGCGGGATCTATGCCGTTATTGTGCTTATGGTTGGTGCGATGTCTTCTTTGTACCATTTTCATCGGAAAAAGCGGTTCGCTGATCAGCTTCTCCGTATTATCCAAACGCATGCTATCAGTTTATTTATATTGCTTGGCCTGTTGTTCTTTTTCAAGCAGGTCCACATATCACGCGAATTTCTGGCCATCTTTATTACGGCGGCCACAATGGGAACTGTTATTTATCGATATACGGTCAAGGTGATGCTGCGTTCCTTGCGGCAGAAGGGATACAACAAGCAGTTTATCGTTATTTTGGGAGCGGGCTCCTTAGGCAAGCGGTTTTATGAAAATTTGCGAAATCATCCGGATATGGGGTATGAGGTGATCGGCTTCCTGGACGATCAGGCTGAGTGGGATGCCCTGGAGAAAAAGCGTTATAAGCCCATCCTCGGCACCCTCAACAACCTGGCTCAGCTTCTTAACGACAAGCTCGTCGACGAAGTCATTATCGCGCTTCCGCTGAACGCGCATCACAAGTTCCCTGACATTATCGCGGCTTGTGAAAAGGCGGGAGTGCGGACGCTCATCATTCCGGACTTCTTCGATTATCTACCATCGCGGCCATACTTCGACAACTTTGCCGGAATGCCGATGATCAACGTTCGCGATATTCCGCTTGATGTGCTTCGCAACCGGGTGTTCAAGCGCGGCTTCGATATCGCATTCTCGCTTGTCGCGATTCTCATTACTTCGCCGGTTCTGCTGCTTATCGGTTTCGGCATTAAGCTGACTTCGCCGGGGCCGATTCTGTTCAAGCAGGAGCGGGTCGGTCTGAACCGTCGAACCTTCCACATGTACAAGTTCCGTTCGATGAAGGTGAGCACGGACATCGTATCGGATACGGTGTGGACGACGGAGAATGATCCGCGGAAGACGAAGTTCGGCAGCTTTCTGCGCAAGACAAGTCTCGATGAGCTGCCGCAATTTTTCAATGTGCTGCTGGGTCATATGAGTGTCGTCGGCCCGCGCCCGGAACGGCCTTTCTTCGTGGAGCAATTCAAGGAAGAGATTCCGAAGTATATGGTCAAGCATCATGTCCGTCCCGGGATTACCGGGTGGGCGCAGAGCAATGGCCTGCGTGGCGACACGTCGATCGAGGAACGCATCCGCTATGATATCTTCTATATCGAGAACTGGTCTTTATTATTCGATATTAAAATCATCTGGAAGACGATTTGGAACGGGTTTGTTAATAAAAATGCATACTGAATCATATATCCAAAATATGGGCGGTGATGTAGGTATGCAAAAATAGTAAACTTGGTAGAAAAGGTCTTTTTATCTGAGGATAGAAGGACCTTTTTTTGGCTCGGGTAATGATTTGAGGATCAATGAATATGGTCATGCAGGATAGAGGAGAAAGAATAGATATATCACGGAAGAAATCACGCAGCAAACACAAATCCAGGAAAAAGCGTGGCGTTACATGGGCAGAATGCGAGCCGTTGCAATTTGATCAAGATGAGAGCTTTTACTTCATCGTCGGATACACCGACGGCGGGGCGCCTTACGGCATCAATGGGAAGAACATGAGGCGGAGCTTGAGGAGACGCTTAAGCGGAATAATATAATTCGTATCGAAGAGGCAGGACCGATACCTATCATAGAGATGCGAACGACGCAGCGGCAGTGGGATGAACTTGTGGCGACTCACGACGGTTGTCGTTCATTGACATAGATTGAGCTTGGATCATGTTATGATGATGGGCGAGTTGAGGCGGATAGGACGAGGCAAGAGAGAATGGGGGGAAGATGGCAATGCCGGCATTTACGTTGACAGATGTGAAATCATTCTGCGGCTCTACTTCCTATAAGCGTGGAGAAGATTATTACCGCCTGGGCAAGGTGTCACGCTTGAAGAAGTCTGCAGATGGATGCAGCTATACTGCGCGCGTGAAGGGAAGCAGCAGCTACTCGGTTGAGGTAGAGATATGGCCTGACGGGGAGATCAGCACCTATTGCGATTGTCCCGCCTTCTATTCCTATGATAATGATTGCAAGCATATTGCGGCAGTGCTTATCGCGATCCATGATCAGGAGAGCGGTAGAGAAGCTCTGGACGTTGCAGGAAGCCGCAGTACAGGACCGGCCTGGCTCAACACGCATCGCCCCGCTGACAACCGAGCTGCGATGCTGACGATGGCGGAGAAAGAAGCGGCAAAGTATCGCCCCGCCGGCGATCTCATTGCTCATTACAAGATGAATCAGGCTATCGGCATGGGGGAGAGTTCGCTCGACAGCTCCAGTACAGGACAGGGCCTAGGGCGGTTAAAGTTCGAATACACATTTCGCGTCGTGACCAACCGATTTTTCAAAAATCCCAGTGTGATGATCGAATTGCGGACCGGCGTGAAGCGGCTGTATGTCGTTCAGAAGGTGAAATCCTTCCTGCAAAGTGTAGAACTGGCCAAGTCTCATCCATTCACGGCGCTGTTCACGTATGATCCGATGCGGCACGAGATCGGAGAGCAAGATCGGGCGATGCTGGATCTGCTTATTCAGATGAAGCATAATGATGAAGCCTACCGGGAGTATTATTCCGATCTGGCAGGGTATTTGCCTGTGACGGATCGGAAAGACATGTTCGTTGATCCGCGACAATGGGCGGACATGCTGCGGCTGCTGCCGGATGTCGATGCGAGACTGGAAGGATTGGGGGCGCTGGGGACCCGGATGGAACTTGGGGAGGGCAAGCTTCCTCTCCAGTTCCATATTACCCGGAAGACGGGGGCGAACTATCAGTTAGACGTAGGGGAGCTGGCGAATGTAACGGTATTGCCGTCTTATCGTTGCGCGATGATGAATGGCATGGTATACCCGCTTGATCCGCAAGAGATCCACAAGCTTCACGATCTGTTGACTCATATGTCTGTAACTCAGTCGAACGGCAAGCTGGACATGTCGGAGGAGCAGTTGAACGGCTTCGTACAGCATGTGCTGCCCCCGCTGCGCGAACTGGGCCAGGTGAACATCGCCAAGCCGCTTCGTGAACGGATCCGGGAACCGGAACCGCAGATTCAACTGTATGTGGATTATGCCGACGGCATCTTGACCGCCCGGGCACTATTCCGGTACGGGGCTATTGAGATTCAGCCGCTTGAGGAACGACAGGATGCCCCGGCGGAGCAAGACTGTATTCTGATTCGTGACGCCGCCCGCGAAGGGAAGCTCCTGCAGCGGCTTGAGGCGGCTGGGCTCCGGCCTACCGGGCAGCGGTGGCTGTCCGAGACGGAGGATGAGCAGTATGAAGTGCTGTATCATTTGCTGCCTGTACTGGAAAAGGAAGAGGGAGCCGAGATCTATCTGTCGCAGACGCTGCAGAATATCGTTCGCCATCGCAAGCGTCAGCCGAAGGTGCGCGCCGATCTTACAGGGGATATGAATTGGCTGGACATTTCATTCGAATTGGAGCAGATCGAGGAGCGCGAGCTGCTGCACATTATGCGGAGCATTGTGGAGAAGAAGAAATATTTCCGGCTACGCGACGGCTCCTTCCTGTCGCTGGAAGAGGAGGAGTATCAAGGCTTCGCTGACATGATGGAAAGCCTTGGGATGGGCGCGGCCGACCTTCGCGGCAACCGCATCCAGCTTCCCGCTGTACGAGCGCTACAGCTGCCGGAGCGTGCGTCCGTATCCGGCAGCATTCGATTTGGCCGTGATTTGCGTCAATTCGTGAAGCGGTTCAATGACTTGGATGAACTTGATTATGAGGTGCCGGACGGGCTTCAGGCCCAGCTGCGAGATTATCAGGCACAAGGCTTCCAATGGCTCAAAATGCTCGCATCCTATCGGTTCGGCGGTATCCTGGCCGACGATATGGGCCTTGGCAAAACGGTGCAAAGCATCGCTTATATCCTGTCGGAACGGGAACAGGAACAGGAATCGTCAGAAGAGAAGCAGCCCGTTCTGATCGTGTCGCCCTCTTCCTTAACCTACAATTGGGCGCAGGAATGCGCCCGGTTCGCTCCTCAGCTGCGCGTGCTCGTGGTTGCAGGGCAGAAGAAAGAGCGTGCCGCGCTATGGGCGGAGATGGAGGAGGCGGATGTCATTGTGACCTCCTATCCGCTGCTCCGAAGGGATATCGAGTTCTATGCGGAGCAGCCGTTCCACACCCTGATTCTCGACGAGGCGCAAGCGATTAAGAATGCTTCGTCCCAGACGGCGCAGGCGGTATCCGAGATCAACGCTGCACGGCGCTTCGCGCTTACAGGCACGCCGATCGAGAATTCGCTGGACGAGCTGTGGTCGATTTTCAACGCGGTCTTCCCCGGCCTGTTCACGAACCAGAAGGCTTTCCGCGATCTTCCGGCAGAGCGGGTCGCCCGTATCGTCCGCCCATTTATTTTGCGCCGGTTGAAGAAAGATGTCTTGACCGAACTGCCCGACAAGATCGAATCAGTGCAGTACCCGGAGCTGGCGACGGAGCAGAAGAAGCTGTACGCTGCCTATTTGGCCAAGCTGCAGCACACGACGGCGCAAGATCTGAAGACGGAAGGCTTCCAGAAGAGCAGAATGAAAATATTAGCCGGCATTACCCGCTTGCGCCAACTGTGCTGTCATCCTGCTTTGTTCGTGGAAGGGTACAGCGGTCCTTCGGGTAAGCTGCAGCATCTGCTGGAGCAAGTCGAGGAATTGACCGCGTCCGGCCGGAGAGTGCTGATCTTTTCCCAGTATTCCAGTATGCTTCAATTGATTCGGGAACAGCTGGAGTTCGCCGGAAGGACTCTCTTCTACCTGGATGGACAGACACCGGCCCAAGAGCGCGTGGATATGTGCCACCGTTATAATGCGGGGGAAGCGGAGCTGTTCCTGATCTCGCTGAAGGCGGGAGGTTCCGGGTTGAACTTGACGGGGGCGGACACGGTCATCCTCTATGACCTGTGGTGGAACCCCGCCGTGGAGGAACAAGCGATCGGACGAGCACACCGCATGGGGCAGAAGCGAGTCGTTCAAGTGATCCGTCTGGTGGCCGAAGGATCGATTGAAGAGAAAATATTAGAGCTGCAGCAGCGCAAGCGCGATCTGATTGACGAAGTAATCGATGCGGAAGGAAGCGCCTCGTCCGCCTTGACGGAAGAGGATATTCGCGAGTTGCTGAGCGTCACGTGACTACCAATAAGGAATAGCATCCATCTCGCCTCCTGCCGGACCAAACCTGCAGGGGGGGAGTTTTTGTATTTTACGTATATCCCCCGGCAAGTTCCGTCCACAATGAGGATATACGTAATATATGGAGGAGTGGGCGAAATGAACCATCAGGACAAAAGCAACGACACCGATCATCTGGCAACCGGCCGTGGCTGGGTGATTGCGCTGCTGCTAGGCGTGGCGCTATGGGTTATTATCATTAGCATCGTATACGAAGCATGGTTCGGCTAGGTCCCCCCCCTCCAACTTCCTCGTGACTTCCCCCTTAATTTTGATTACAATATTATAATAAGAACATACATTCTATCACTGACCCGCATCTCTTCTCATTGACACCTCCTGACTGCATTCGTAGACTGAATTTGGTACACTAGGAAGAGCAGTTTATTCGAAGCTTGGAGGACAACATCGTGCATACCCCTGTGATTGCAATCGAAGCGTGGCGACACGTGTTCAAATTAGACCCCGACAAAGATATCAGCGACGACGATCTGGACCGCATCTGTCTGTCCGGAACGGACGCGATCGTGGTAGGCGGATCGAGCGGCGTGACGTTCGAGAATACGGTGGAGCTGATGTCGCGCATTCGGCGTTATGAGCTGCCGGCCGCGCTGGAGGTGTCGAATCTGGATTCCGTCGTGCCTGGATTCGATACGTATTTGATCCCAATGGTGCTGAACACGCCGAATCCGGATTGGATGATCGGTCAGCATCAGCGTGCGATTCAGCAGTACGGCTATATGATTCCGTGGGAGCTGCTCATCCCGGAAGGCTACATTATATTGAACCCCGAGGCGACCGCGGCCAAGCTGACGGAAGCGGAGACCGGACTGACAGCGGCGGAAGCGGGAGCGTATGCGCAGGTGGCGGACAAGCTGATGCGGCTGCCGGTCGTCTATGTGGAATACAGTGGGACGTATGGCGATATGGAATTGGTTCATCATGTGCGAAAAAGCCTAAGCCACGCCCAACTGTTCTACGGGGGCGGCATTCGTACGGAGGAGGAGGCCCGTGAGGCGGCGGAAGCGGCGGATACGGTCGTGGTCGGCAACATTGTGTACGAAGACATGGAAGCCGCGCTGCGGACGGTCGAGGCCGTCCGGCTTACACCATAAGGCGAGCGGCCTTCCTTCCAAACCGCATTACTAATGACATCATGTAATGATAGACAGCATATACAGCCGGTGCTTAGGGGCACCGGCATCCGGCCGCCAACGCTAAGCAATCCTAGCAGGCGGTTAGACAGTAAGGATGAAAGGAGCACTTCCTCATGTTTGAATTTTTAGAATCATCCCATCCCGGAGTGGATCTCCATGAATCGATAGCGAGACTGAATCCGGAGCAGCGCCGCGCGGTTGAAAAGATGGACGGCCCATTGCTCATTATGGCCGGCGCCGGATCCGGCAAGACGCGCGTGCTGACGCACCGCATCGCCTATCTCATCTCGCAGCGCAAGGCTCCGCCTTGGGCCATTCTCGCGATTACGTTCACGAACAAGGCGGCCCGCGAGATGCAGGAGCGGGTCGCGAAGCTCGTCGGCTCAGAGGGCCGCGACATCTGGGTATCGACATTCCACTCCATGTGCGTGCGCATTCTGCGCCGGGATATCGAGCGCATCGGCTTCACGTCGAACTTCACCATCCTGGACTCAACGGACCAGCTCTCGGTCATCCGGGGCTGCATGAAGGACTTGAACCTCGATACCAAAAAATTCGAGCCCCGCGCCATCCAGGCCGCCATCAGCAGCGCGAAGAACGAGCTGCTCTCGCCGAAGCGGTTCGAGCAGAACATCGGCGACTACTTCCAAGGCGTGGTGGCGAAGGTCTATACGAAGTACCAGCAGCGGCTCAAGAGCAACAACGCGCTTGATTTCGACGATCTTATTATGACAACGATCCAACTGTTCAAGGAAGAGCCGGAGGTGCTCGATTTTTATCAGAATAAATTCAAATATATTCATGTCGACGAGTACCAGGATACGAACCGGGCGCAATACATGCTGTGCCGCATGTTGGCGGACAAGCATCATAATATTTGCGTCGTGGGGGACAGCGACCAGTCGATTTACCGTTGGCGCGGCGCCGACATTACGAATATTCTGAACTTCGAGGAGGATTATCCGGAAGCGACGGTTATCTACCTCGAGCAAAATTACCGTTCGACCGCGAATATTTTGAATGCCGCCAACAATGTCATCAACCAGAACACCGGCCGCAAACCGAAAAAGCTGTGGACCGATCAAGGGGAAGGGCAGCCGATCAAGCTTTACCAGGCTGATTCGGAGCATGACGAAGGCTACTTCGTCATCGGCGAGATCAATAAGAACAAAGCGAACGGGAAATCCTACAGCAAACATGCCATTTTATACCGGACGAACGCGCAGTCTCGGGTCATCGAGGAAATTCTGATCAAATCCGATATTCCGTATCAGATCGTCGGCGGCATCAAGTTCTACGACCGTAAAGAGATCAAAGACATTCTCGGCTACCTGCGTCTGATCTCGAATCCCGACGATGATATCAGCTTGGAGCGCATTATTAACGTGCCGAAGCGGGGCATCGGCGCGACGACGATGGCCAAGCTGGCAGAAGCGGCGGCCGAGCGGGGGACGTCGATGATGAAGGTACTCGACAATATGGACGGGCTCGACATCGCCGCGAAGACAAAGGGCGCGCTGCGCGAGTTCTACGCCATGATCGACAGCCTGAACCGGATGGTGGATTATTTGTCGGTGACGGAACTGACCGAGAAGATGCTGGAGCTATCCCAATACCGGCTAGAGCTGCAGCGGGAAAATACATTGGAATCGAAAGCCCGTCTCGAGAATATCGACGAGTTCTTGTCGGTCACCCAGGAGTTCGAGCAGCGGAATGAAGACAAGTCGCTCGTCGCCTTCTTGACCGACCTGGCGCTGATCGCGGACATCGACTCGATGAACAATGAGCCGGAGGAGCAGGATGATGCGGTCATTCTGATGACGATGCACAGCGCCAAAGGGCTGGAGTTCCCGTACGTATTCATTATCGGGATGGAGGAAGGCGTCTTCCCGCACAGCCGGGCCTTCAGCGATAACGAAGAGCTTGAAGAGGAGCGGCGTCTGGCGTATGTCGGCATTACGCGGGCCGAGGAGCAGCTCTACTTGACCTGTGCCCGTTCCCGTACGCTCTTCGGACGGACGAATGCGAATCCGCCGTCCCGGTTCCTGCGGGAGATTCCGGACGAGCTGAAGGAGGATGTGTCGCCGTCAGGCGCGCGCCACGAGCGCTTCGACCGCTATGGCCGCGGCAATTCCGCGGCTTCCTACGGCGGGCGCGGACTCGGCTATAGCGGCCCCGCCAGTGGCGCCTCCACAGGCGGCTTGGGCAGCCGTACAAGCCGTACAGGCGATGCGGCCGGTCAGCGTACAGCACCGGCTTCGTCCAAGCCGGGCGGAGTGACGGTGACCTCTTCGCTCGACAAGGCGAAGCAGAACGGCGATTCGTCCTCCTATCAGGCCGGAGACAAGGTCGCGCACGCGAAGTGGGGCACCGGCGTCATCGTATCCGTCAAAGGAACAGGCACGGACATGGAGCTGCAGATCGCTTTCCCGGCTCCGGTCGGCGTCAAGCGTCTGCTGGCCGCATTCGCCCCGGTAACCAAAGTATAACGAGACAGCGGGCGCTTGCCCGGTTAGAATTTGCTTTTATAACAACCTCATAACGATTAGGAGATAGAAAGGAGTACCTCCGTGACGAACGCACAATCTCGAATGGAACAACTCGTGGCGGAATTGAACCGGTACAATTACCATTACTATACGCTCGACAATCCGGTGATCAGCGACAAGGAATATGATGCCCTGTATGACGAATTGGACGCACTGGAAAAAGAAACAGGCACCATCCACCCCGATTCGCCAACCCAGCGCGTGGGCGGGGAGCTGCTGAAGGGCTTCGCGCCGCATCGTCATCTGGCACGGCTATGGAGTCTGGACAAGGCCCAGTCGGCAGATGATCTTCACACCTGGCATCAACGCGTGCTGCGCCTGATTCAGGATTACAACACCAAGAATCCGGATCGGGAGCCGCTCCCGGATCCCGCTTATGTCGTCGAGTTGAAATACGACGGGTTGACGCTCAATCTGACGTATACGGACGGCAAGCTGGTCCAGGCAGCGACGCGGGGCAACGGCACCGTCGGCGAGTCGATTCTGCCGCAAGTAAGAACAATCCGTTCCATTCCGTTGACCATTCCTTACAAGGAAGGGACGATAGAGGTACAGGGCGAGGGGATTATGAACCTGTCTGTGCTGGAGGCGTACAACAAGACGGCCGCCGATCCGCTCAAAAATGCGCGGAACGCCGCAGCCGGCGCGCTTCGCAACCTGAATCCGCAAGTCACGGCGCAGCGGAAGCTGAACGCGTTCTTCTATAATATTGGTTACGCGGATCGACTGGCCTTCCAGACCCATCAGGAGATGATGGCGTTTTTGAAGGACAATCATTTCAAGGTCAATCCGTATATCTCCTACTTCGATTCGATCGAAGCGGTGCATGCCGAGCTGGAGCAGATCCAGGAACGGCGCCTGACGCTTGATTACCTGATCGACGGGGCGGTCGTCAAGATTACCGATATGCGCACCCGGGAGGTTTTAGGCTACACCGACAAGTTCCCGCGCTGGGCCATTGCCTTCAAATTCGAGGCGGAGGAGACAACGACTGTGCTTGAAGAGGTCAACTGGGAAGTCGGCCGCACGGGGAAGATCACTCCGGTCGCGCGCGTCGAGCCAGTGGAGCTGGCCGGCGTGACCGTCCAGAACTGCACCTTGAACAATGTTGGGGACATCGAGCGCAAAAACTTGAAACACGCCCTTGGATCGCGCGTCTTTATCCGGCGTTCCAACGACGTCATCCCTGAGATTCTCGGTAAAGTGACGGAGGAGCAGGATGGAGAAGAAATCGTGTACCCGACGCATTGCCCGTCCTGCGGATCGGAGCTGGAGATGCGCGGGGCCCATCTGTTCTGCAACAACAAGCTGAACTGCAAGCCGCAGATTGTCGGGCGGATCGTGCACTTTGCGTCCCGGGATGCGATGGACATCGAGACGTTCAGCATTATGACGGCCGAGCAGATTTACAATGAGCTGGACGTTCATGATCCGTCGGATCTGTACACGCTGACGTTCGATCAACTTGTCGGACTGAACCGGTTCGGAGAGAAGAAGGCCAATAATCTGCTCCAGGCGATCGAAGCGAGCAAGACGCGCGATCTGTCTGCGTTTCTGTTCGCCCTCGGCATTCCGAATACGGGGAAGACGACGACCCGAGCGCTTGCGGAGCATTTCGGCACGCTGGAGGGCGTTATGAATGCGACGCGGGAGGAGCTCATCTCCGTTCCGGATGTCGGAGACATTGTCGCGGACAGCATCGTCTCGTTCTTCGAGGATGAAGTGAACAAGACGAGCGTGAAGCGCCTGCTTGAATTCGGCGTGCGCCCGCAGCCGATCGAGAAGCCGAAGCCGGTCAGCACGGATTCCTTCTTCTACGGCAAGACCGTCGTCTTGACCGGAACGCTGCATCTCATGACACGGGAAGAAGCGACCGCGAAGCTGGAGGCATGCGGCGCCAAAGTAACCGGCAGCGTATCCAAGAAGACGGATCTCGTCGTCGCCGGCGAGAAGGCCGGCAGCAAGCTCGCCAAGGCCGAGCAGTTGGGCATCTCCGTCATTACCGACGAGAATGAGTTAGTTCGTCTACTGCAAGAGGCAATGCCAGCGGAATAAGACAGCATAAGCGATACGGTAAGCCCTTTTTCCATTCAGGAAGAGGGGCTTTTTTCATACGAAAAGATGCATTTACACCGATAACAGATTTATGTAATCATGAGATAAGAAACCATTGAATCAAGATTGTTCCTGGATGCAACGGCAATGCAGAAGCGGAGGTGATCATTTCAGCACCAGCCAGCTAAGGCGGCATACCGACCTAGAATGGCATAATCGACTTCACGGCATAAACAAAAGAAACGGATGCACCACGTATGAATCGCTCCAGGCGGAACTTTCCTTTTTCAGCATGATAGACAGGGAAGAACCGCGATGAGGGCAAGCCAGCTTTCCATTATAGGTGAAGAGGTGTCCATCATGATGACAATGAATCGGTTCATGAAGAAGCTATTCTCTGTGTTCTTGGCGCTAGCTCTGATCGTTGGCTATACGGCGGCCTATCCTCTGCCCGCAGACGCCGCGGCGTCGGGACGATCATTAGGCCCGGTGACATCGAAGGACGTCATCTATCAGATCTTGACGGATCGCTTCTATGACGGAGATCCCGCGAACAACATTCCCCCGAGGACGCCTCCGGAGCTGTTCAATGATGACAATGGGGATGGACGCGGCGACGGAACCGATCTGAACAAATATCAAGGCGGCGATTGGAAAGGCATTCAGGAGAAAATCCCGTACCTCAAAAATATGGGCATTACGGCCGTATGGATCTCCGCTCCGTACGAGAACCGGGAGAACCTGATCGCCGGCATGTATGCGTCCTATCACGGCTACCATGCGCGGAATTACTTCGCCACCAACCCTCATTTCGGAAAAATGCAGGACTTCACGGCGCTGGTTGATGCGCTTCATGACAACGGGATCAAGGTGGTTATCGATTTCGTGACCAACCATTCCGGCCCGCGGCCGGACGGCGACGGCGTGCTGTATGAACCGGATCGCGACAGCTCCGGCCAGTATGTGTTCGACCCGGACGGCAACCCAATTGATTACAACGGCGACGGCAAGGTGGAGAACCGAATCGCCGACATCCTCAACGATATGAACGGCTTTTTCCATCATGAAGGGGACCGGCCGGACAGCGATACATCCCAATTCGGGTACCGGCATAAGGAATTGGCTTCGCTCGCCGACTATTCCCAGGAGAACGGCGTCGTCATCGAGCATTTGGAGAAGGCGGGCAAGTTCTGGAAGGCGAAGGGCATCGACGGCTTCCGCCATGATGCCACGCTGCATATGAACCCGGCATTTGTGAAGGGATTCAAGGATGCGATCGATTCTGCTCCGGGCGGTCCGGTGACCCACTTTGGGGAATTTTTCATCGGCCGGCCTGATCCGAAGTATGATGAATACCGGACGTTCCCGGATCGGACAGGCGTCAACAACCTGGACTTCGAATATTACAATGCGAACCGGCAAGCGTTTGGCGATTTCAGCCGAAGCATGAGCGATTTCGGACAAATGCTCGTACAGACGAGCGCGGACTATACGGTGGTGAATCAGGCCGTCACCTTTATCGACAATCATGACGTGTCGCGCTTCCGCTATATCCAGCCGAATGACAAGCCCTATCATGCTTCTCTGGCCGTGCTGCTTACCTCGCGCGGAATCCCGAACCTCTATTATGGCACGGAGCAATATTTGAATCCGGGCCATGGCGGGTCGGATGCGGGCCGCTTGTTCATGCAGACTGCGGCCCCGGCGTTCAGCGAGCAGACGGTAGCCTACCGCCTTATCGGCAAGCTGTCGGCCCTGCGGCAGTCCAATGAGGCCTTGGCATACGGGACGACCGATATTTTGTACAGCAATGACGATGCGCTCGTCTACAAGCGCCAGTTCTTCGGCACACAGGTCATTGTCGCCGTGAACAGGCAGCCGGATCGTTCCGTATCCGTCCCGGCCTTGAGGACGACCCTTCCCGCGGGGACCTATGCCGATGCATTGGACGGCTTGCTATATGGCCGGGCAATGACCGTCGTCAATCAGAACGGAGCGTTTCAGATTCCGGCCTTTACACTCGCTGGCGGCGAGGTCAGCGTCTGGTCGCATAATCCGCCAGCCGATCCTGCGGAACCGCATATCGGCGACGTCATCTCGACGATGGGCCGGCCAGGCAACACCGTCTATATTTATGGAACCGGCTTGGGCGGTGCGACAACGGTCGCGTTCGGTTCTCAGCAGGCCACGGTCGTATCCGCACAGGATAACCGGATCGCTGCCGTTGTTCCGCATGTGCCGGCCGGCGACTATGCGATTACCGTCACGAAGGGCGGGAAGACGAGCAACCCGTTCCGGTACCAGGTGCTGGGCGGGGATCAAGTGCAGGTCATTTTCCACGTCAATAAGACGACGCAGCCGGGACAGAATGTCTATGTCATCGGCGATATTGCCGAACTGGGGGGCTGGAATCCGGATAAAGCGCTCGATTCCTTCATGAATCCGAATTATCCAGAGTGGTTCTTGCCGGTCAGCGTGCCGGCCGGGGCAACCTTCCAGTTTAAATTCATCATCACAGACACGGCAGGGCATGTCACTTGGGAGGGCGGGGCGAACCGGACGTTCACGGCGACATCGAACCCGACGGGAACAAGCGACACTCCCGTGTACACCTGGCAGCCTTAGACTCGGGTTGGTTGACATGATTGCCCGGATTGCTTCGATCCTTGATGCCCAGCATCGACATATATATTTTAGTGTGTTTCCATAGCGTAATCTCTATCCACCAGCCTTGGTGCGTTCGGAGCGATCCGGACATATCAAGGCTTTTTTGGGCTGCATCTAGTCCGCTTTCCTTTTTGTAACGTTCCGTTCATGATGAGTTCATTTTCATATTCTATACTGACACAAGCGGGAGGGACACTGGTTGACTGTGACAGACGGCGTTTCCAGCATTCCGTGCAAGAGAGAAGGAGGGAACAACATGTTTTTAGCGATGCGGGAATTGAAGCATGCCCGAGCCCGTTTTTTGCTGATCGGGTTCATTATGGTCATGATTGCTTCCTTAACCTTAATCATATCCGGTCTGGCGAACGGCCTCTCGGATGATAATGCGTCCGCGATCAAGCGGATGAAGGCGGATTTCCTCGTTTACCAGTCCGATTCGGAGTTCAAGCTGGCGCGCTCCTCCTTGCCGAGAGAGCGATTGGCGCAAGTCGCCAAGCAGGACGGCGTGCGGGAAGCAACGCCGCTGGCGCAGACGATGCTGACGCTGACCCGGGACGGATCGGAGCGGAAGTCCGATGTGACGCTGTTCGCCATCGATACGAAGGGGATGCTGATGCCTCCGATCGTGGAAGGGGCATCCCCGGCGGTGAACGATGCGCATGAAGTGGTGGTTGACCGCTCACTGCAAAAAGATGGCGTAAAGCTCGGTGATACGTTGACCATCCCAGATACGAAGGCAACCATGAAGGTCGTCGGCTTTGCGGAAGGGCAGACATTCAGTCATACGCCTGTCATCTACATGGATATGAAGAGTATGGATGCGATGATGGACACGTTGGGCCGGCCAGCCCCGTCTTATAACGCGATTGCGATACAAGGGGACCCGTCGGTTCCGGATACGCTGGCTTCCCACTTCGATGGCGTCGAGACGGCGACGCTGAAGGAGGCGATGTCAGGCATCCCTGGTTTCAAGGAAGAACAAGGCTCTTTATCGATGATGATCGGTTTCCTCGTCGTCATCGCCGCTTTTGTGCAAGCTGTTTTCTTCTATGTTATTACTTTGCAAAAAACGAATCAGTACGGCATCATCAAGGCGATTGGGGCGAGCACATCGTATTTGGCGCGGAATCTTATCGGACAAGTGCTGCTGCTGGCGGTCGTCGCCGTCGCGATCAGCATTGGATTGACCTTCGGCCTTAGCTTCATATTGCCGGCCAGCATGCCGTTCGAGCTCGGCGGCAAGGTTCTGGCCACGTACTCGGGGCTGCTCGTGCTTGTGTCGGTGCTCGGAGCCTTGTTATCCTTGCGGCGCATCGCGCAGGTCGACGCCATGGAAGCGATAGGGAGGGTGGAGTAATGACAGCCAGGCTTGTATTGGAAAATATCAATAAGCAGTATGGCGGAGGGGATACGACGGTAATGGCTTTGAAAAATGTGTCCCTGCAAGTCGATGAAGGGGAATTTGTCGCCGTCGTCGGCCCGTCCGGCTCAGGGAAGAGCACCTTTCTGTCGATCGC